>NZ_CP034186.1:0-300000 GCF_003860465.1 Deinococcus psychrotolerans
GTGAACGTGCTGTCGAGCGTCTACCTGCGCTACGAACAGGACGTGGTGAGTGCGCGAAGTCGGGGGCGGCAACTCGCCGAGCTGCTGGGCCTTTCGACCCAGGATCAGACCCGCGTGGCGACCGCCGTGTCGGAGCTGGCCCGCAACGCCCTGATGTATGCGGGAGGCGGCCAAGTCGATTACGGCGTGGACGCCGAGGACGGTGTGAACGTTGGGGACCAGCGGCTCATGGTGCGGGTCAGCGATCAGGGAGCGGGCATAGCTGGACTCGACGAGATTCTGGCCGGAGAGTACGTCTCCCGCACCGGTATGGGGGCAGGGCTGCGTGGGACGCGCCGCCTGATGGATCACTTCCACGTCGTGACAGGACCGTCAGGCACCCAGATCAGTGTCGCCAAGCATCTACCGCCTGGAGTGACGCTCAGCCCTCATGAGATTGAGCGGTTCCAGGCGGCGCTCGACGAGGCAGGTCCTGTGACCGCAGTTCAGGAATTGCAGCGGCAGAACCAGGAGCTGCTGCGGGCGCTGAGTGACCTGGCCCGCCGCGAGGAGGAACTCGCCAGTCTCAACCGCGAACTTGGAGACACCAACAGAGGCGTCGTTGCCCTTTACAGCGAACTGGAAGACACCGCCTCGCTCCTGCGTGACGCCAGCCGGGAAAAGTCGATGTTTCTCTCGTACGTCAGCCACGAATTCCGGACGCCGCTGCACTCGATGCTGGGTCTTTCTCGCATGCTCCTGAGTCATGATGACGGCGACCTCTCGGCAGAGCAGGACGAACAGTTAAGACTGCTGCGTTCTTCCGCCGAGGAATTGCTGGTCATGGTCAACGATCTGCTCGACCTGACCAAAGCCGAGACCGGCGGCCGCGAACTGACCCTGGAGCCCCTCGATCTGAGTCAGGTTCTCGGCACCCTGCGTGCCCTCTTCCAGCCCCTCGTCACGCCGTCCGGCCCGCAACTGATCGTTGAGGAACCTCTAACTTCGACGGTGCTGTACACCGACGCCAGCAAATTGCATCAGATCCTCCGCAATTTCATCTCGAACGCACTGAAATTCACCCGGTCCGGCGAGGTGCGCGTTTCGACCCGGCGGCTGGAAGAAGACAGCTGGATCGAATTCTCGGTGCAGGACAGCGGTTCAGGTATCGTCCCTGAAGACCAGGCGAGGCTCTTTCAGGAATTCTCTCAGGTTGGAGTTCCCGCCTTGCGGACCAGTGAGGGCAGCGGGCTTGGGCTGTCACTCGCCAGTCGCATGGCTACCCTGCTCGGAGGCCGGGTGGGGATGGAAAGCGTCCTGAACCAAGGGTCACGCTTCTGGGCAGTGCTGCCGGTCAATTCCGGAACCGAATGTCCGGCCGGCGCGGCACCCTCGTCAGCGACTCCACCGCTCTCTTCAGCTGACCTGGGAGAGCTGAGATGACCGGCGCTTTGGCACGCATTCTGGTGGTGGACGACAACGATTCAGGCCGATACGTCACGGTTCACACCCTCAAACGGGCAGGGTATCTGGTCAGTGAGGCCCGCAGCGGGGCTGAAGCGCTCAGTCTCCTTGTCAACACCAGAGCCGGTATGGAGCATGTCGACGGTGCAGATCAGATGGACTTTGAGAGACCGGACCTGATCGTTCTCGATATCAATATGCCCGATATGGACGGCTTCGAGGTTTGCCGCCGCATCAAGGCTGACGTTGGCTCCGCCCAAATCCCGGTTCTGATGGCCTCGGCTTCCTACCTGACGGCGGAGAACACCGCGTATGGTCTGGATCTCGGGGCGGACGCGTACCTAGCTCATCCTATCGAGCCGTCGGTGCTCATCGCCACGCTCCGGGCGCTGCTGCGGGTGCGGGCGGCCGAAGCGGAGGTGCGGCAACTCAACCTGACATTGGAGCGCCGGGTTCTGGAGCGTACCGGGGAACTTCAGCGGCTCAGCGAGGAATTGCAGGTACAGGTCAGGGAACTCGAAGAACGAAACACCGAAGCCAAGGTGCTCAGCGAGATGAGCGAGATGCTCCAGGCGTGCTTCAGCTTCAGCGAAATCGAGCAGGTCGTCGCTCTGCACGTCGCCCTCCTGTTCCCTGGCGTACCGGGGAAGCTGTACTCGTACGGCGCTTCCAAGGATGGCCTCGAGGAACTCGTCGCCTGGAACGGCAAGTCCACGAGCACGTCTCTGTTCGGGCCGGAGGAATGCTGGGGATTGAGACGCGGCCGGCTGTTCGCCTCGGTGGAGGGCGAACTGAACTGCCATCACCACCAGACCACCGGATCGACCCTGTGCGTTCCGATGCTCGCGCAGGGCGATACGGTCGGGCTGCTGTACCTCGAAAGGGAGACGGCATTCCCGCAACGGCAGCAGCGTCTGGCGCAGACGGTCGCGGACATGGTGGCGCTCGCGATGGTCAACCTGCGTCTCCGCGAGACGCTTCGGCAGCAGTCGATCAGAGATCCGTTGACCGGGCTGTTCAACAGGCGCTACTTGGAAGAGACCTTTGAGCGCGAGTTGCGCCGCTCCGAGCGCAAAGGTGAGGCGATCGGGCTGATCATGCTGGACGTCGACCGGTTCAAGGTGTTCAACGACACGCATGGACATGAGGCGGGCGACGTGCTGCTCAAAGCGTTGGGTGGGGTGCTCCGCGAGAGCGTGCGGGCAGAGGACGTCGCTTGCCGGTACGGAGGTGAGGAATTTACGTTGCTGCTGCCCGGGGCCAATCAGCAGCAGACATTCGACCGTGCTGAGCAGATCCGGGAAGCGATTGTCCGGTTAAAGGTCACGAATCAGGGCAAGGTTCTGGAGGGTGTGAGCGCCTCGCTGGGGGTAGCGACGTTCCCGCAACATGGGAGAGAACTGGCGGTGCTGGTGCGGGCCGCAGACCTGGCGCTGTACCGGGCGAAGCGCGAGGGCCGCAACCGCGTTGTGAACGCTGAGTAGTCGGTCTCGGCATGTTGAGCGGTTGTGTTGCCTTAACTACAATGCCAGTAAGTTAAGAAGGGAGAGGGGCACTGGCACGTACTTCCCTTGGATAGCGGGTCATCTTGATTTTGACGACTCGAGGGTACGAGCGAGGTCGTCTTGCTGGAAGTACGAGCAACGCGATGTCACTGGTCAGTTGTTCCAGATACTGTGGTAAACGACCTACGCTCACCACCCACGCGCTGAGCCACAACGTCCGGATCAGCAGCAGACTGGTCCGGTACGAAATTCGTAAAGGACTGACCTCCAGGTGATCGGCCACCCGGGCCATGTCCAGACGCACCAGGTTGTACACCACGGCCAGCGCGAACAGTTCCTGCCGAATGCGGTCTGGTGTCTGGGAGCGCAACGCCTCCAATCGCTCCAGAGTATGCATATGGAGCTCGTCAAATCCAGTTTCGAGTTCCCAGCGCTGGTGGTAGAGCTCAATGATTTCAGCCGCTGGGTAGCGCTCGGCGTCCAACATCGACGTCAGCAGCCACTGTGGCTTGAAGCCCGGAAACTGGTAGCAGATGACGCGGATCCGCATGCTGCGGGGCAAGGTAGGGTCAGACCTGCGCGCAGGTCTGCGAAAGGGAACTTCAGCGATAACCTCATTCGATCCCAGGATTTCCAACACCGTCCACACCGGGTTGCTTTTAGCTCGTACGAGCCAGTGCCGCTCTTCGCCCCGCTGCTGATGGCGGTAAAACCGCCTGTAGTCCAAGAGCCCCCGGTCGACTATCAGCACACAGTGGTCGGGCAGGTGTTCATCGAAGCCGCTGGAGAGCGATTCCTCGCTCTCCGTGTACGCGCTGACCTTCAGATCCAGCAGGAAATGCGACCCGAGCGCCATCAGACCAACGACCCTCGCTTGCGGATATGCACTCTCGCGGTGTGCACCACTCGAAGGCAGAGTGAAATGCGCGCGATTCTCGTCACTGTCCGGTACCCGGAGAGTCGTGCCATCAATGCCGAGTACCGCCCGGTTGGCGTCAAGCTGCTCGCGACCATGACGAGTGAAAACAGCATCGAACAGGTGTTTGAGGGGGCGATTTCCAGTCGTCGCGTGCCTGTACCAGGCCCGCCGAACTGATCGTCGTCTTCCCGGTGTGATCAGGGAGGATCAGATGCAAATGGTCACACACCACCTGAATTGACCGGTCACGCAAGAGCGCCATGCCAAGCATCAGCCTACGGCCCGTTCTGCGGGGAGCTTTCGGCGACGAACTGAAGCGTTCCCCGTAGCCTCAAGGGCTTGCGTCACCAACGTAGCATTGAGGCTCGTCGCGAAGGTGGCGAGATGATCGAGTGGCTGATTGCGGGCCGTGGTCAGGAATGCGGTGCCAAGATTCATCCTTCATCTTGATACCATCGTCAGTCCGCCCAAACCCCTTAACTTACTGGCATTGGGCTTAAGACAACACAACTGCTCTCACTCAGCGTCAAAATAACTTGAAACCTTCCTGACTACTGAGAAGATAAACACGGGGGGGGAATTTAGTCACATCTCCGAATGTTGTTCCATTGACCAGCCCCTGTTCGACTTTGCGGTGGCCTTGAGAAGAACTTTTGTTCTCGCTTATCATTCGCGCCGCTCTGCCACGCTCAGAACGGTAGGATCCATGTCCACGACCATCCCACCCGCTCTCGCCCGCTCCGCAGCGAAAACCATCAGATGGCTTTCCAGCGTTTCCTGTGGCCCACTCAGAATCAAGCCAGGATCGTTCCGTCTTATTGCGGTCAGAAACGCCGCCATCAGCCCATCGTCGCCGCCGCCGTGCCCTGAGAGGATGCTGCCGTCTGAGGCAATATCGGTGTCCAGCACTGAGGTTTCGCCTGTTAGGAAATCATAGATCTCAATCTTTTGGCTGTCGCCGTAAAGTTCACCCTTCGTGCCAAAAATTCGGGTTTCGCGCCCCCGTGCGCGGGTGAAGGCGGTCATGGTGAAGCTGGCCGTCACACCGCCCTTGAACTCGAAGTTGACCACCTGATGATCGACCACGTCGTTGTCGCAGGCGTAGACACACCGCCCATAGGGGCCGTCCCGCAGGGCTGCTGTCACGCCTTCATAGGTGATGTCAGAGGTGATGACATTGAGCGGCCATTCAGTGTTTCCGGCCTCCAGTTGGCCCAGGTAGTAGCGCTTGGCCGAGTAAGGGCAGGCGTTTTCGATCTCCGGCGGGCAGTCCACACAACGGTCCGCCGCGCCCGCTGGTTGTTCCTCGCGGCGAAAGTGCTTGAGGCTGCCGAAGGACGACACGCGCTGACAGGGCAAGCCCACCACGTAGCGCAGCCAGTCCAGATCGTGACACGCCTTGGACAGCAGCATCGGACTGCTCTGCTCGGTATTTCGCCAGTGGCCACGCACGAATGAGTGCGCCTGGTGCCAGTAGCCGACGGGTTCCAGATGCTCCACGCTGACGATCTCACCGATGGTTCCGGCGTTGAGCACCGCCTTCAGTGCCTGGGTGTAGGCGGTGTAGCGCAGGACGTGGCAGACCCCTAGCATGACGCCGTGTTGCTCGGCAGCAGCAATGATGCGGCGGCAGCCCTCCTCGTCGGGGGCCATCGGTTTTTCCAGCAGCAGGTGATAGCCGAGGGCGGCGGCGGCTTCCACCGGGGCGACATGATCGGCGTCCTGGGTGGTGATCACGGCCACGTCAGCGAGTTTCGGCTGCTTCAGCGCCTCGCGCCAGTCGGTAAAAACCCGTTCGGGCGGTAGATTATGCAGCTTAGCGAAGTCAGCACGGCGTCTAGCATCTGGCTCAGCCACTGCCACCACTATCCCTTCCTCTGAATGGCCGAGTGTGTATTCGGCGTAGATCCGGCCCCGGCTGCCTGCACCCAGAATCAGCAGCGTGACCGGTTGTGTGGCTGGCCCACTCATACGCCCACCGATTCGCGCAGGTAGCTGGGGAGGTCGGCTTGCTCCACTTCCACCAGTTCGGCGAACATGGCGCGAATCTCGTCTAGTGAACAGACAGCGGCGGTCAGGGGGTCAAGCATCAGCGCCTGCACGGCCAGGTCGTGGTTTTCTTGAATGACCGAGTCGGCCAGCAGGCTGTGAACGGCCATGTGCGAACGGTTCAGCGCGGCCAGCGCTTCAGGCAGGCGTCCGTACGGCTGTGGATGAATACCCTGCGCGTCTACCGTACAGCCTACCTCCACTACGCCGTCCTGGGACAAATTGTCGATCAGTCGGGTGTTTGGCAGATTGCAGGTGATCTGCTGCGGGCGGTCGAGCACCATGCCTTCGATGATGTTAGAGGCAAATTCCGGACTACGAGTCATATCGATAGCGGTTTCTCCAGCCTTCTCGCGGGCGATCAGATCGGCCACCTGGGCCTGATGCTCATCGCGCCAGCGGGGCCAGTTGTGGGCGTAGAAGCCACTCTCGCCCTTGTATTCGGGCCGAGTAAACTGCGCCAACAGATCGGGGCGTTTGCGGAAATACGGCACGTACTCCGAGAAATGCCCGCTGGACTCGGTGGGAAAGGCCCCGAAATGCTTGAGCATCTCGAAACGGATGATGTCCTGCTCGTAGATTTCCGGTTTCAGCATCGCCGCCCGAAGTTTAGGCATCACATCCTGGCCCTTCCAGCCCAGCTCGGTAAACCACGACAGGTGATTGACCCCGGCGCAGCGGTAGGTCAGCTCGGCGGCGGGCAGGTTCAGGTATCCGGCCAACTCGGCCAGCGTGTTCTGAATGGAGTGGCACAGCCCATAGACCTTGAGACTGGAAGCCCGCACCGAGAGCAGCACCAAAGCGCTCATCGGGTTGGTGTAACTCATGACCACCGCCTGTGGAGCCAGCCGCTCGATGTCGCGCAGAATGCCCAGCCAGGCGGGGGCCGTCCGCAGGAACTTCATCACGCCGCCGGGGCCGGTGGTGTCGCCGATACACTGATCCACGCCGTAGTTCATGGGAATGTCATAGTCGTGCCGGACATTGCCCAACCCCGAAACCTCGATGGTATTGATAACGAAATCGGTGCCGGGCAGGAGTTCCAGGCGGTTTGTGGATGACGTGACCGTGAACAGCTTGCCACTGCGCTTTACCGTCAGTTCAGCGAGTTCATGGCCCTGCTCGAGCCGCACCGGGTCAATGTCGATTAAAGCGAACTCACCCGTGTCCAGGCCGTCAATGGCGAGAACGTCGGTGATCATCTGCTGGGCGAAGACGGCGCTTCCGGCACCGATAATAGCAATTTTGGTCATGCAGCACAGCTCCAGAGGGGAAAGATCAGCTCAGCTCACCACGAGCCAAAGCGGGCGAGAGGTTCGGCAAGGTTGACGTCCAGATCAGTGAGAATGACGTTCAGGTGCAACTTGGACGCGGTTTTTTTGTGCGCCGCTGTGACGAAGCTCGCAGGCTCGTATTCCACGATGTAAATGGCCTTGCCCGCATCTGCAAAGGGCTTGAGTAGCCCACATTCGCCCATGCTCAGGCATTCCTCGTTAAGTGCGCCGTCATAGGTGCTGACCAGTGTCGACGCCTGATTCAAATCGTTTTTGAGCAGCGCAGCGAGGCCGAAGCCGTGGGCTGTGTCCACCGTCCAGCGGTTGTAGACAAGCTGATCGGCGGCGCTGATGGCGTTTTCCCGTGTGCCTGCCGGGGCTTTCTGGCTCACGTCGTTACTCCAGGCGTCCACGTTATCTGGCTCCACCGCCTGACAGCCCTTGCTCTGAGCGAGCTTGAGGCGAGCCGTCATCACGGCTTTGATGGTGGCAATGCGTGCAGACCTGGACTGTGTAAATTCAGACTGGCCGAAGCCCCGGATGTCCAGCCACTTCTCGCCCTCCCAGATTTCGCCGCCCCCGCGCCCGACTTCGCCCAAATTCAGCGACACAGTCAGCAGCTTACTGCTGTCTACGTCTGTCCGGTACGACTCGGAGGTGCCCGCGCTGTAATAGCAGATGACGTAGCGCCCCGCCTTCCTCAAACGGGCGATACTGGCGGCCTTCACGTCCAGCAGATCGAGGCTGATAACGGTACCGGAAGGTGTGGCTCCGGCGTTGAGGCGCTTGGTGTTGTCGGCCCCGATGGCGTACATCCAAGCGGCTTGAACGGGTGGTCGAACTGACAGGGCCACGCCTTCAGCTGGCCCGGCTAGCCCAATAGAGGTGACCAGAAGCGCCACCAGCAGTATCCGAACGGCCACCAGCCGTGTCACGCCGGGATCAGCAACCGGGTCTGGGCTACCAGTTCACGCGCCGCTCTCATCCGGAACTTCAGTGGCCCGCCCAGCATTGCGTTGGCGCTGCCCGCTGCCACCGCAAGCCGTAGGGCGTCGGGAACGGACTCACCAGCCTGCCGTGCCCACAAAAAGGTTCCAAGCAGCGTGTCACCGCTGCCCACCGGATTTTTCGCGTCAATGTGCGGAGCCTCGACTTCCCAGACCTCTTCACCGACGAAGGCCGCGCCGCGCTCGCCCCGTGTCAGCAAGACTTGAACCCCGCTGCGGCGGTACAGCTCACGGGCAGAATCCAGCGTGCCGCTGCCAGTCAGCCCTTCCAGCTCGTGTTCGTTGGGCTTGATCAGGCTGGCCCCAGCTTCCACGGCGGCTTCCAAGCCCACGCCGCTGCCGTCCACCACTGGCCTGTCCAGGCCAAGCAGCATGTCCAGAAATCCCGCCCTCGGCGTTCCCGGCGCGAGGCTGCCGCACACCACCACCTGCCCTTCCGGCAAGCGCTTGAGCAGGTGAACCACCGCTTCCGGCTGATACGGGGGGCCAGCCTCATTGATCTCGGTGGGGTGGCTGTCACCGCTCAGCAGGGCCTGGCATTCACGGGTCTCGCCCTCGCCGTCTTCCAGCACGCCCATCAGGCCCTCAGCGTTCAGCAGGGCGCGGAAATATTGGCCATTGAAACCGCCTATTACGCCCGCCACGCAGCTCTGGCCGCCGAAGGCCCGCACCGCCCGCGCCAAGTTCACGCCCTTGCCCCCGGCGGCCACCGTCAGTCCCGTGACGCGGTGAAGCTGGCCCGGTACGAGGGGGCGGTTCAGGGTCATCGTCCGGTCCAGCGACAGGTTGGGGGTCAGGGCGACGATCATGCCCAGCCCGCTGCGCCCAGCGCACGGATATATGTCTCGGCGCGGGCCTGCATGGCGTCGCGCCCGGCCCCCAGGTACTGGCGGGGATCTTTGGCTCCAGCGTTCAGCGACTCGCGCACGGCGGCGGTGAACGTCAGCGTCAGATCGGTGGCGAGGTTGATCTTGGCGACGCCTGCTCGGGCGGCCTGGGCCAGTTCAGTTTCCGGCACGCTGCTGGCCCCGTGTAGAACCAGCGGCAGGGCCGTCAATCCCGTTAGGGTATGCAGTCGCCCGAGGTCCAGGTGAGCGTTCTTGCTCTCCTGCTTGTGGGCGCTGCCCAGGTCAATGGCCAGAATGTCGCAGCCGCTGTCACGGATGAAGGCGCTGAGCTGGGCCGGATCATCGTGGCGCTCGCCACTGCGCTCACCCTTAATGACCACCTCGTATTCGGCCTCCAGATAGCCGCCCGCCGCGTGAGCCGCGTCTGCCAGGCGGCGCAAGGTGATGGGGTCGTCTCCCTCCAGCATCACGCCGTCAAAGCCCAGCCGCAACGCTTCCAGCGCCGCATCTTCACTCTCGGCGTGGTCAAAGTGGAGCAGCACCGGCACGCTGGCCTCCGCTTTCAGGCTCTGGCCCAGTGCGGCCAGTTGCGCCAGTCCGCCGTGCCGAGCAGCGTTCTGGGAGAACTGGAGGATGACTGGCGCACGCACGGCCTCGGCGGCCCGCACGATGGCCTGGGCGGTTTCCAGATTCACGGCGTTGAAGGCCGCCAATGCGTAGCCCCCGGCGCGGGCCGCGCGGATGACGTCTGCGGATGTGGCAGGGGAAACCAGCGTCACGCGAGCGTCACCACTTTGGTCAGGTGACGGGGGGTCAAGGTATCCAGCCCCTTGGTCTGCGCCACGCACTCACCCAGCATCTGGAGGGCGGGCAGGACGCTCAAAGCGCGGATGCTGGCGTTGCCGCTCACTTCGAGGCTCAGGTCGCCGGAACCGCCGAAATTGATGACCCGTGCTCCCTTGCTCTGCAGCTCGCCGACCAGCTTGATCTCTTCGGCCACCCGCTGCGGGTGAGACAGCAACACCACGACCGTGCGCTCGTCCACCAGACTGACCGGGCCGTGACGGTACTCCAGCGGGTGGTACGCCTGAGTGTAAGTCAGGCTCATTTCCTGGAGTTTCAAGGCGCCCTCCTGCGCCACACCGTACAGCGAACCTGCCCCCAGGAAGACGAAGTGCGAGCGTCCGGCAATGGCAGCGGCAAACCCTTCCCGCGCCTCGTTCAGCAGGTGTTCGGAGGCCCGGATACCTTCAGCCGTCACGTCCAACCCTGCCAGTCGCAATCCCAGCAGGAGCATCAGACTGGCCGAGGCGGTCATCACAATGCCCTCTTCCGGGTGGGTGGGCGCGTACAGCACGGTGTCGGCGTTCTTTGCCAGGCTGCTCCCCGCCTCGCAGGTCAGGGCGGTGACATGCACGCCCTCGTTGCGGCTGCGAATGGCGGCCTGCACGGTCTCGGTGGATTCGCCACTGCGCGAGAAGGCCAGGACGTGCGGGCGCGTCCCCGCTGGCAGGTACGACTCCGGGCGGTGCAGCCACTCGCCGCCCGGCACCGCCAGCGCCTGCACACCCGATTCGTTGAGGGCGGCGGCCACGCTCTGGGCCAGGTAGTACGAGGTGCCGCAGCCGATCAAGACGTGCATTTCGTCATGGTTGAGGGCGGGCAGATGGGTCTGGGCTGCCTGCCTCCACAGGGGAAATTGTTCGGTAATGCTGCGGATGGTGGGATTCATGCTTGCTCCTGAAGGGTGGGTGAGGTGAATGGAAGGTGCAGCAGGGCCGTGCGGACGCGCCGCTGCCAGTCGGCGTCGGTGCCGAATCCGGCTTGTGCTGCCGCGTGAAAGAGTGCGCCGCCCAGCGGGAGCAGAGCGGGCACTTGAGGTTCGCCTAGAAGAGTGGTCAGCGTCTCCAGAACCGTGCGGCTGCCCAGCACGCTGCCCGCGTAGCTCCACGGCAGATCGGGTTTGCCAAGCTGCTGGCGGGCGGCGCTGACGTGCTGGGCCAGAAGGTCGGCAGCGTCCAGCAAAATAGCGTGGGCGGTCAGCTGACCGTCACCGGCCAGCTCATTGACCGAGCGGGCCAGTGCGGCGACGGCGGAACGGGGATGCGCTTGGGCGTAGTACCATTCCAGCAGGCCCGGCTGGGTAGGAGGACCGCTCAGCAGCGGTGTCAGTAATGCCTGCGCGAACTCAGCGTCGGCGTGGCGTCCGTCCAGGGCCTGACTTGCCAGACTCAGTGCCCGCCGCCCGGTCCAGTAAGCGCTGCCCTCATCGCCGAAGCCCTCGCCCCAGCCGCCGACACGGAGCCGACCAACACCGTCGTCCGCCCAGGCCATCGAGCCGGTTCCGGCCAGCAGCAGCACGCCCGGCCCGCCCGCGAAGGCCCCGGTAAAGGCGGCCTCCACATCGTTCATGGTGCTGAGCGGACAGCCAGGCAGCAGCTCGGCACTGAGGGCGTCCTGCCGAGCGCTGATCTCCCGCGACTCGCCGTAGCCGGGCAGGCCGAGGGCGGCGCGGTGCAGCGGGCCGGGAGCGGGGTGGGCGCTCAGCAGGGCGGTCAGCACCGCTTGCCAGTCGGGGCGGTCAAAGGGATTGATGCCGGGAGCGTAAAACGGCCCCACCACCTCGCCCTCCGCGTTGACGTAAGCCAACGCGGTCTTGCTGCCGCCGCCGTCCAGGCCCAGCACCCACGTCTGATCCGCCCGCTCCGTCATTACTTGGCCGTTTTCAGCAGAGTATTCATCTCTCCCGTTGCCTGCTTGATCGCGTCGGGCAGTGTGGCGTTGCCGGTCCAAGCCAGATTCAGTTTCTGATTGAGCACCGTCAGCACCTCGGGCAGCACCTTGAGGCTACGCAGACTGGCGTTGATGACCACTGAGTTGGGAAGCTGGGCGAAGACCGTCTGGGCGTTGCGGCCAGGCAGCGCCTGGAGGTACTGGCTCTTGTAATTCTCGGCCAGGGTGGGCAGCAGGCCCTGCTGGGCGAGCAGCCGCTGGGCCTGGGGGCTGGTGTTCATCCAGGTAACCAAAGTCTGGGCGGCGTCCTTGTTCTTGCTGCCTGTCGGGATCACCAGCGCGTGGGCGCTGACCACCGGGTGCGGCTGCTTGCCGTCCACACTGGGAAACGGCGCGAAGGCCCAGTCCAGGTCCTTGTTCTGATCCCAGGTGCTGACCATCCAGCTGCCCTGCACCAGAATGCCCATCTGCCCGGCCAGGAACATCTGATAGCCCTGCTGGCTGGCCGCCTGCGGACCGGGGGCCACCTTGTCTTTATAGATCAGATCCAGCAGTTTCTGTGAGGTCTTGGCGAAGATGGGGTCCAGGCTGGCCGCGTAGCCCGTGCCGGACTTCTGGATCAGGCCCTTGCCGCCCGCGCCGTAGTAAAAGCTCATGCCGTATTCCAGGTCGGACTGTAAATCGGCTCCGTTGATGCCGTAGATCTGCTTGCCGTCCTTGGTGAAGGTCAGCTTCTTGGCGGCGTCCAGCATCTGATCAAAGGTCCAGTTGGCGGTGGGAATCGGCACGCCGCGCTCCTTGAAGAGTGCCCGGTTGATATACACCGTGACCGGCTGCGGTCCCAGCGGCACGCCGTAAAGCTGATTGTCGACCTTGTAGGGCGCAGTTCGCACGTTGGGCAGCGCCGCCGTCGTCTTGGCGTCCAGTTTGATCGGCGAGAGTGCACCTTGCGATTGGTAAAAGGGGAAATTGTCGAGGTTCATCCACATGACGTCGAAGGTGCTGCCGCCCGCCACCATCGCGGCGGCTTTCTGCCAGTACACGCCCCAGGGCACCAGGTTGTACTTAACCGTGATATCGGGGTGCGATTTGTTAAAAGCGGCAATCAGCGCTTCATCGGCCTTCTGGCGGGTGCCGTCCCAGGTGGCGTAGTCGATGGTGGTGGCGGCACTGGCGGCGGACAGGCTCAGGGCGGCAAGGAAAAGCAGGGTCTTGGGTCCGGTCAACTTGGGCATGGTGGTTCCTCCAGATGAATGAGAAGGCGGGGAAAAGCGCAACGCGCGGACGTTGGACACAGGCGTTACCCTTTCAGGCCGCTGGTAATGGCGGCGTCGGTGAGGTAACGCTGGACGAACATGTAGGCAATCACGGTGGGCAGCGTGGACAGGGTAGCCCCCGCCATCAGCACCGGGATGTTGACCGAGTACTGGTTTTGCAAGCTCAGCAGGCCGACGGGCAGCAACATCTTCTCGCTCGACTGCAACACGATCAGCGGCCAGATAAACGACTGCCAGTTGCCCAGGAAGCTGAACAGCCACGCCGCCGCGATTGCGCCTTTGGCGGCAGGCAGTGCCACATGCCGCAGCGCCGTGAACCACGAGCCGCCGTCGATCAGCACGCTTTCTTCCAGTGAACGGGGCAGTGAGCGGAAGAATTGAAACAGCAGGAACACGGTGAACCCGCTGGCGATGCTGGGCACGATCAGGGCCGTGAAGCTGTCGTACCAGCCCAGGTAACGGATCAGCAGGAACACCGGAATGATCGTGACCTGCCAGGGAATCATCAGGGAGAGCAGGTGCGAGCCGAACCACAGCCCCTGCCCCGGAAAGCGCAGCCGCGCGAAGGCGTAGGCAGCGGGCGCAGCCGACAGGATGTTCAGGCTGGCAATCAGCACACTGGTCCAGACACTGTTGAAGAACATCCGGGCAAACGGAATGGTATTGAACAGCTGGGTAAAGTTGGCGACACTCCACTTGGCCGGGAGCCACACCGGGGGCCAGGTGTACGCCTCGGCGGGGGTCTTGAAGGCCGTCAGGATCATCCAGGCGAACGGCAACAGAATGACGACAGCGCCCAGGGTCAACAGGCCCAGCAGCGCCGCCTGCGATCCCTGCGACTTGGCTCTGAGTGAAACGTCGCGGCGGGTCAGCACTTCGGGAGCGGGTTCAGACCTGGTCATAGTTCACCCATTTGTTCTGGTTGCGCCACTGAACCATCATCAGCGCGATCAAGATGATGGCCAGCAACCAGGCCAGCGCCGAGGCGTAGCCCATCTTGAAGAAGGTGAAGGCCGTCTTGTAGATGTAGAGGGCCACCGTGGTGCTGCTGTCGCCGGGGCCGCCGTTGGAGAGCACCAGCACGGCCTCGAACACCTGCAAGGCTCCGATGACGCTCAGCACCATCACCAAGAAGATGGTGGGGCTGATCATCGGCAGGGTGATGAAGCGGAAGGTCTCGAATGGTCTGGCCCCGTCGAGTTGAGAGGCTTCGTACAGCTCTTTGGGCACGCTCGCCAGTGAGGCCAAAAACAAGATGATGCCCTGCCCCGAACCCTGCCAGACGCTGAAGACGGCCACGGCGGGCAGCACCCAGGCGGGTGAGCCGAGCCAGTTAGGGCCGTGAACGCCCAGCCAGCCCAGAATCAGGTTGACCAGACCCTGCGGTGCGAGCAGCACCTGCCACAGCAGCGCCACCGCCACGCCAATGGTGACCATCGGCAGGTAATACACCGTGCGGAAGACCGTGCGTAGCCAGCCCGACTTGAGATTGTTGATCCACACTGCCAGTGTCAGCGAGATGATGACCCCGGTGGGCACCGCCAGCAGCACATAGATCAGCGTGTGAGACAGGGCCGAGGTGGCCCGTGGGTCTTGCAGCGCGGTGGCGTAGTTCTGGAGGCCCACGAAATTGGGTTTACTTAGGCCGCCCCAGTCGGTGAGCGAGATGCCCAGCGACGCGGCGATCGGCAACACCGCAAAGGCCAGAATCCCCAGGGTGCTGGGCAGGATCAGCAGCGCGGCCATCAGCGTTTCCTGTCGCCGCATGGGAGAAGCGCGGCGCTTGCGGGCAGTCAGGGTGACAAGTGGAGCGGCGTTTTGCATTCTGGCTCCCTAACCCTGCCGGACAGTGGGGCGCTCAGACCTCACGGGTTGGCCTCGTAAACCTTGTCCAGGTTGATGGTCGAGACGTACGGCACGAAGCCGAATGACTTGGCCCGCTGGTAATCACGGGTGATCAGGTCTTGCTGCTCCGGCTGCGCGTAGTCGAGCGCCAGCACCTTCAGACCGCGTTTGGACAGCGCCTCCACGAAGCTGGGATCACCGTTGACGTTGCCGTAAGTCTTCTTGTCGAAGTTGTAACTGCTCGAAAAACTCTCGTACATCACCGCGTCGATGCTGGGGGCCGTCTGGTTGAGCAGCGCGAAGCCCCGGTTTTGCACGATCACGGCGTCGGGGTAAGTCGCCCGCAGGTCCTGCACGATCTTGACCAGTCCTGGCGCGATCTTGGGGTACAGATCGGCGGTGTCGAGCGTATCGAGGAAAAAGCCGTCGAAGCCCTGTTTTTTCAGCTTCGCGGCCTGATCGGCCACGATCTTCTGCCAGCCGGGCTGCGAGGCGTCGATGAACTGCGAACCCCAGTTCTTGTTCTCGCCCAGAATCCAGCTCGGGTCCACCGTCGGCGCGGCAGCATTGTTGCGGTCCAGCTCACCGATGGTCATGTAGGCCACGACGCGGGTGCCGTTGTCGTGGAGCATCTTGAGCTGCTCGGCGTTCACGGTGCTGGGCTGCACGATGGCGAGGTCGTAATTGAGCAGCTTCTCCACGTCGGCGGCCTGGTTGCCGTAATACACCGAGTACGAACCGATGTCTGACAGGCGGCTTTCCAACGGTGATCCCGCCAGAGACTTGCCCAGCTTGGCGGTGATCTCGGTGGCCAGGGCGCTGGCTGTGGCAGGCTGCTCGGTAAAGGCCAGGTAGCCGTAGTTGTTGGGTGAGCTGAAGTCGCCGCCCACCGGCCAAATCGGGAACTCGGCGGCCTTCTGGTGTTCACGCCCGACCTTGAGGCCCCAGACGTCGCCCGCCTTGACTGCTGGCAGGGTGGCTGAATTGAGCGGCAAGGCCAGTTCCAGCACCCAGCGGTTGTCCTCGATGCGACCCACGCTCTTGTAATCGGTGGTGGCGGTGTAGGCCTTGAAACGCTCGCCCGCCGGGTTGACGGCGAAGTGCAGATCGGCAGGGGCACTAACAAACGGCTGGGTGCGGAGGTAAAGCTCCATCACGTCATCGTTCCACCACTCGCCCGCGTCACTTTTCAGCACCGCCTTAACGGTGTCCCTGGGCTGGTCGAAGACGCCCAGCACGTAGAGGTTGCTGTCGTCGTAGGCCAGGCTGAAATAACCGCTGCTTCCCACCGGCACACTGGGCACGCCGTTACTGAGAATGACTTTGTACTGCGGCAGGCCATCCCACTGCTTGAGGTCGCCGCCGATGGTGATGGTGCGCTTGAGAGCCTGCGACACGCTGGTTTCGGGGACGCCGCCGCTGTTCTGGGCCAAGCCGACAGTCAGCAGGGTGAGGGCCAGGCTCACGGCGGAGCGTTTTGCGGCATTGTTCAGCTTGCTTTTCATGAATTCCTCCCGAGGGGAACGAAGGTGGTGTTGATCTTGAGATCGGCCAGGCGCGACTTCCAGGTAGCGTCGAGTGCGCTGTCGGTAATGATGGTCTGAACGGCAGAAATGGGAGCCACCGCGTAGGGGGCGCTGCTGTCAAACTTGCTGGAATCGGCCAGTAAAATGGCCTGCGAAGTGCGGGCGATCATGGCCCGGTTGAGGCTGGCCTCGGAGGAATTGAGGGTGTACATCTGCGCGTCGCCGCGAACGGCGCTGGTACCGAGGTAAAGCTGATCGAACCAGACCTCGCCCAGCAAGCGCTCAGCGTAGGGACCGACCATCGAGAGATTTTCGTTGCGAAGCTGCCCACCCAGCAGATTGACGCTCAGGCCCTCGACATTCACCAGATCCTGTGCCACGCCCAGCCCATTGGTGAAGATGGTCAGTGGCAGGGGCTGCACCTGTGCCCGGAGCCGACGAGCGAGTTGCAGCACGGTGGTCCCGGCGTCCAGAAAGATGGTGGTGTGGGGTCGCAGCAACCCGTAAGCGGCCTCACCGATGGCCCGCTTGGCGTCGAGGTGCTCCTGTACGCGCGACTGGAAAGCCAGTTCTGGCCCCGCCGCCTCGGCCAGCTTGGCTCCGCCGTGGGTACGGGTGACGATGCCGTCTTCCTCCAGGCGTTGGAGATCGCGGCGGATAGTAACGATAGACGCGCCTGTGGCCTCGGCCAGTTCCTGAACCTGGGCGTAGCCATTGTTATAAAGGTGATGCTGAATCTTGGTGATGCGGTCTGATTGCACTGCCACCTCTGGCCTCAAAAGGCCGTCCGTCTCGGAATGTCGTGAAGGCTGAATCCTGCCACCTATGTCTGAAATGATCGCTTTCGCTCATCTTAACAAGCCAATAGATCAAAAGCAATCATCTATATGACCGAAAAATGTATCCTACTGACAGAATGAGTGCTAAGAGTCCGTGAAGGTCTCTTCGCTACGGGCTTCATGCGGACATTGGAGGGTTCTAGCTAGTTGTCGCGTAGGGACGCGCTGATGTTGACCGGAAGCGGCCCAGCTTCCGATTCCTGCTGTCGATCATCAGCTATCCTGTGGGTGCGACGCAGGCTGGAGGGAATTCAAAACACAGGAGCACCAGGTACGTCAATTCCAGGGGTTGTGTTGCTTTAACTAGCATCACAGCACACTGAGAGCAGGGGTGGTTTGAGATTCAGACCATCCCTGCTGCGACTGTTGACCACGTCTGGAACGTATCCTCCTGATTTTTTCTTCCATTAGATGTGGGAATGCTGGTCTGGGTGTGATGGTGAAGATTCTCAATGCGGGCGTGTAAACTCAGGAACTCCTGCGCTCGTTTCCGCCGCTTAGATCCTTGTTGCTGTCGTTCCTGAAACTACGTATAATGGTGGGATTGTCTTGGGCAGAACGGATGCCCGGATGGACGCCTGCCTGCTGTTCGATCAGGTTTTTGCAGCGATCCAAGGATATCACCACTTGATGATCGACCTCTGCAAGACTCGCGATCTGACCGCCGCTCCATAGCTAGTGAGTTTGTCGGTGCAAATCTCATCTGGAACGTCATATTCACCTAGTGCATGACCACAGGCATGCCTTCAGGTAAACTGAGGGATGGGACGACGGAAACAGTGGGTTGTGCAGCTGAGCGACAATGAGCGGCAGCAACTGACGGACATGACTCGGAAAGGCGTGCACAGTGCGCGGGTCGTGGCCCGCGCACGCCTCCTGCTCCTGAGCGACAGAGGCCTGCTGGATCGGGACGTGGCCGAGCGCCAAGGCGTGAGTTCTGCCACCGTCGCGTCGATCCGCAAGAAGTACACCGAGGGCGGCCTCCAGGCTGCCCTCCACGAGAAAGCACGGCCCAAACAGCCGCCCAAACTGAACGCGCAGCGGACGGCGATCTTGATCGCCGAAGTGTGCTCGAGTCCCGACGGCCGGGAGAAATGGACGATGCAACTGCTGGCCGATCGTCTGGTGACCCTGGGTGTGGTGGACAGCATCAGTGACGAGACCGTACGGAGAACACTGAAAAAAACGCACTCAAACCGTGGCAGGTTCAAAGTTGGTGTGTCGCCCAGGTAGGTGCGGACTTCGTGTGGCGCATGGAAACCGTGCTGGACACCTATGCCCAGCCCTACGATGCCTCACGGCCTGTCATCTGCTTCGATGAAAAGTCGTATCAGCTGTTGGATCATGTCCGAGAGCCACTGCCACCCGTGCCGGGATCCCCAGCACGGGTGGATCATGAATACAAGCGGTATGGCACCGTCAATTTCTTTGTCGCTCTGGAACCACACACCGGTCAACGCACAGTCACGGTGACCGACCGACGGAGCAATGCGGACTTTGCTGAGCAGCTCCAGGCACTGGAGCTGCGCTATGCGGTTGCCGAGAAGATCGTTCTGGTGCTGGATCAGCTGTCCACGCACAGTCCAGCAGCGCTATATCAACATCTTCCGGCAGAGGAAGCTCGGCGGCTGAGCCGACGCTTCGAGTGGATCTACACACCAAAACATGCGTCCTGGCTCAACATGCGGGCAGGCCCCATATGGGTGCCGTTCTGCCCAAGACGGCGGAATTGGAGTGGTCAGCCTTGCAACGCCAGTGTCTGGGTCAGCGCTTGGCGAGTAAAGAGGCCGTCGAGCGTGAAATCCACGCCTGGGAAACAGACCGCAACGCGCGGTCTGTGCGCGTGAACTGGCAGTTCTCGACACCCACAGCTCGGGAGAAACTCAAGCGCCACTATCCGACTCGCAAATAGCTATAGACATGCCTGTGGTCATACACTAGGCAGGCCACTCCTCACAGCAAATGCTGGATGTTATGGGTCAAGTTGAGGCGGGTCAACCGATTGACGAGGTAGCGAAAAAGTGGTGAATCACGAAGCCACATCGCAGTCACAGACGCCGATCAAGCGCCAAGTGGTGGGCTTCGTCCGTCAGCAGTTCAAGTTCACTGAACGTCGGACGTGCCAGGTGCTCGGGTTCTGGCACCCAACTCAACGGCATCATAGAGACAGCCCTAGAGAGGAAAAAGAGCTGGCTCTGAAGACTCGGCTACGTGAGTTGGCGGAGCAATGTCCCTTTCTTGGCTATCGACGACTCCAGGTGCTCTTGAAGCGCGAGGGACAGGTCGTCAATCACAAACGGGTTTACCGGATCTATCGGGCTGAAGGACTAGCTGTGCGTCGCAAAGCCCGCAAGAAGATCACTGCCCGAGAACGGGCGCAGAAACCATAGGTTTCTGCCGTCAATCAGCGTTGGAGTATGGATCTTATGTCTGATCAGCTTGCTTCAGGACGGAGATTTCGCGTCCTCAAGGTGGTGGATGACTTCACCTTCACAAGGGAATGCCTAGTAATGCATGTCGGCACCTCCATTACAGGCGCGGATGTGGCTCGATTGCTCAGTAACGTGTTGGCTGAGCGTGCTCAGTCTGCCATGCTCGTGACAGATAATGGGCCTGAATTCATCAGCAAAGCCTTGGAGCAATGGGCTCACGAACGCGGAATCACGCAACATTTCGACCATTCTCGATGAGTACCTAAACCTCCATTGGTTTCAGACCTTACCTCAAGCCCGTCTGGTCGTGGCAGCCTAGCATCAGGATTACAATGAGGTGCGCTCACACAGCTCGCTCAATGACCATTCGCCCACCTGAACCAGGCGGGCTGAGATAAGATTTGAAGTGCAACTGGACTGGACTGACGACGAGGGGAACCTCAGGGTTGTCCATGCAGCGTTTTCTTCTCCAAGGGTGGAATGAATGGGCCGAGGACGGCCCACTGTTCGTCCGTCAATCGCATCCCGCAAATATTTCAAGCCTTCACGTACCAAACTGAAATTTCCAGATCACTTCTAGTGTATGACCACAGGCATGTCTATAGCTATTTGCGAGTCGGATAGTGGCGCTTGAGTTTCTCCCGAGCTGTGGGTGTCGAGAACTGCCAGTTCACGCGCACAGACCGCGCGTTGCGGTCTGTTTCCCAGGCGTGGATTTCACGCTCGACGGCCTCTTTACTCGCCAAGCGCTGACCCAGACACTGGCGTTGCAAGGCTGACCACTCCAATTCCGCCGTCTTGGGCAGAACGGCACCCATATGGGGCCTGCCCGCATGTTGAGCCAGGACGCATGTTTTGGTGTGTAGATCCACTCGAAGCGTCGGCTCAGCCGCCGAGCTTCCTCTGCCGGAAGATGTTGATATAGCGCTGCTGGACTGTGCGTGGACAGCTGATCCAGCACCAGAACGATCTTCTCGGCAACCGCATAGCGCAGCTCCAGTGCCTGGAGCTGCTCAGCAAAGTCCGCATTGCTCCGTCGGTCGGTCACCGTGACTGTGCGTTGACCGGTGTGTGGTTCCAGAGCGACAAAGAAATTGACGGTGCCATACCGCTTGTATTCATGATCCACCCGTGCTGGGGATCCCGGCACGGGTGGCAGTGGCTCTCGGACATGATCCAACAGCTGATACGACTTTTCATCGAAGCAGATGACAGGCCGTGAGGCATCGTAGGGCTGGGCATAGGTGTCCAGCACGGTTTCCATGCGCCACACGAAGTCCGCACCTACCTGGGCGACACACCAACTTTGAACCTGCCACGGTTTGAGTGCGTTTTTTTCAGTGTTCTCCGTACGGTCTCGTCACTGATGCTGTCCACCACACCCAGGGTCACCAGACGATCGGCCAGCAGTTGCATCGTCCATTTCTCCCGGCCGTCGGGACTCGAGCACACTTCGGCGATCAAGATCGCCGTCCGCTGCGCGTTCAGTTTGGGCGGCTGTTTGGGCCGTGCTTTCTCGTGGAGGGCAGCCTGGAGGCCGCCCTCGGTGTACTTCTTGCGGATCGACGCGACGGTGGCAGAACTCACGCCTTGGCGCTCGGCCACGTCCCGATCCAGCAGGCCTCTGTCGCTCAGGAGCAGGAGGCGTGCGCGGGCCACGACCCGCGCACTGTGCACGCCTTTCCGAGTCATGTCCGTCAGTTGCTGCCGCTCATCGTCGCTCAGCTGCACAACCCACTGTTTCCGTCGTCCCATCCCTCAGTTTACCTGAAGGCATGCCTGTGGTCATGCACTAGCTGTACTTTGGGGGTATTCAGAAACATGTGTAGGCACAGCATCCTTGATGCTGTGCCTACACATATGCGACGTCACCTGCCTGCCTGGACACGACACTTCCCCACCTGGTTTGCTCCCTTCTCAGCTCTGTTTCGTTATCACGCCCAGCGTACCTGGGCACCACTCTACGTACACGGGTTATGCAGTACGGCCAGTCGCAAAAGCATCCAACCGCTCGCAGCGGTTGTCGTCCCTGGAAATGATGACCCACTGCAGCGTTTCATCACCGATAGTCCATGGTTGACCGCTCCACTCGAAATTTTACTTGCTCAACGCGCTGAGGAGCTTCTGGGCGGTCGAGATGCTGTGCTGATCATTGACGATACCTGCCTGACAAAGTTTGGTACGAAATCCGTCGGCGTCGCCCGACAATACTCCGGCCAAGTGGGAAAACTGACGAACTGCCAGTGTCTGGTTTCACTCATCCTGGCACAGCATGACATCCCTCTCCCGCTGGCCCTAAGGCTCTTTTTGCCTCTGGAATGGACGAACGATGCTGCCCGCTGTGAAGCGATCGGTGTTCCATCGGAACACCGATCACCGTTGACCAAATGGGAGCTAGCGCTGTGCGAACTCGACCGTGTCCGCCAACACGTCACCTTTGGCGTCGATGCGGGTTACGGGGTCAATGCCCGATTTCGTCGGGCACTCAGTGCGCGGGGATTGCTGTGGTCTGTCGGCATCACGCGAACGCAAACTGTCTATCCCGCTGAGGTACGTCTGATCCCAATCCCCAAACACTTCAGAGGCCGAGAACCGAAATACCCGACAACGTCTGCACGACCGTTTGGCGGTCGTGCAGACGTTGAGCGAGGCCGTCTGGCACAACGTAGTCTGGCGTCACGGTACCAAGGGTGCGCTTTCAGGTCGATTCGCCGCCGTTTATGTCCGGCTGGCAGATGGTGAAGAAAACGCCCAAGGTCAACATCTTCCAGGGCAAGTGGCTTGGGTGATCGGCGAACAACGGCGTGGTGAAGAGCGAAAATATTATGTCTGCAATCTTCCACCGACAACACCACTAACGCGGTTGATCGAAGTGACCAAGCGCCGCTGGGCCTGTGAATTAACCCATCGTGAACTCAAGCAAGAAGTCGGCTTGGATCATTTCGAAGGCCGATCATGGAACGGCCTGCATCATCACGCCCTGCTGTGCATGATTGCCCTGACTTTCCTTCAGTGGCTGCGACGTACTCAGCCAGATGACTTGATGGGCGACACCGTACCTGCCATTCGTGTAGAGGTGGCTGGGGAATACCCCCAGCCACCTCTATGCCCTTTTTGCCGTGCCCACACAGCATTATTCAGTGGTCCTCGAATACCCCCAAAGTACAGCTAAAGTGGATGGCTTAGAACCAGCGGGTTGGGACAGTCAAAAGGGAGTGTTGGGGGCGTCAATACTCCCTTTCCTGAATTCAGAACAGCGGTGCCGCCCTCAGCGCGTTCGTTCGCCGTCCACCAGACGCCAGATACCATATGGATTGGCGTCCTGCAGTTCGGGCGGCAGAGCACGGTCAGGAAAGTCCTGATACGCGCGCAGACGGGCAAAACGCCCGATGGCGAGGGTACCCACGCTGGTGCTGCGCCCGCCGTCGCTGGTGGCCGGGAAGGGGCCGCCGTGAACCATGGCGTGGCCGACTTCCACACCGGTGGGAAAGCCATTCAGCACCAGTCGCCCGGCCCGCTGTCCCATGACGTGTAGCAGGTCAGAGAGTCCGTCCAGTTCATCATCCGTGGCGTGCAGGCTGGCAGTCAACTGGCCTTCCAGTCCGGCCAGTACGGGCATGACCTCTTCCAGGCGGTCATAGCGCACCGCAATGCTCAGAGGGCCAAAGACTTCATCGGCCAGATCGGAGGTAAATGCGGCAATGGGAACGCTGAGAAGCTGGGGCTGCGCGCCCTGCTCCGGCTCCGAACCCTGGGTCATGGGCTGAACGCCCGCCACTGCAAGATGCCCGGCTGCACCCTTCTGGTAGGCGTTCAGAATGCCGCCCGTGAGCAGGGTGCAGGCTGGAGTGGCGTCCAGTTTCGCCGCCACCTGTTGTAGGAAGGCGTCGCCCGCCTCGCCCACTGGCACGAAAATCAGCCCCGGCTGGGTGCAGAGCTGGCCGCCCGAGCCGCTGATGCTGGTGGCCAGTCCACCCGCCAGCGCCGCGCCGCCCCTGTCAATGGCCGCCGCCGTGAACACGCTGGGATTGACGCTGCTCATCTCGGCGTAGACGGGAATCGGCACCTCGCGGGCCTGGGCAGCGGCCACGATGGCCAGCCCGCCCGCACGGGAGCCGGTGAAGCCGACGGCGTGAATCTCAGGGTGCTGAACCAGTTGCACGCCCAGCTCGTAGCCGTCCTCGTAGACGATGCCGAACACGCCTGCGGGCAGGCCACACTTCGCCGCCGCCTCACGAATGGCCGCTGCCGCCAACTCGGAGGTGGCCGGGTGCGCCGGGTGCGCCTTGACCACCACGGGGCAACCTGCCGCCAGCGCGGAAGTGGTGTCGCCCCCGGCCACGCTGAAAGCCAGCGGAAAGTTGCTGGCCCCAAAGACCGCCACTGGCCCCAGTGCCACCCGCAGGCTGCGGACATCCGGCTTAGGCGCTGGCCTGCGGGTCGGATCGCCGTGGTCAATGCGGGCGTCCACCCATGAGCCCTCTGCCGCCACCCGCGCGAACAGGCGCAGTTGATTGGCAGTGCGCCCTACCTCGCCGCGCAGCCGGGCTTCAGGCAGGCCCGTTTCTAGCATTGCCGCCGCGATTAGCTCATCTCCCCGCGCCTCGATTGCGGCGGCGGCAGTGTTCAGAAAGTCGGCCCGCTGTGTGGGCGAACTGGTAGCAAAGCCCCGTGCCGCATCTTTCGCCGCTGCCACCAGTGACTCCAGTTCCTCCGGCGTCGTGACCTCGAATGCCGGGGCCAGAGGCTGCCCCGTCGCCGGGTTCGTCGCCTGGAAGGTGCGGGCGGTCATGACCCAACTCCTGCGGAGACACGCCCGGACGCGGCCTCGATGACGGCGCGTGCTTCGGCCTTCTCGGCGTCCGTAAGCTCCAGCCGGGGGGCGCGGACGCGGGCGCTGCCGTGCCCGGTTTCCTCCTGCACAAACTTGATCAACTGCACGAACTTGTTCACCACGTCCAGTCGCAGGAGCGGCAGGAACCAGCGGTACAGTTCGGCAGCCTCTTTCGTCTTGCCGTCGCGGGCCAGCTCGAACAGGCGCACGCTTTCGGCGGGGTAGGCATTGATCAGGCCCGCGACCCAGCCGGTTGCGCCCGCCGCCACGCCCTCCACGACGGCGTCATCCAGACCCACCAGAATATCCACCGACTCGGGCAGCACGGCACGCAGGGCGGTCACGCGGCGCACGTCCCCGCTGCTTTCCTTGACGCCGCGCAGGTTGGTATGCTCTCCAGCCAGCTCGGCAATCTGCGGGGCTAAGAAATCGGTGCGGTACGCGCCGGGGTTGTTGTACAGGATCACGGGCAGATCGGTGGCCCCCACCAGCGCGGCCATGTGCGCCTTCATCTCGCGCCAGTCGCTGGTGTAGACGTAGGGCGGCAGCGCCATCAGGCCGCCGCAGCCCACGTCACGCGCCGCCTGGGCCAGCCGCACCCCGCCCGCCGTGCTGAGGCTGGCGATGCCGGGAATCACGGGCTTGCCGTCCAGCGCGTCCACCAGGGTTTCCAGCACGGCCATCTTCTCGTCCATTTCCAGCGTGTTGGTCTCGCCCAGCGAACCCAGCGGAATCATGCCGTCGCACCCGGCGGCCATCATCCAGCGGGCGTGCTCGCGCAGGAAGCCGTGATCCACGCTGCCGTCGGCATTGAAGGGCGTGGTGATGGCGGGGAAGACGCCTCGGAAGGGATGGGAGGTGGAGTGGGTCATGGTGTGGCTCCTTTGAATGAGTGGGTGAGAGGTTCGAGGATCTGAGGAATTTCGAGTGTTCACGGTGGACTGAGGGTGGTGGGTTCGTCCAGCAACTGGGCCAGCGGCAACGGCACCAGCGGAGCGCGCGCACCCTCAAACCGCCAGCCGTACAGGGTTTCGCACGCGGGGCCGCAGACCCGGCCCTGGCACACGCCCATGCCGCAGCGGGTCTGGAGCTTGGCCGCCGTCCAGCCCGCGAAACCGCGCAACTCGCCGTGCCGCACGTCCTCGCAGCGGCAGACGATAGTTGCAGGTAATGGCGTGTGCAGGCGTTCAGGACGCAACGCGAACGAGCGTTCTAGCACGCGTTGAAAGCGGCGCTGAAGATCGGCGCGGCGTGGGGCATCACGTAAACGCTCGATCTGACCGCTGGCGGCGCACCCGGCCACGAAGCCTTCCAGCAAAGCTCCGTCCACGCCACCGATGCCGCAAACTTCCCCAGCGGCGTAAACCCCCTGAATGCTCGTCGCCTGCCAGACGTTGACGCGCACCGCACCTGTATTATCGAGAGCGCAGCCCAGCAACGCGGCCACACGGGTTTCCGGCACCAGTCCAAAGCCCACCGCCAGGTAGTCGCAGTCCAGCCTGATCTCGCGTCGCCCACGCCGCAGGGTGACGCTCTGGAGCTGGTTCTGCCCACTGGCCCGCACCACAGCGCAGTCGGCCCAGTACGGCACGCCCAGCAATCCGGCGGCCAGTGCCGATGCTTCACGGGATTTACCGGGCAGCCGCGCCGCCGCCATACCGAACGCGGCCACACCCGTCAAACCTGCCTGTTCTGCCACGGCCAGCACCCGCGCCCCTTTTTGCCGTAGGCCCGCTGCCACCGCCAGCAGCAGCGGCCCCGATCCGGCCACCACCACCCGCTTGCCGCGCACGTTCAGGCCGCCCTTGCTCATGGCCTGCAAGCCGCCTGCACCAACGACTCCGGGCAGGGTCCAGCCGTCGAAGGGCAGGAAGCGTTCGTTGGCCCCGGTGGCGAGAATCACCCGTTCAGCGTGAATCTGGCGCAGTCCAGCCGCAGTGGTCACCGTCAGCGTGTGCGCCCGCTCCCGCGTTTCTGCGGCCATCACTTCCGCGCCACTCAGCACGGTGATTCCGGGGTGAGCGGCCACATCGCGCAACAAGTCGCCTGCCGTCCCCTTCTGTCCTGCTGCCGCGCCGCGCCAGATTTGACCGCCTGCACCCGGCTGGGCGTCCAGCAGCAGCACCCGCAATCCACCCTCGGCGGCAGTTCGTGCGGCCATCAGTCCGGCGGGGCCAGCGCCCACCACCACGGCGTCCCAGACCTCAGAATTCACGGGCCACTTCCAGCAGTCGGCGGACATTCTGACCGTCCCGCGCAGGTGTCAGGCAGGTTCGCATCAACAGCCCATCCACCACAGCGCGGCATTCATAACAGCTTCCCATGCCGCACAGCGCTCCACGCGGTTCACCGCTCAGGCTGGAGCGTAGCGGCGAGAGGCCAGCGTTCTGGAGGGCGGCCAGCACTGTGGTTCCGGGTGCAACCGTGACCCGCCTCCCGTCCAATGTCAACACAGCCAGCGTCAGCTCAGGCATGGACGGCCTCCAGCATGCGCCCAAAGCGGGCAGGCGTGAAGTCGTGGGCCAGCAGTTCGGAGAAGCCTCCAAACAGTTGCGCGGCCAGTACCTCCGCCGTTCCCAGCGCGGTGGTAATGCCCAGCCCCTCATGCCCCGTCGCCAGGAACACGCCGTCCAGATCAGGATGCGGGCCAATCAACGGCAGGTGATCCGGGGTGGCACAGCGCTGCCCCGTCCAGACCCGGAGCGCAGAGGTTTGCGCCAGCGCGGGCAGAAACTCGGCAGCGCGGCGCAGCATCCGGCGCAGCAGCGGCCAGTCGATCTCGCGGTCTGGACGCTCGAACTGACGGCTGGAGCCGATCAGCAATTGCCCCGTGGGGCGCGGCTGGACATTGAAAGCCACGCTGTCCTCGTCGCCGCCATGGGCGCTTTTCAGGTAACCGAGTTCGACGAGCTGATGGTTGACTTTTAGGGCACCCCGTTCGGTGATCAGCAGGTGGCCCTTGCGCTGCCGCAGGGGTAGACCGGGCAACAACCCCGCTGCCCCGATGCCGTTCGCCACCACCACCAGATCCGCGTGCAGGCTTTCGCCGCTCGCCAGCCTGACTCCACCCTCGATCAATTCCGTGACCGCCCCGCGCCGCACGGTTGCCCCGGCACGCTCCAGCAGAAACTGGGCCACCACCGGGGCATACACCACGCTGTCGCCCGGCACGCGCAGGGCTCCAGCCAGTCCGGGGCGCAGATTTGGTTCGGCATGCGCCAATTCGGCAGCGTTCAGCAGCAGCGCCCCCCGGCCCGCGGCCAGATACGCCTGACGTTTCGGCTCCACCGCCTCCAGTTCCTCTGCGTCGCTCGCCACCCAGAGCGTGCCACACGCGTGGTAATCAGCCTGTGCGGGTAAGTCCCGCGCCAGCGCCTCCCACAGCTCCAAGCTGCGGGAGGTCAGGGCCAGTTGCGCGGGGCTGTCGTCCATGACCACCAGATGACCCATGCCCGCCGCCGTCGCGCCGCCGCCGACTGGCCCCGGCTCCAGTACCGTCACGCGCACGCCATTTAACGCCAGGGCGTCCGCACAGGCCGCACCCACCATGCCGCCGCCGATGACGATGGCGTGCATCCTGCTCACCCCTCCTCTAGCCGGATGCCCCAGGCGAAAGGATCGCCCGGCTGCACGATCAGTTCGCCCTGTAGGGTGATAAACGCCCGTCCAGTGATCACGGGATGCACCTGACCGTCCCGGATAGAATATTGGCCCTCGAACACACTGCCGATCACGCTTTCCTGCCGCCAGACCTGATCGGGTTCCAGACTGCCGTCCGCTGCCAGACAGGCCAGCTTGGCGCTGGTGCCCGTTCCACAGGGACTGCGGTCATACGCGCCGCCAGGACACATCACGAAGTTGCGGTTGATCCCCCCGGCATGGCTGAAAAGTTCGATGTGGTCAATCTCCGCGCCGTCCTTTCCAGTGATCCCAGCTTCTCTCAACGCCTGACGAATTCGCAGAGTCTCGTCGTTCAGGGCCGGAATATCACCGAGATTCAGCGTCCGCTGGCCCACATCCACCAGATAGAACCAGTTGCCGCCCCAGGCCACGTCGCCCCGCACCTCGCCCAGACCTTCCACGGTGACGGTGACGTCTTTAAGGTGGCGGTAAGCGGGCACGTTCGCCACACTGACGCGGCCATCATCATGCAACGTCGCCGTGACCACACCCACCGGAGTGTCGATGCGGTGATCGCCGGGGCCGATGCGCCCCAGGTAGGCCAGCGTCGTCACCACGCCCATCGTGCCGTGGCCGCACATACCCAGCGGCCCAGCATTGTTGAAATAAACGACGCCTGTGACGCAGTCCGGCGACTTGGGCGGCAGCAGCAGAGCGCTGACCAGCACCTCGTTGCCGCGTGGCTCCAGATTGACCAGGGTTCGCCAGCGGTCAAAGTCACGGCTCAGTGCTTCACGCTGCTGTGCCAGGGTTTCGCCCGGCAGTTCCGGAAAGCCGTCCAGCACCACGCGCGTCGGCTCGCCCGCCGAATGGGAATCCACGAAGCGGATGCGGTGGGTGACCGTCGAAACAGTTGAGGGTGCGGGTGACATCCCTTACGGTACGCCAGCAGCAGACCCTGCGTCTTGGTGAAGTTCACGGGGTTGGCTGCCGAATTGGGCACAATAGGCTATGCCCGTACTCCCGCCGCTTCTTCCTGATGCAAAACGGATTCGGGTCTTGCCAGAGGCAATTCGGCGGCTAGGTTTAGATTCCCTGCTGGACGTGCTGGACTATTTGCCGGACACCGTGGCCTTCGTGAAAGATGCACAGGGACGCTACCTGTACGCCAACCGCACCCTGCTGGAGCGGCTGAACCGTCCCGCCTCTGCCGTGCTGGGCTTGCAAGCCAGCGAGGTCTTTCCGGCGTCGCTGGGAGCGGCCTATACCCAGCAGGACACCGCCGTTCTGGCAGGCCGCACCCTGACCGAGCATCTGGAACTGCACCTGTATCCGGGCGGCAAGGCGGGCTGGTGCCTGACCACCAAACGCATGCTGGGTGAACCCCACGCCCCGGTGGGCCTGCTGGGACTGTCGCGTGATCTCCACCTGCCGCGCTCTCACGCCTCGGCTCTGGGGCTGGCCGCCGCCACTGCGCAGATAGAGGCCGAGTACGCCGCGCCGCTCAGCGTGCCGGAACTGGCCCGAAGCGCCGGCCTGAGCGTGACCACTTTCGAGCGCCAGATCAGGCGCGTCTACGGCCTGACGCCCACGCAATTGCTGACCCGCACCCGCATTCAGGCCGCCACAGCGTTGCTGTCCCAGACCAGTCTCTCGGTGGCGCAGATCGCCGTCGAGTGCGGCTACTTTGACCACAGCGCCTTCGCCCGCGCCTTCAAGGGCGCGGTAGGCCTGACGCCCAGCGGATTTCGGGGCTTCGTTCGGGGCAGTACGGGTGAGGCAAAGCGGTAAGCAGCGTGTCAGACGTCAGTTTCTAGACTGAGCGTGCATAATCATCAAAGCGCTAGAAACGCAGAACTCTACCGATTCCCTGCGCCGTGCCGTGTAGGAGGCCGAGCAGCAGATGGATCACTCCCTGAGGGATTCTGGCAAGCTGTTATCGGCAAGGGGAATTGGAAGTGCCATGAGCAGGTAGTTTGAACATCAGGCCACCTGCTGCACGGTGGCTCTCCAGTGTTGCAGGGCAAGAGTCAACTCGTGTCGGCAGGGACTGACAGATAGGATAGAGTGGGCGGCCCTGTTTCTGGAAGATCATATTCACCCAGAAGAATTCGGAAAAATAACGTCGCTGCCGAGCTGTCTCGGTGCCGTTGGAGAAGCACATCAAGCGCTGCACTTTGGTCATCGACGGCCTTCCACAGCCAGAGGACTTTCTCCACGTCTCGGTAACTCAGGGCAGAGCGGTGGTAGAGCCAGACAGCATGGCCGATGATTGGAAGTGGAATCGGTATCCTGGGAGCTTTTGATCGTTCAGCACGGCCTCACCCTACACCAACAGCTTGCCAGAATCGTTGTGGACGTCGTTCCATCACTCCTGCTGGAGATGGGCGAAAACGGCTTGATCAAGTTGGGGCGCGTTCCCAGTAACATTTTCTCTTTCTGTCAGGCGATCAAAGATTTCTCTTCAAACGGTTCTGAATCTTAATCTTTTGTTAATGTATTTATAACGCAATCAATAACACTGGAAACTGTCCCATGTCCCCGCGTGTCCTCCCGAGGACTCTATTCATCCTGGTTGTTTACATTATTGTCTATGCGGTGTGGCTGCTCAGCGTCCCGGTCAGGTTTTCTCCACTCCTCACACAGAATCTGCTTTTTGTCCCACCGTTCTTCCTGGCCGCGTGGGTGGTCTGGCAGACTTCCCGCTTACCGCATATTCCAGCAGTGCGCATGTGGCGGTGGATCAGTTACGGGCTGCTGTTTTATGGACTGGGCGCAGCACTGCATGCAATTTACGACGCGCTCATCCTGCCTCAGTTTCCATCGCCGGCGGATCTGGCTTACCTGGCATCGCTGCCGTGCTTCGCTGCCGGTTTGGCGGCCCTGAAACGTGAGCGCGTCAGTCCTATGCAAACCCTCAGCTTCCTGATCGACACAGCCTTGGTCATCCTGATCATGGGCGATCTTCTGTTCAGGACACGCTGTCCCGCTATGATTCCTCCTCACTGGCCATGTGGGTTTCGCTGGCATACCCGGTAGCGGATCTGCTGCTGTGTGCTGCGGCCGTTACGCTCGCGCTCTGGCGTCCCTTAAGCCTGCGGCGGCGCGTCGTCTTCCTGCTGGCGACTGGGCTGCTGTTTTATCTGGGCAGCGACGTTCTCTACTACAATGCGCTGGCCCACAAGGTTTACGTTTCTGGTACTCTTGCCGATCTCGGCTGGCCGCTGGGCGCACTGCTGATCGCCTGGGCCGCTTACCGCAGCGGTCAGACGATCAAACGCCAGACGACGGTGCGTCCCGAACGCGGTGAACACTGGAAACCGCTGCTCCCTCACTACGCCGTGCTGGGCGTGTTCGTGCTGTATCTGACCACCCACTTCCTGACGCCTCTGGACTCCGGTCAACAGGTCATTTTGTGGTTGGTGGTCGGCCTGTTCGTCTTACGACAACTATTGACGCTGACCGACAATCAGCGCCTGCATCTGCGGCTGACTTACCGCGCTGAGCACGATCCGCTGACTGGTGTCCGCAACCGCGACGATCTGGAGGTCAATCTGCAGCGGCAAATCGATGAGGCCCGCAGCTGGAACGACGGGGTGGCGGTGCTGTTCGTGGATCTGGACCGCATGAAAATGATCAACGACACCTTCGGTCATCCAGTGGGTGACCAGCTGTTACGGGCGGTGGCCGGGCGGTTGACTGCTCAGCTTCCACCGGGGGCAGTCGTCTCGCGCTTCGGCGGCGATGAATTCGTGATCGTCCTGTCCAGGTCCGCCGCGCCGCAGGCCGCTCAGGTGGCTCAAGCAATCTTGGAAACGGTGGGCCAAGTCTTCCAGATCGGCTCCGATCTTCTGCATATCTCGGCCAGCATCGGGGTGGCACTGGTGCCCGGTGACACAGACAACGCGGCGGAAGCCATCGAGAAAGCGGACGCCGCCATGTATCACGCCAAGCAGCTCGGCAAGGCCATGTGGCGCTTTGCCGATGAACAGCTCAACGCGCTCCACATGCCCCAGGCCCGCATGGAAGTGTTGTTGCGCGGCGCACTGGAGCGCGGTGAGCTGTCGATGCACTTCCAGCCGATCCTGAATCTGATCAGCAGCCAAGTGTACAGCTTTGAGGCCCTGATGCGCTGGAACTCGCCCGTGCTGGGCTCGGTTTCGCCCGCTGATTTCATTCCGGTGGCTGAGGCGCGGGAGATGATGGGCCGCCTGGGAAGCTGGGCCCTGCGCGAGTCGATCCGGCAGATGCGTGCGTGGCAGACCGAACTGCCCGGCGTGGGGGTTTCGGTCAATGTTTCGGCGACCCGCTTTACCCACACGGATTTCGTGGCAGACGTGTGCTCGGCGCTGGCCGAGTACGACAGCTTCGCGCAGCTGCTGACTCTGGAAATCACGGAGAGTGCGGTGCTGGCGGACGCCCAGCAAGCCCGCGAGAAATTGCTGGAGTTGCGCGACATGGGCGTGCGTGTGGCGATGGATGATTTTGGCACTGGCTATTCCAGTCTGGGACAGTTGCGCGATCTGCCGGTAGACATTCTCAAAATTGACCGGGTATTTGTCCAGGAGAGCCAAAGTGACGCCGCCTTCATTAAAGCGATGGTGGTCATGGGCCATAGTCTGGGTCTGAAGGTGGTGGCTGAAGGCATTGAGCACGCCCATATGGCGGCCTGGGTTCAGGCGCTGGGCTGCGATCTGGGACAGGGCTTTCATTTTGCCCGCCCACTGCCTGCCCATCAGGCGGTGGCCTCAATGGTTCGGCTTCAGGGCGGCTATTCATTGACGGATAGAGAAGAGCGGCAAACGGATAAAACTTGACCTGACCAGTACGGACGATTTTGGCAAGCTACTATCGTACGGCGGTCGGCGTCGGGCATGTCTGCCGGGATGAAGGCCACGTTATTGAGCGCCGCTCCCAGTTGCGTACGGCGTTTCTTGCGGGTAACGGCTGCTTCCTGGGCTTCCAACTCTAAACCGGACTGACCCTGTTTGGCGGTGGTGCGGCTGGTGCTCATAAACTATGTTACAGAATGCGAAGGAACGTTGAATTCCTGCGCCAGAACGGCTATCCACTCAGCTATGCAGGGTACAACTTCTGAGCTAGAGGCTTGAAACAGCCATAAAAACGGGCGGGATTTTCGCCGTTTTTAGGATCAGCTAACACGTTGTGCTACAGATTCATGGCGCTGACCAGCCCGTCGCTACCGAAAATGAATTTGCCCTCTGGCGAACAAAACCACTTCATTCCTGGGTGAGACGCTGGCTGAAATTGGCTCATGGCATCAGGTAAAAGACAGTCAAGACGGGCCTGTTCGAGAGGTCATTGTTGTTGCCTGAATTCAGGTAAGTACTATCGGCGTTGCCGTCTCCATCGGTCAATTTGGGAAAGCTCAGACGATACTGTGAACGGGTGCGACCCGCGCTTACATCGGCTTGGACGGCGCTCCCAACCCAGAGAGCGTAGTTCGTGATCTTAGACTGCTTCATGGGCTCGTCAATGGCGCTGAGGGACGTTGTATTGAAGGCGGCACCCGTCAGGGCCGCTCCATAGTTGACGTGATCCAGCATCAGCGCATTGGCTCCGATACTCAGATCCGTGTACGGATTTCCTTCAATCGAGGTCTGCTCAATGAGGATCATTGCGCTCTCGATGCCTTGTTGCGTAGCAGGGAGACCACTCAGGTCAAAGCTGATGAAGCTGCGGTAGGCGGTGTTGTTCTCACCACCATTGCCGTCTCCCACTCGGAGTTTGTCGCTGACCGTGTTGACGACGTTGTCTCCACGCACCCAGCCGTCCAGTGTCGCCGTGCTATACGCGTCATACTCCAACATCCGGAAAGTCTTGAAACTGCTGCTTCTGGGCAGCATCGCATTGCCCGCACTGTCTGTGGCAGAGCCGGTCAGTTTGAAGGCATAGATTTTCGCTGCTCCGCCGCTGTAGGCTAGGTCTTGGTCGGGGTTGATGGTCAGTACCGTACTGTCTGCATTCCAGCTAAAAACCACGCCGCTGGCGGGCAACTCGGTAGATTGGTACGCGGCCTGAGTGGCGGCCTGATTCATCTTCTCGCTGAAGGTCACCACGATATTGGCTTCCTTGGAGACGCCGATGGCTCCGTCGGCGGGCGTGATCGAAACAATGGTGGGCGCGGTGGTATCTGGGTCAGGTAGGGGAGCGGGCGTGCCTCCGCCTCCACAGGCAGTGAGGCTTAGGGTGGCGGTCAGCAGGGCGGCAGTTTTCCAGAATGCAGTCATCTTGTTCTCCTTGGAGTGGATCAGAGGTTCAGTTGGGAAGGGTAGTTCAGGCCGTCATTGGCTAAGGGCATGCCGTTCAACGAGCTTGCGCTGCCGCCTGCGGGTCGGAGAGAAGGGGCGCTCTATTCACCTGGGTTTAGAACTTGCCGGAATCCGAAGCGATGGTCTTGCGGAACTCCACCAGATCGCGTTCTATCTTGCCGAGCTGGCGGCCAAACAGGCTGGCCTCGGCTCCCACACCGATACGGAATCCGGCGTCCAGCTTCCACTGGTAAGTGTTTTGCGGCGCGGTCACGCTGGCCCCAAAGTCAGCGAAGATCTTGGGATGCACGAAGGCCGAGGCCAGACCATAAAAGCGGACGCCCGCCCGCGCTCCGATGTAGCCTTCAGCGTCCAGGCTGGCCGAGAACTTGGGCTTGGTGTAGGTGAACGATTGGGTGCGGTCGCTGATGGTGTTCCAGCCGTCGCCCTTGTCCCATTTGATGCCGTAGCGGGCATGGAACTCGTGGGTGGCGCTGAAATCCACCTTGGCGCTGATCTTGCCGTTCGCGCCCGCCGTCATCACGATCTCGGGGCGCACCACGACGGGCAGGGGGCCGATCCAGTAGGTTCTGACCCGCATCTTGAAACGGGCCAGCTCGACTTCCTTCTTGAACAGGGTCTTGCTGCACTCGCCGCTGAGGCTCACAGTCGATTTCTCGTTCATTTCCACGCCTGCGTCGAAGTGCTTGAGCTTGAACCATTTCAGCTTGGCATTGGCAAACACCTTGAAGTCGGCGTAGAACGAGCCGGTCATCACCACCTTGCTGTCACCGTCCAACTGGCACAGCACCTTATCCTTGATCTGGAGTTCCAGCTTGCCGATGGTCTTGGTGCCCTGGGGACGCAGGCCCTGCGGCACCAGAGCAGGCTTCCCGTTGATGAAGACCTCCACACCGCCCGTGGTGTCGATCATCTGTTCTTCGATGTCGTCCAGAGACAGCTCTTCCTCGGCCATGAGCGTGCCGTTTTCCACCGCGTCTTCCAAGCTGGCTTGATCGGTCTCGACTTCGGTCAAGTTGCCCACCACCTTGACGCTCAGCACCCGGCGCAACATGCCGTCGGGGATGATGGGTGTGTCCTGAGACACCAGAATCTGCCCCGGCGCAAAGGCGGTGTCCGGCGAGGTTTTAAAGCGCAGGATGCTCAGGTCGGGCGAGGCCGAAACCAGCGCCGTGCGGGCGGCGGGCGTCAGAATGCGGGTATTGGGCGAGAGAGTGGTGTCTTCGGGGCGGGTGAAATCTGGATCAGGCAGCGTCTGGAGGGGGGGTTGGGGCGTGCCGCTCCCGCAGGACACGGCGAGAAGGCTCAGGGTCAGGGCGCTCAGCAGGAAGGATCGGTTTCTGGTCATGGTCGTGCTCCTGGGATAGTGGGAAATGAGGGGGTAGTTCAGGCGGTCATTGATTAGGCGACGCCGTGCTGCTCTACGAACCGCGCTGCCGCCTGCGGATCGCCCAGCCACGGGAAGAATTGTGGCGGGTGGTTAAAGGCATTGACGAAGGCGTGCGCCATGCCGGGACGGGTCTGCGCTGCGCCCAGCACTTCCAGCACGTGCGGCGGCGGCGGGGCCAGCAGGGCATTGGTCCAGTCGGTGACAAAGCGGGCATAGCTCCAGTACTCCTCGAAGGTGCCGATCATCCAGGCGCGGTCAAAGGGTCGCTCCCCGCGCCACAAAATGCGTTCCAGGTAAATCGCCGCCGCCTTGGCCGCGCTGCCAGCGCCCTGGCCGGTCAGCGGATCGTTGAGCACCAGCGTGTCGCCTAGGCCCAGCACCTCGCGACCTGACGGCAAGGTGGCGACGGGACGGCGCACCCCTGGCGTGACCCTACCCGTCAGGGTGGCCTGGGCGTCAGTGAGTTCAGCATGTTGGGTGCGCTCATATTCCCAGGGCAGAAATCGGCGCAGCAGGTCTTGCATCAGGGCCAGATGCTGCTGCGGGTCACGCACCCCGGCGAACACGTCCAGTGGGCCGCCGGGAACCGCTTCGATCAGCACGTTCTCGTAAGGCTGGGTGCCGCCGTCCTCGCTGGTGGTCAGGCCCGGCAGCAAGAAGACCTCGCCCACGCCGGGAATCAGATTGAAGCTGACGGCGCTGTGGTCTGGTCGAGGAGCGACGTTCTTGAGGTAAGCCAGAGCCAGATGCCGCTGGGGAGCGCTGTAGGGGCTGCGTTCGGCGTCGTGCTCAAACAGTTGGCCCAGCTCGCCCTTGCCGGTGGCGATCAGCGTCAGATCGTGAACGGCGCTGAGCCGCTCGGCAGTCTGAACGTCGGCGTTTTCCAGCACGACGGTGCCCCCGCGCTTCTCAAATTCGCTCAACCAGCCCGCGAACTTGAGCCGCTGATCGACGCTGTAGGCGGGCCTGTCCAGCCGTGCGGAGAAGGCCAGCGCCTTTTGTCCGGCCAGTTCGGGATGCGGCACGCTCAGGGCGATGCCCTCGATGGGTGGGCAGGCCGCTTCCCAAAAATTCAGCCCCTGTTGCCGCTCGGTGGTGCAGGCGTCATGGAAGAGGGCCTGCGTGCTCATGATTCGCCCCGCTAGAATTTGCTCGGGCGTGCGGTCTGACACCAGCGTGACCGCGTAGCCGTTGGCCTGTAATCCCAGCGCCAGCTGCAAGCCTGCCTGTCCTGCGCCGATGATCGCTATGCTGTTCATCACGTTTTTACTCATCACCTTGTTGCTCATTGCCTTGTCCTCCTGCTGAATGGGGGGAAGATGGGGGCGAGGCCGGGCCACGAAAAAGGCCGCCTCAGCCGGAAAGGGCCAGCGTTCCAAAGGCAGCGGGGAGAGCAGCTTTGAAGCTCGCCGCCTGGGATGCAGGCCCCTCAACGGGCCGAAGGGCAAGTCAGGCAGCTGTGGACGAACGGCTCTGGAACTGCCCAGAGATTAGAAGTCGGCGGTGACATGCCAGTGACGAGGCGGCTGCTGCCGAGTGACATGCGTCTGAGACAGTCTTTTTGGTCTACGTCTCAACAGCTCAGTTCATTTTCTCAGAAAACACTCATCTCTTGATCTCGCAGGAAATCTTCCCACGTATCGGGTAACTTCTCGCCCAGCAGGGCGCAGCGCTGGCGAACTTCGGCGTACAGGGACAGCAACTCCATGATCTCGCCGCTCTGGCGCAGGTTGCGTAGCGTCAGGGCCAGCGCTGCCCAGTCAAAAGGATCGGTGTCGAGCAGGATGCGGCCTAGCCGGGCAGCCTCACGCGGATCGTGGGGTTCTGCCGCGTAGCCTGCGCTCCGCAGGCCGTACACCAGCACGTCGCGGGCGCTGGAGAGTTCGTCCTCGAAGTCGGCCAGATACGCGCCGCGCCACAGTTTCGTGTCACGGGTGTTCAGAAAGTCCTCGGCATCGCTGCCCAACTCACCCAGAGCGTAGCCGCCACCCGCCCCCAGGCCAGTTTCGCGGCGCAGCACGCTCTGCGGCCCCAGCGCCGCACGCAGACGGCGAACCTGCTGGCGCAGCCGCGCACCGGAGCGTTCGGGATCGTCGTCGGGGTACAGCGACTCTAGAAGTTCGGCCTGAGCCGCGCCCGAACGTCCAGCCAGCCGAGCTTCGAGCAACCGCACCAGCAGGCGTAGACCACTGGGTGAACGCAGCGCCAGTGGCTGACCGCCCTGGGTCACGCGCACCTCGCCCAGCACCTCCAGATACAGGAAACTCGAGCCAGCCTGCGGCAAGACTTCCTTCTGCTCAACCGGCGGGAAGTATCTCAGAGCAGTGTGGGCATAGGCGTGCAGCTCGTGCTGCTGAAAAAAGGCCAGCCGCGTTTCAGCGCTGATCTGGTCTGCGTGTATACGGTCTGCTTCCAGCCCGAAGCGTTCGGCGAAGGCCATGATCCGCAGGACTTTGGCTTGTTCGCAGGCATCAACGAACATCTGTGCGGCAGTTTCCTGTTGCCCCTGACGCTCCGTCACGAAAGCCCGTGCGAAGAGATAGTAGGGACGGGTCGCATGCTGGCCGCTGCGCTCCATCAGCGCTTCGCCCTCGTCAATTAATCGCTCGGCCCGCCCCAAATCGCCGTGAAGAGCCTCAGCCCACGCGGCGACGCTCATCAGCCAAGTCAGCAAGACCATATCGTGAACCTCGTGGCCCAGCCGTACCGCTTGGCGGGCGTGGCGCACGGCCAGTAGGGCGTCGGGCGGTCTAGCCCATTCCAGATAGAGGTTGGTCAAGTAGAGCTGGGTCAGTACCCTGTGACGCGACACCTGATCGCCGCCCAGCAGGTTCAGCGCACCCAGCAACAGATCTTCGGCCTCACCGAACTGTCCCAGGTTTGTCAGACAGTAGGCCAGCTCCGTTTGAGTGCGGGCCAGCAGCCGGGGATCACCCTGAGTCTCGGCCAAGCGGACAGCCTCGGCGGCGTCAGCGGCAGCCCCACGCAGCTGAAAAGCCCAGATCAGGATTTGCGCCCGGTCCAGCAGCAGCTCAATTCTCATGGCAGTCAGTCCAGCCTCGGCGGTCAGCTCCAGCGCCTCGGCCATGCTGGCGAACATCTGCGGATCGGCCTGTGAGATTTGCGCCCGCACCAGCGCGTGCAGCAGCGCTACCCGTTCGGTCATCACCATAGGCTGATCCAGTGCGGCCCGGATGCCAGTCACAGCTGCCCCGAATTCGCCAAGATGAACCTGCGCCGTCGCCACCGCCGTCTGAAGCTGTGGCCAGCCCTCTAACTCGCTCCTATGTTCCTGCCAGACCCGGATGGCCCCGCTGTAGTCTGAGGAACTGACCCGTGTTTCCAACAGGGTAGCCCAGTAATCGGCCTGCGCCTTTATCTCGTCTGATGCCTCCTCCAGCAGCCGTTCGGCTTCTTGTCCACGCCCAGAGGTGGCCAGCAGTCGGGCGCACAATCCCAGTGCCCCAGCGTTCAGCGGATCAAGTTGCCGCGCCTGATTGGCCCGCGCCAGTGACCGCTCGGTGTGAAGGGGACGCAGCGCCAGAGCTGCTGACATGGCCGCCTCGGCACGCTGTTCGGCAGGAACCACCTCAACCAGAGCGTCCCGGTATTCGGCAGCGCGCGCCATGTCTCCCCGTTCTCCGGCAGATCTCAGGGCTTGCTCGAGGAGTAAAGCAGCTTTCGCGGCTGGCCACTGCGTCCAGGTCAGAAACTGTGCGGCCCGCTCTGGAGCAGCCTCCAAGCTTTCCGCGCAGCGACAGGCCAACTCACGCCGCAGTGAAGCTGGAAGTTCACGCAACGCCACTTCCCGGAACAGCGGATGGGCAAAGGTCTGTGCGGCGCGGAGCCCGCTCATCTGCGCTAGGGTTTCGAGCGAGATGACCTGCGCCAAGTCAAGTCCGCTGAGGGCAGCGGCGGTCTCAGCTTCCAGTGCCTCACCCGGCAAGGCGCTGTCCCACAGTGCCCACAGCCCCAGCAGGGTTTCCGCGCCGGTGCCCACCGTCAGGCGCGAAAGGTGATCGGCGATCAGGGCTTCCACGCTCAGTGGGAGGGTGGAAGTAGGGGGCTCATGCCAGCGCCAATGCCCATCGGCAGCGTCCAGATACAGTGCGCCGCTGCGGTTGAGGTGCCGGAAAAATTCGAGCAAGAACAGTGGATTGCCGCGCCCGCGCGATTCGATCCAGTCGAGGGCAGCAGGCGGCAGTGGAGCGCCCGCCTGCGCTTCCAGCAGTTCGCGGCCCGTCAGCCCGTCCAGCGGGGTCAGGCGCTGTTCGGCAAACGGCTCGGGCAGCGGCGTGCGGCTGCTGATCAGCAGGGCTACCCCGTGCGTGTGGGTCAAGTGACGGGCCAGCGCCGTCCAGAATTCGGCGGCCCGCTCGCTATTGGCCACCTCATGGAAATCCTCAGCCCACACCAGCGCGGGCGCGGCGTGACCCAAGAGGGCGCTCACGGCGCTGGCGAGCACCACGGCGTCGGGTGATTGACCGGCCAGGGCACGTTCTAGCGTTTGCCTGGCCCAGGTGGGCGCAGTTGGATACGCCAGGAGTGCGCCGAACCCCGTTTCAAAAGCGTGGGTGTGAAGCGTGAGATTCAAGCCGCCCACTCCCGCCAGCAAACGCTGCCCGAGGTGGCTTTTACCGATGCCCGGTTCGCCGACCACAGCCAGCGCCAGGCCGCCCCGGCGTGCGTGAACATAATCTACTCGGCGAATCAGCGTTTGCAAGAGGTCGAGGGCCATCAGAAATCTCCCTTTGGTAATCGTAAAAAGTTCAACAGGATTAGTAAACTGTATTTGTTCTCTCATTGTGACACGACTCAGCGATCATGTATCCACTTTTTTTGGTTTGTCCTGCAGGCCAGATCCCAAAAGAAGTGTTCGTCCACCGGAGTTTGGGCTTGAGCGTCTACCCAGACGACGCAAGGGAATTGGACGCCCTGCTGGGACATGCGGACGCCGCCCATGTACCGGGTCAAGCGAGCTGGTGGAGGCCACGCGGCCTTTCAGCGGCAAGAGGATCAGCGGACTACCCTTCAGGTGGAGCGCTCTCGAACAAGATGAGTTGCGGCTGATACTTCCAGCCGATCGTGCAGGCCGGGAGTCAGGCTGTGGTGGCGCATGAGGCGCTTCTCCGCTGGATCAGGCCTTCTGGAATCGTCAGCCCGCTGGATTTCATCCCACTGGCTGAGACCTCTGGGTTGATTGTGTCGATCGGTCGCTGTGTGCTGCGGCAGGCAGTCGACGCCGTAAAAACGGGGTGGCTCCAGAGGGTCCCGGTGAATGTCAGTGCCCTGGAAATCAGGCAGCTGGACTTCGCGAAGCACCTGCGGTGGATCCTGATGGAGAGCGGCGTCGAGCCTCAGCGAGTCCTGCTGGAACTCATGGAGACCAGCATGCTGGAACCACGCTTCGCCGCCGTCTTAAAGGAGATCAACGCGCTGGGGGTGCAAACAAGCCCTCGACGATTTCGGGAACGGCTACAGCAGCTTGGCGGCGTTGACGAACCTGCCGGTGCAGGTGGTGAAGATCGACCGGAGCTTCACTGCACCGATCGGCGAGGACACGCCTGCGGGGAAAAGGGCGCTGAAGGGGGTGCGCGGGATCGTGCCACTCGTTAGCGCACTTGGACTTCCGACCGTGGCGGAGGGAATCGAGACATCTGAGCAGGCAGACCTCCTGCTGAAGGTGGGATGCACTTACTTTCAGAGGTATCTGTTCGGACGCCCGGAGCCACTTCCTTAACCTGCCGAGCTGTCCAGTCCGTCGCCCACCCTCTCCACCGACGTTTGCAGCATGATCGAATGATCACTGAAGGAATGTTCATGACTGCATTCGATACTGGTGGCAAAATCAGAATGATCCGGCCATTGCCGCAAATCTTGAGCTCCGCATTTTTCCTCTCGTGTTGGTGCGCCCGCTGGGATAGAGCTCTGTTTGGTTCTTCAGCCCCGCGCTTCCTCGAGCTACTTCAGAAAAGCCTCTGCCAGTCTGCTCACAAGGTGCGGCAGGGTAATGAAAGAGTACGGGGCGTATGCGCGTTCGAGCCACTGGTGATAGTCACGGCCCCACGGCCCGAGGTTGATGCACGGCAAGCCCGCCGGCGGCGCGTGAATCTGCGCTGCGGCGAGAGGTGTGTTCGCGTTCACGAACTGAATGTCAGCTGGATCTGTCTGCCCAAACCAGCTCATGTCGCTGATGCCGGTAAATACAGCCCGCTCCGCAATATGTATCCCGAGCCGGCCCTCCTCCTCACGCAGGGTTTTGCGGACGAGATCAAACGTGGCCGCCACGCCGGGTTCGCCGGTTCTCAGTGTGGTATTCGGGTAGTGCAGTGAGGCAAACCCCAGAACAGCTGCCGGCCCAAGCAGTCCCGACGCGTCCCACAACCACGCCGTCAGGTGTGCGCTGCGGGACGGATAGTCAAGGTGCGGGTCGAGGGTGCGCTCAAACCTCGCATACGCCTCGTCGAAATCTGGTGTGTTGGTTCTGGCCTGATCCAGCAGCTGCGCAGAGGTCAGAACCAGGGGCGTGGCTCCGTGGGCGGCGCTTTGATGGTTGCCCAGTGCTTCAGCCCGGTCACGGAGAGTCTGTAGGGCCTCACCCAGGGCGGCCCGGGCCACCGCCGTGAAGTTCTCCAGAACCATCTGCGCCTCCATGCCGTGCGTCAGGGCATTGACACACAGCCACGCCCGGGCAGGTGTGGTCACATCGTAAACGGTTTTCAGGTCCTGCTGCTTGAGGATGGTGGGCGGGGTTCCCGTGACGCCGTCACTGTGATCCGTCAGGGCCGGATTGCACTCGAAAGCGCGGGCCAGTGCACTGGTGAGGAAGTTGACGTTCACACCGTCCAGCGCATACCCGGCATGGGTATCCACGCCCACCACGAAAGCAGAGACGAGCAGCTTCCCGACAGTGCCGATGTAGACCGCTTGGCCTTCGCTACCGTCACCGTTGTCGCCGGTCGCGTCCAGGTTGATCACCAGCCGCAGCGCCCACCCCTCGCGTTCCGCCCGGTTCGTAAGGGCAGGAGCCGCCCAGCGTGCGCCGTGCGAACTCACTTCCTCATCGGCCACAGCCAGAAACAGCAGGTTGCCACTGCGCTGTTTCTGCCGGGCGAATTCGGCCAGCGCCACCATGCCGGCAGCCAGACCAGATTTCATGTCCAGCACGCCGCGTCCAGGCAAAAAGTCACCACTCTCAAGGTCGTGCAGGGCGCGGTGTTCGGCCTCACTGCGGGCGTTGACGCGCAGATCTGCAATCAGGCGCGGCAGCAGGGCCTCAGGATCGAAAGCAACATCGGCGTGGGGGCCATAGTTCGAGACAGGCACGACGTCGTAATGCCCAGTGAGAACCACTGTGTGGGGACTGGTCCCGCGCACCAGAGCATAGACGTTGCGGCGTCCGAACGGATCGTTGTCGATCTGCTCCGTCCAGAGGTCGTGTGGGTTGGCCTGGAAGTAGGGCAGGCGTCCAAGGATGTTCAGGAGAGTGTCTGGGAAGGCCACTTCGCCCGGAGAATGGGTCACGCTCGCGGCGTTCACGAGTTCGATGGTGAGGTCACGCGCAGAAAATTCGGCAGGCATAACTGGCAGCATAGCAGCCGCTTCAGCTTGCCGAAATGCCGCCTGTGACGCCGTCTGCTGATGAGGTCGGTGTGCCCTTGTGTGGTGTCACAGGAAAACGCCCAACCGTTGCGAGGTGAGCGTGCTGCCCTGCAGATTTGGGTGAGACTGGCCGATACGCTGGCCACTTACGGCTGGAAGTGACCGCTTTCTAAGGATGAACGGCTAACGCGGCGGCTGGAACTTGGAATCTGCGGTGGATATGGCCGCGCCAGTGAGTGGAGAAGCTGTAAAGATCAGGGCAGTTCCAAGAGGTCTTGTACCATCCTTATCTGCATCTTGACGGGTTGCGCCATCTGGTAGCCATAGTGGCAGTGAAGCACCCAGTTTTGTCCATCCTAGTATTTGAGTATGGTGGTCAAATACCAATGGCTGTTCAGCGGAGCGACGCTGACCACGAACCAGCGGTAGTTCGTACCTGAAGTTTCTGGATGAACGACCTGGTTGGACGGTTCGGTGATCATCGGCTCCAGACCGGCGAGAGTAGGGCGGCCTCCACCGGGGGGCGCTAGCCGGGCGGTGGCTTGCTGCACGGTGGCCGTGCTGATGTGGGAAGGAATGGCGGGCGCTCCGAACACTTTGGGCGTGGCTGGCGCTCAAGAGGCTGAGGGCGGTCAACGTGATCAGATTACGCATGGTGGTTCTCTTTGTGTGTGGGAAGTCAGAGGTGGTGCGATCCGTCTGATGCTCTTTCCTTTGATGGGGGAAGTATGCGTGGGAGCCCATGAACGAAGCCTGAACCGGCTTGCTAAGAGTTCAGGAAACGAGGAGAGACTATCCACCAGATTCGCCGCCAATCCGTGTCGGAACGCATTTGGAGTCCAGTTTGATGGGGCAGTGCCCGCGTGAACCTCATCAGCAGACCAAGTGGCCTGATCTGGGCCGTAAAGGTCTTCAAACGTCCGTTTCATCTCTGGACTGATGGAGAGCAGGGTCACCCCTGTCAATCTGCCGGAAGTCGACTCATTAACCGTGTACATCCTCGCTGCTGTGGCCGAACAGGAAGCCAAGATGAATCTCGACGTGCATCCGAGATGCACTCCAAGTCGCCAATGCTAGAGGCGTCAGGCTCGGCACACTGGACTTGGCCCGAATTTGCGTAGCTGAGGTTAAGCGGCTGTAGCTTGGCGTTCGAAGTCGGTTGGTGTCAAGTATGAGGATGACCCAGTTTGGCGTAGATGGAGATAAGCCTCGACAATAGGAGCCCCATCATGACGAACCGCAGAACCCATACCGCTGACTTCAAGCGAGACGCCGTACAGCTTGCCCGAACAAACGACAACGTCTCCAGTACCGTCCGCGACCTGAGCGTCAGTGTTTCGCCCATCCGTGAATGGATAAGCGCTGAGTAAGAGAGTGGCCATGCCGCATTCCCCGGTCATGGTCAGCAGGAGGTTTGCAGGCTCCGCAAGGAAGTTGAAGTCCTACGCCAGGAACGTGAAATCCTGAAAAAAGCGACGGCCTGTCTTGGCTAGGACGGTACCTGTATGGTGCCTGCCCGCTGTCAGGTGCTCAAGGTTTTTGTAAGCGGCTACCACAGTTAGCGAAGAAGGCCCGTCTCCAATCAGCAGCACGTCCACGATGTCTACCACCACCGCAAGACACGCTACGGTGCCCCACGCATTCATGTGTGGCTGAAAGCCGAAGGCTTGTCGGTCTCTAAGAAGAGGATTGCGTGTCTGATGCATACTGGTGGGCTAAGAGTTAAAGGAAAGCACCACTCGGTACGCACGACCAACCGCAACCACATAGATGCAGTCTACTCAAGCCTGCTCGGTCACCAGTTCAGTTTACCGTTTAGCAGCCTAATCAAGTCTGGGCCGCCGATTTGACATACATTCCTATGAAGGAAGGCTGGCTCTACTTGGCCGTCACCCTTTATCTGTTTTCCCGGACAGTGGTCGGGTACGAGGTGGATGCCCAGACGCCTGCCATCTTGCCACTGGCAGCACTGCACATGGCCATTTTGCGCCGTGATTCACCGCCCGCCGGGCTTGCTCTCGTCGTTGGGCTACTTGACACCCACCGACTTTGAACGCCAAGCTACAGCCGCTTAACCTCAGCTACGCAAATTCGGGCCAAGTCCATTCAGGAACTGATCCTAACGAAAGGGGATGGACGCCACTTGAAACTCCTGACGATTATCGTCAGGTTGAATGTGCTAATCCTCGACGCCTGGGGGCTGAGTGTGCCAACGGCGGAGAGCCGACTGATTCTGCTGGAACTCCTAGATTAGCGCTATGAGCGTGCATCCACCATCATTACTAGTCAGTTTCCAACCTCAGCCTAGCACGCCAATTTGGGTGATCCTACGCTCGCCGACGCCATTCTGAACCGAGTACTGCATCATGCCTACGGAATCGAACTGAAGGGATAAAGTCTGCGAAAAAAGGTTGCCTGCATCAGCGGGCAACCTTTCATGAGGGTTCCAGCTCGTTCGCCGAATGGCTGGCTACCAGATAACTCCAGCGGCGGGTGCCGGATTATCCAGCATACGCAAAAGTCGAACTAAGCATAGCAGATTACTGTTTCGGGATTCTGCAAATAGCACTCCATCCCTATCGTCGTGAACGGACGCCCTTAAGGACGTCACTCCTTCACTCCTACCTCGCCGTACTTTTCCCGTCTCTTGCGTTTTGGATAAGGCAGCACCTACCAAGCCTGCCTGCTCCGCTCAGTTTATCTAGAGATAAACATTGGCGTGCTTAAGTGAGCCGAACCATTGCGGAGTCAGGCCCAAGCTAGAGCGGGAGAAGCGAAGCGGCGGCACGCGGCACCCGCTGCATCCAGCTTCTCAAGTCGGCCAGCGCTTCGTCACTCAGGTCGCTGGTGGCTGTACCGTCTTTGTGAACGATCCAGCCCCAATAGTTGACGGATTCCGGCAGTCCCTGAAAGCTGTACGGGCCCGGAGCCACCTGTCCCGAGAGCCTCACGGTGACTTGGTTTGGGTAAAACCTCTGTTTGAAGCGTTTCTCAAGCCGTTCTTCCCGGTTGTGATCCACGCCGGAAACGCCGAAAAACATGAAAAAGCCGTTGAAGTCAGGCCAATTTCTTGGGGCCTTTTGACGTTTCACTGATACGTCGAGTAGCTTGATTGGTTCCATACTTGTTCCTTTTCAGTGGGCACACCCACAGTCCTTTCCCACGGCGTCCAACTGTATTTTAAGTGTGGCGTCGGCGTAGCCCAATCACGCGTGCAGCATGAAGGGGATTCAGCAGGTTGCCGCGAGTGTATTGCCGAAGGCGGACGCTGTCTAGGCCCAATGTCCGTGCGGTGTTCTGCAACAGCCCTTGACCACTCGACTGAGTTTCGCTAAGGCAAGGAGCAAACTGTGAACGGGGCTTGAGCAGCACGTCTGGTCGAGTACGGATTGTAGCATAGGACACTTTGACGGAAATCAACTGTCTGTCTCATGGCTTCCCCCACATACTGATACCCTGATGGTTAGATCTGTCTCGCAGGTTCAACTTCAATGACACGCGGGGAGCGTGCCGCGAACCAGCCACAGTCGCCCGCCGCTTTCCGGTTTCGGTGGTGGCCGACCATCGTCTTCTGGGCCTCCATGCATTTGCTGCTGGGTTTCTGGCTTTTTGGGAGATCTGAGAAGCCCGTCTGGTCGCCCGTTTCGAGCAGTCTATTCCTGCTCCTGGCCGCCGTCCTTATTTTCTTTATCTCTTGGATGCTGGGAGCGTTCCGGCTTCCACGCCAGATCGTGCTGCCCATTATCGTTTTGACCAGCGGTATCGTCCTGACTTCCATTCAGGAAGGGTTCTTTCCGCAGACGGCGACTTCCAATCCTGTGTGGCGCACGGCTCTACAGGTTGTGCTTGTCGCTGGGTTCGTATGGATTATGGTCTTCAACGTCCAAGCGATGCTGCTCCGCTTTAAAAGCCAGCACCGTCTAGCAAATCAGGACAACCTGACAGGTCTGTTCAACCGCACAGGGATGCAGCGGGCTTTGCACCACCTCACGCCGCAGCAAAAGGCGGTGCTGATCATGATGGATTTGAACGACCTCAAATCCATCAACGACCTCAGCGGCCACGACGCGGGTGATCAGCATATTCAGGCGGTTGCACAGGCCATCACGGAAGCGCTCCCAAAAGACGCCGCCGCCAGCCGCTGGGGAGGCGATGAATTTTTGGTCATTTTGCTGGATTCCAGCGTGGCGCAGGCCGATCACTTCGCCCAGACAGTCATCAAGCATTCACCCAAAGTCCGCCTGACTTTGCCCGCCCTGGCGTTTGGGGCCGCGCTGGTTCACTCGTATGATGATCTTCAGCGGGCCATTGCCGTCGCGGATCAGCGGATGTACGAGAACAAGGAAAACGTCAAACATACACATCTGGACACCACCCTTCAGCACGTGCCAAGTGCGGAAGAGTTTATGCGGCTGATCGAGGGTCTCAACTCCACCCAAGAGCTGCTGCGGCGCGGCCTAGAGAACTTGCGGCTGATTCTCGGCTTTGACGCCAGCTCATATTACGAACTGCTCGGCACCTCGCTTCAGTCCGTTTACATTTCGAGTACGCACGAGCAGCAAGAAGCGCCGCTGCATAGCCTCAAGCGCGACGTTTCCAGCGGCCTGCTGGGTCAGGCGATGGTCACCAACAGCACCATCGGCACGGCCGACTACCCCTCGGAGGCCAGGGCGATGCCGGAATGGGTCGCGATGGGGCTCCGCAGCCTGCTGGCCACACCAGTGCGCGACGCCGGGTCGGTTGTGGGCGTGCTGGTGCTGATGAGTTACCACAACTGGCGGCCCATCACGCCGCACGCTCGCCGCCTGCTCGAAGCGGTGGCGCTCAGACTCGGCTACATCTTGGAACACGAGCGCGTCCTCAAACAAGTCGAGCTCACCGTCGAAGGCGGGCTGATGGCTCTGGGAGCTGCGCTGGAAGCGCGTGACGTGGAATCGTTCGGTCACACCCAGCGGGTGGTGGCTTACGCCGAACACTTGGGCGCGGCCCTCGGGTTGCCCCGGGCGGCCCTGATCGAACTCAAGCAGGGCGCGTACTTGCACGATATCGGCAAACTGATGGTGCCGGACGCGCTGCTACGTAAACCGGCCCGCTTGACGCCCGAAGAATTCAAAACGATGCAGCAGCATGCTGAGCAGGGCTTCGCGCTGGCCTCCAGAATTCCTAATCTGTCGCAGGGGGCTCTGGACATCATTTTGTATCACCACGAGAATTGGGACGGTGGAGGCTATCCTTCCGGCCGGGTGGGCTCGCAGATTCCGCTGCTGGCCCGCATCTTCACCGTCTGCGACGTTTACGAAGCCCTGATCAGCGTACGGCCCTACAAACCGGCCTGGCCCGTGGACGTGGCCCTGAGCGAGATTGAAGCGCAGGCGGGCAAGAAGTTTGATCCGCAGGTCGTCGCTGCCTTTCTCAAGCTGATGCGTTCGTAGAGCATTTGTCCGTTCCATTGTTGTGGAAAAGCACCCCACCAATTCCACTGTCTTGGGCAGAACGGCACCCGTATGGGGCCTGCCCACTGTCTTGGGCAAAGCGGCACCTCTCGGGCCTGCCCGCTCCCATCTGCTCTAGCACGTATTTCGCTCCCCCTGCTGCGCAGCTTGATAAGTCCGCTCGGTCATAAAAGTCTTGAAACTTTTACGACAAATGCTCTAGATACCGGCACTGAAGTTCGTAAGCACCCGAAACTCATCCCGACGCTTCGGCCAGCCGAATGGCCACGCGGTTGCGGCCTGCATTTTTGGCGGCGTAAAGCGCGGTGTCTGCGGCCCGCATCACGTCCTGCACCGACGTGGTGGAGTCCAGCCGGGCGACGGCAGCGCCCAAGCTGATGGTCAGCCTCAGTTCAGGGCGCACGGCAGACCAGTCGTGGTTCTGGATGGTTCGGCGCAAGTCTTCGCCAATGTCCAACGTTGCGGGGCGGCTGGTATCGGTCATGACCAGCACGAATTCCTCACCGCCGTAACGGGCCAGCAGGTCTCCACGTCGCAACTGGCTCCGCAGCAGCCCAGCCACCTGGCGCAGCACCTCATCACCGACCAGAGCGGTGCAGGGCACTCAGGGCGTCTTCTGGCTGAGCCGAGGTTCCCAGCAGTTCAGCCAAGTGCAGCAGCGTTTCGGTCTGCCCACGCCTGTCTCCGGTCTTTTGCTGAAGTTCCAAGCTGCGTTCAAACAGCTGCCGCGCTTCGTCCTCGGCTCCCTGCCGCTGCCCCACCCGCCCCAGAGCCACGGCGATACCGGCGGTGGCAACCTGATTTCCGGTGCGCTCGAAAAAGATTCGGGCTTTCAGATACATGGCTCTGGCCTGCGCGAACTGCCCTAAGCCGAAGTGAGCGTCGCCCGCGTTCTGGCAGGCCATGGCGTCTAATTCGGGGTCGTCGTCCACCTGCACTTTCAGGCACGCCGCAGCGGCTTCCAGAGCGTCGCCGTAGCGCTCCATTTCGTTATAGGCCGCGCTGAGATTGCTCAGCGCAATGCGTTCGATAAGCGGCAGCCCCTCTTACCGGCTGAGGCCCAACGCCAGCAAATGGTGCTCCATCGCGTTGGGGTGATCTCCCATGGTGCTGTAAGCCGCCGCGATGTTACTCAACGCCGTGATCTCGCCCTGGGTGTCGCCCAGCGCCGCACTCAGGTGCCTGACCTGAATGAAGGTCGCCAGCGCCTCGACGGGGCGGCCCTGCTCATTTTGAGCGACGCCCAGCCACTTCAAGCTGTCGCGCCGTAACTCCTGATTGCCCAGTTCGCTGTAAAGATGCAGCGCCCGGCACAGCTCCGGTTCTGCCGCCCGGAATTCGCCTTGCTTGGCCAGTCCGAAGCCCAAGCAAAACGAGGCGCGGGCCAGCTCGGCGTCCGCCAGCGGCTGTGCCAGCACCAGACGGGACAGGCGCACGGACTCGTGTGGGTCGCTGGCGCGGCAGGCCCAAGCCGCACCCAACATCGCCCGGATCTGATCTGGGGAAAGGGGAGAGAGATCAAGGCTGGGAATCGGCATGAAATAGGATCCTTCGGGTTCAGACAGCGACGAACCTGCATCGGCGGGCTTTTTAATGAGGATAAGTTTGGGGTACCGAACGGATCTCAGAATACATTCTATCTGCTCCCTCTTAACGCGACCTCTCAGCCACTGGAAATACCGGCTGGTGAAAAACCTTAACTTGACTAAATCACTCGGATTAGTTAGGTTAAGCCCGTGAAACGACTTGCCTTGATGCTCGCCCTGACCCTGCTCCCCGCTGCGGCTGCCCAGACCCTGACTCTCAAGCACGACGAGGGCACCACCTCCGTCAAGCAAAATCCGCAGCGCATTGTCGTCATGGACGAAGAAGCCCTCGGCTGGATGTTCGCGCTGGGTCTGGGCGAGCGCGTGGTGGGGCTGGCGAGCAGTTACCTTTCGCCCAGCGATATCAGCGGCGGCAAGCTCAAACCCAGTGTGCTGAAGAGCGGCTTTTACGGGCGCGGCAAGCTGAGCAATCCCAGCTTCGTCGGCAGTTGGACGGCCCCCAACTTGGAAACGATTCTGGCGCTGAAGCCCGACCTGATCGTGAGATTGACCTGGGACGGCAACCAGAATTACGACAAGCTCAGCAAAATTGCTCCCACCGTCGGCTATGAAGAGGGCGGCGCGGGCTTCTGGCAAAAGGGGCTGCGCGACCTCGCCCGCGTATTCGGCAAGCAGGTGCAGGCCGAGCAGATCATCAAGCAGGCGGCGGACGTGAACCGCGCTGACGCCCGCAAACTGCTCTCGGCAGGCGTGTTCAAGCAGTACGACAAGGTGGTGGTGCTGGCACCGTTTAGCGGCGGCAACACCTGGGCCTACAGCCGGGTGCGCCTCATCGATGACTTGAGGGCGCTGGGCTTCAAGGACGGCCTCAAGCTGGGCACGGCCACGCTGGGCATCGGAGCGCAGGTCAGTGACGAGGCGCTGTTGGGTATCGACAAAAAGACTTTGGTGGTGCTGTTTCCCCCCGGCGGCCAGTACAACGGCGCAGACGCTTTCCTCAAAACCCCGGTGGGCCAGCGCCTCAAAGACCAGAGCGTGCTGTACATCCCCGAAGCGTTCAGCCCCTACTCCGGCCCGCTGACTTCCATTCGCAACAGCCAAGAGGTCACGCGGCTGATTCTGGACAAATTGAAATGACCGTGACCGAGCGCCCCCGCCTGGCCCTCTGCGCCGACGCCTCGCTGGCTGCTGGGGAAGACCCGATTGGCACTGCGCCCCACTGGCAGGAAGTCACGGTGCTCGAACTGGACGTGCCGGTGTGGGCCAAGCTGCGTGACGTGGCCAGTTGGACGACTGAGCAGAGTGGCGTCTTCGAGCGGCTGCGCGGCAAGGTGGAGGCGTCAGGCGCGGGCTTTGGCCTGCTGATGAGCGCCCCAACCAAGGCAGGGCGGCCGCTGCGGGTGCGGCACTATGTCCGGCAGAACGCAGGCTTCGTGCGCCGCGATTACGCCAGTGACCTGCCCCAGACCGAGTGGGCGCGGGGACTCACTGACACGCTGCTGGAACCGGAGAACCTGAAGGCATGGCAGGGTGTGGAAACTCCAAGCGCTGGCCCAGACTTTCACGTCTGCACCCACGGCACGGTGGACGCGGCGTGTGGGCGCTACGGCGTGCCCGTTCATGCGGCGCTGCAAGCTGCTGGGCTGCGGGCCTGGCGCACCGGACATTTCGGCGGCCACCGCTTCGCGGCGACGGCGGTAGATTTGCCCAGCGGCTACCTGTGGGCGCATCTGACTCCCGAACTGGCCGTGCGGGTGGCCCGCCGCGAAGTCCACCCCGCCGAAGTTGCCGGGCATCTGCGCGGCTTTGCCGGTCTGCCCCGGCTGGGCCAGCTGATCGACCGTGAACTGCTGATCCGTCATGGCTGGGACTGGCTGCGGGCGCAGCGTTGGGCTGAGGTGGATGGGGAGACGGTCACGCTGCATTTTGAATTGGACGGTGCGGTGGGCATTGCCCGCGCCGAGGTGCTCCCCGCTGCCCCGCTGAAGCTGCCCGGCTCCAGCCACAACGCCGATCTGAGCGAGATCCGGCAGTGTCAACTCGGTGAGGTCAGCGTAGAGTTGCAGGCCAGTCCTTGACCACTGACCCCCTGAATACTGCCGCCGTCCAGACCCCACGTCCGCGCCTTTCCGGGCGTGTACTGGTGTTTGCTCTCGCGGCGCTGCTCCTGCTGCTGGCCCTGCTGGCATCTCTGGCGCTGGGGGCCAGCCAGATTTCTCTGGCTCAGGTGGCCCACCTGCTGCTTGCACCCGACGACACCACTGACAGCTTGGTGGTTCATGCGCTGCGGCTGCCGCGCACGCTGGTGGCGGGATTGGCGGGGGCGGGTCTGGCTGTATCAGGGCTGCTGCTTCAGGGCGTGACCCGCAACCCGCTGGCCGATCCGGGCATCCTGGGCGTGGAGGCGGGCGGAGCGCTGGCCATTCTGGTGATGGTGGTCTTCTTTCCCACTGCGCCCGCCGCGCTGTTCGTGCCCGCCGCTTTCGTGGGCGGGGCGGCGGCAGCAGCGGCAGCTTACGGCGCAGCCAGAAGCGCGGGCCTGACCCCATTAAGACTGGCACTGGCCGGTGTGGCGGTGGCTTACCTGCTGAACGCGGCCACCCGCGCGGTGCAGATTCTGTTTGAAACCCGCGCTCAGGGCGCACTGTTCGCGCTGTCCGGCTCGGTGGCAGGGCGCACCTGGGAGCAACTCTGGCAGGTCGCGCCGTGGTTAGGGCTGGGGCTGCTTCTGGCGCTGCTGTTCTCAAGCCGCGTCAACATCCTGGCACTCGGCGAGGACGTGGCCAGCAGCCTGGGCACCCGCACCGCCCGCGACAGCGCCCTGATCACCGGACTGGGCGTGCTTCTGGCCGCCGGTTCGGTCAGCGTGGTGGGGCCGATTGGCTTCGTGGGCCTGATCGTGCCACACGCCGCCCGCGCCCTGATGGGAGCCGATCACCGCCTGAGTTTACCTCTGGCTGCCCTGCTGGGTGCAGCTCTTCTCATTCTGGCCGACATCGCCGCCCGCTTGATTGACCGCCCCGCCGAGACCCCGGTGGGCATTCTGGTGGCCGCTGCCGGAGCGCCGTTTTTCGTGCTGCTGGCGCGGCGCATCGGGCGCAGCAGATAGTGCCGTTCCATATGGCGTTTTTCCTTCGAGGTTCTCCATGAAATCAAAACTGCTCTCTCTTTCCGCCCTCATTTTCCTTTCCACTACCCTGGCCCTGAGCGTCAAGCACGAACGTGGCAGCGTGGAACTCGCCACTCCGGCCAAGCGGGTGGTGGCGCTGGAATACTCGTTCGCGGATACGCTGCTGGCGCTGGGCGTGACTCCGGTGGGGGCCGCGCTGGGGAGTCAGGGCGGCGACAGAGGTGCGCCGCCGTACCTGCGCAGCCTGACCGCAAAAATCCCCGCGACGGGCAGCCGCGCCCAGCCCAGTCTGGAAACCATCGCCGCGCTGCGCCCGCAACTGATCCTCGCGGACGCCTTCGTGCAGGGCGAGATCTACCCGCAACTGGCCAAGCTGGCTCCCACCGCCGCCTTTCAGAGTCGGCGCGGCAGCTTGGATGACCTGAACGCGCAGACACTGGCGATCGGGCAACTGGTGGGCCGTGAGGCCGCCGCCAAGCAGGTGCTGGCCGATCAGCGGAGCCTAATCCTCAAAGCCAAGGCGTTCACCAAGAAGAATGCCCCCGCCTTCGTGGCCGCTGTGGTGACGCCCAAATCGTTCACGGTACACACCAACCAAAGTTTCGTCGGTAGCTTTCTGGAGGCGCTGGGCCGTAAGAATGCCCTGAGTCCCAAAGGAGATCAGACCCAGTACGAGGTTTCCTTAGAAGGGCTGGTGGCCCTCAATCCGCAGACGCTGGTGCTGTTTGCTGCGCCGGACGAAGCGCCCATAACGCAGGAGTGGAAGAAAAGCCCGCTGTGGCAAAAGTTGAGCGCCGTGCAGCGTGGACGGGTGTATGTGTTTGACCGTGACAACTGGACACGCGGACGAGGCCCCGTTGCCCTAAAGCTGATGGTGGCGCAGGCCATCGAAAGCCGCCTGCTGCAAGACGCCGCGCCGAGTGCCGCCTTCCAAGGCCAATGACCCGTTCGCTTGCTCCCCGCTATACCGGTGCCCGTGCCCTGACTGTCGCTGGAGTGCTCACCGCCCTGACCGTGCTGCTGGCAGTGCTGGCTCTGGGGCTGGGCGCGGTGGCGACTCCGGCGGCTCAGGTCTGGGCGACGCTGTGGGGCGGCGGCGACGACCTGACCCGCCAACTGGTACTGGACTTGCGCCTGCCGCGTGTGGGCGTTTCGCTGCTGTGCGGCGCGATGTTCGCTGCGTCGGGGGCCATGATGCAGGGCGTGATTCGCAACCCGCTGGCCTCGCCCGACATCATCGGGGTGGGAGCCGGGGCGGGGCTGGCGGCGACGGTATTTTTGCTGGCCTGGCCTGCCGCGCCGCCGGGCGGATTGCCCTGGGCCGCGCTCGCCGGAGCGTGGGGCGGCTTTGGGCTGGTGCTGCTGCTCTCACGGGAGTGGAGCGGAGCAGGCGGCCTGCATCCGGTGCGGCTGGCGCTGGTGGGCGTGGCGGTGGCGGCGGCGCTGGGCGCAGTTCAGCAACTGGTGTTGGTGCGTGCCCCCGACGGGTTGGGTTCGGCGCTGACTTTTCTGACCGGCACGGTCTACGGCGCGGATTCGGCGCGGCTGCTGCGGGTGCTGCCCTGGGCGCTGGTGCTGCTGCCCGCCGCGCTGCTGCTGTCGCGCACGCTGGATGTGCTGAACTTGGGTGAAGATCTGGCGGCGGCACTGGGCACGCGGGTGAGTCTGGCCCGCCTGATCTCGCTGGGCGTGGGTGTGGCGCTGGCCGGGGCCGCCGTGACTGGGGCTGGGATTCTGGGCTTCGTAGGGCTGCTGGCTCCGCATTTGGCCCGCTTGCTGGTGGGCGCAAAGCACGGGCGCATGTTGCCAGTCTGTATGCTGCTGGGAGCGCTCTTGGTGCTGGCTGCCGATACGCTGGGCCGCGCCCTGCTGCCGCCTTTAGAGGTTCCGGCAGGCATTTTCACAACGCTGGTGGGCGCACCGTATTTTCTGTATTTACTCAGAAGGAGTGCATGAACCGTCCAGAAGACCTCGCCTCCCCACTCTCCACCCACGACCTGAAGCTGGCCTACGGCACTTCAGTGATCGTGCCGAACCTGAACCTGAGGATCAAGGGCGGGCAGGTCACCAGCATCATCGGCCCGAACGGCTGCGGCAAAAGCACGTTGCTGCGGGCGCTGGCGCGGCTGAGGCCCGTCAGTGGCGGGAATGTAGAGCTGTATGGTCAGGCGCTGCACACCCTGCCCAGCAAGGAGGTGGCGCGGCGGCTGGCGATTTTGCCGCAGGGGCCAACCGCGCCGGAGGGCCTATCGGTGGAGGAACTGGTCTGGTTTGGTCGTCATCCGCATCAGGGCCGCTTTCCGGTGCGCCGCCCCGAAGACCGTGAAGCGGTGGCGTGGGCGCTGGCCAAGACCGGCATGACCATTTTCGGCAGTCGCCCGCTCGAAGCCCTCTCCGGCGGGCAGCGGCAACGCGCCTGGATCGCCATGAGCTTGGCCCAGCAAACCGAGATTTTGCTGCTGGACGAACCCACCACCTACCTTGATCTGTCGCACCAACTCGAAGTCTTGCAACTGGCCCAGCGCCTCAACCGTGAGCAGGGCAAGACGGTGGTGATGGTGCTGCACGAGCTGAATCAGGCGGTGCGCTACAGCGACGAGATCATTGCCATGCGGGAAGGTGAGGTCTACGCTCAGGGCCGCCCGGAGGATGTGCTGACGCCGGAATTGCTGGCCGAGGTCTTCGGTCTCAAGGCGCACATCCTGAGCGACCCGGACACCGGCAGGCCCTACATCATTCCGTATGCCCTGACCCGCTGAGAACAGTCTTTGGCAGAGCGCCGATGGGGTTAGGCGCTGGCTCCGTATCTCCAGACCACTGCTGAGTGGCTGCGTTAGAGCTACACGTCGCTGGTGGCCGCACAGTGGGCAAACGTTGAGAGTGGAGATTTTTGATGCTGCTCAAGGTGCGGGCAGAAACTGTATTCGGGGAGTGGTGTCAGTTTGGGGTCACGTCCCCACTCGGCACGCCTCAACCAACCGGCTCGCCATCCTCGGATCGGCGGCGTAATGCAGATGCAGATAGCTCGCCAGCACATTGCCCCTGGCGTAGCCTTCCGGCTGGCCGCCGATCAGGTAAGCCGGCTGGGTGGCCTCCCCGATCAGGGCGCTGTAATGAAACTCGTGCGCCCGTACCCGCTCTCCCCGCGCGGCCAGCGGCGAGTTGTAAAGCGCCTCGGCGTCGCGGTAGCCCAGCGTCAGGCGGCCACCCATGCGGGTGCGGTAAGGGATGACCTCGCACATGGGGAATGTCTGCTCCGCTGCCTCCAGCGACTCACCCAAATACATCAGACCGCCGCACTCGGCCACCACCGGGCGGCCTGAAGCAGCGAAAACCTTCACCGAGGCCTGCATCTGGGTATTGCGGCTGAGCGCTTCCGCGTACGCTTCGGGGTAGCCGCCGCCGATCAGCAATCCGCCCGCTGGCGGCACCTGCGCGTCATGGAGTGGACTGAAGGAAATCAGCTCGGCCCCGGCTTCTTCTAGTGCATGACCACAGGCATGCCTTCAGGTAAACTGAGGGATGGGACGACGGAAACAGTGGGTTGTGCAGCTGAGCGACGATGAGCGGCAGCAACTGACGGACATGATTCGGAAAGGCGTGCACAGTGCGCGGGTCGTGGCCCGCGCACGCCTCCTGCTCCTGAGCGACAGAGGCCTGCTGGATCGGGACGTGGCCGAGCGCCAAGGCGTGAGTTCTGCCACCGTCGCGTCGATCCGCAAGAAGTACACCGAGGGCGGCCTCCAGGCTGCCCTCCACGAGAAAGCACGGCCCAAACAGCCGCCCAAACTGAACGCGCAGCGGACGGCGATCTTGATCGCCGAAGTGTGCTCGAGTCCCGACGGCCGGGAGAAATGGACGATGCAACTGCTGGCCGATCGTCTGGTGACCCTGGGTGTGGTGGACAGCATCAGTGACGAGACCGTACGGAGAACACTGAAAAAAACGCACTCAAACCGTGGCAGGTTCAAAGTTGGTGTGTCGCCCAGGTAGGTGCGGACTTCGTGTGGCGCATGGAAACCGTGCTGGACACCTATGCCCAGCCCTACGATGCCTCACGGCCTGTCATCTGCTTCGATGAAAAGTCGTATCAGCTGTTGGATCATGTCCGAGAGCCACTGCCACCCGTGCCGGGATCCCCAGCACGGGTGGATCATGAATACAAGCGGTATTGGAGTGAACCCAAAGCGCAGGACCAGCAGGCAAGTCACTTCTAGGCTGGATGATAGCGGGCGGCGAACTCGGCAGGTGGGACGTAGCCGAGACTGGAATGCAGGCGTTCTTGGTTGTAAAGCTTACCGATGAAGTGGTTCACATGGCGCTGTGCATCGTCCAGATCAGCATAATCTTGAAGATCAACCTCCTCTGTTTTGAGAGTTTTGTAGAAACTTTCCATGCGAGCGTTGTCGTAGGGATTGCCTCTTCTGGACATACTTGGCGTGATACCCATCGCCCGCAGGCGGGCGATATAGAGCCGGCTGGCATATTGGACACCTTGATCAGAGTGATGAAGGAGTCCAGGTGCTGGATTGCGAGCAGCAAGCGCGTTATTCAGCGCGGCCAGTGATAGGTCGGCGTCGATAAACTTTGACATTGACCAGCCCACGATCTCACGCGTGAAACTGTCCAGCACGCATGCCAAGTAGACGAAACCCTGCTTCACCCTCACATACGTCAGATCAGCTTGCCAGACCTGATCTGGTTGGGTTGGAATCACTTGTGGGAGCAGATTGGGGAAGCGTTTCTCGCTGTGAGTGGAATCGGTGGTGCGCTGGTAACGCCGCTTGGGTCGACACAATAAGCGATGTTCCCGCATGACCCGCAGAACGCGTTTGTGATTGATGGACTGCCCGCTGCGTGCCAGTTCGCGAGTGACCCGCCGATACCCATAGCCGTTCCACTTCAGCACCACTGCTTCAATGTCAGTAGCGAGTCGTTGATCTTGGTCGATGACTGCGCGGTTTCGTTGACGGAGGTACCACGACCGACTGACCGCATGCAGCTCACACAGGCGACGCACCGACACCGTGGGATGCGCGTGTCGCGCATCCGAGATCATTTGGTGCCTTTGTTCAAGCGGTACGTCGCCAGCGATTTTTTCAAGATGGTGTTTTCTAAGGCAAGTTGGCCGCAATACCGCTCCAGCTCAGCAATCCGCAGCTCGGCGCTGCGATCTGTGGCCACGCCGTCGGTGAAGGCGGCTTCTCCGCGCGCCTCGACCTCTTTGCGCCAACGGTGGATCAGGCTGGGCACTAAACCATGTTCCCGGCTGAGTTGAGCGGTCGTTCGCTGGCTTGAATTGATTTGGTTGACGACCTGAAGCTTGAATTCACGGCTGTGATTGCGTCCTGGCATGAATGCTCCTTCGCGCTGTGATCAGCCTAACGGCTGGTCGGGGCAAAGTGGCTTGGCCGTTGGTCCTCTCTAGGGGGTTCATTCCAGTATGGCACCGTCAATTTCTTTGTCGCTCTGGAACCACACACCGGTCAACGCACAGTCACGGTGACCGACCGACGGAGCAATGCGGACTTTGCTGAGCAGCTCCAGGCACTGGAGCTGCGCTATGCGGTTGCCGAGAAGATCGTTCTGGTGCTGGATCAGCTGTCCACGCACAGTCCAGCAGCGCTATATCAACATCTTCCGGCAGAGGAAGCTCGGCGGCTGAGCCGACGCTTCGAGTGGATCTACACACCAAAACATGCGTCCTGGCTCAACATGCGGGCAGGCCCCATATGGGTGCCGTTCTGCCCAAGACGGCGGAATTGGAGTGGTCAGCCTTGCAACGCCAGTGTCTGGGTCAGCGCTTGGCGAGTAAAGAGGCCGTCGAGCGTGAAATCCACGCCTGGGAAACAGACCGCAACGCGCGGTCTGTGCGCGTGAACTGGCAGTTCTCGACACCCACAGCTCGGGAGAAACTCAAGCGCCACTATCCGACTCGCAAATAACTATAGACATGCCTGTGGTCATATACTAGAAGGTGATGGCGGCCTGTTTGCCGTCCACCTCAAAGCGGTATTCGCCCGGTACCACGCTTCCCGTGACCGGCCCGAAAACGTCTCCGGTAAAGGCTTCCAGCCGCTCGGCAGGCACCGTCAGGCTGAGCGTGCGCGACTCGCCCGGCTTGAGTTCGGCCCGAACCACGCCCACCGGACGCTTGACCGCTTCCAGGTTTCCGGTAGGCGGCAAGCTGGCGCGGACAATGAAGGTGCCGGTGCCTGTTTTCTCGCCGACGTTTTTGAGCGTCACGCTGATACTCACGCCTCCGGGCACAGCGCTGGCCGTCATAGCCGAGGTGGCGAAGCGGGTGTAATCCAGCCCAAAGCCCAGCGGATACAGCGGCAGGAGCGTTTCACCCGCGCCTTCCGGGGGGCGGTCGGCGCTCAGCCCCGCTTCGCCGAGACTGCCGGGCCAGGTGAACGGCAAGCGGCCAGCGAATCCGGCGCGGCCATACAGCGCGTCGGCCAGCGCTGCACCGCCTTCACTGCCGGGCAGATAAGCCATCACCAAAGCCGCGAGGCGGTTGCGTAGGTCTTCGGGCAGCAGGATCGGGCGGCCTGCCATCAGCACCAGCACCACCGGCTTACCCGTGTCCAGCACATCGCGCAGCAGTTGAATCTGGCTGTCCGGCAGCGCCAAATTGGGATTGTTGGCCTGACTCTCAGCGGCAGGGGCCTCCCCCAGCGCCAGCACGATCTTGTCGGCGTTGGCGGCGGCTTTGAGCAGGGCCGCACGCTTGCCATCTGGCAGGGCGCTGACGCTGACACCCGCCGGGGCCGAGGTTTTGAGGGCCGACGCCAGCGTGCTGACTTTCGGCACATAGGTCACGTTGCCCTTGCCCACGCCCTGCCAGTTGACGCTCCAGCCGCCGAGCTGAATGGCCGCGCTATCCATCGCCGGGCCAGTCACCAGCACCCGGCCTCTGGTCAGCGGCAAGGCGGAGCTGTCGTTCTCCAGCAGGGTCAGGGTCGCCGCCGCCGCCCGCTTGGCCAGCGCCCGGTGGTCGGCCAGCACGCCGCTGCCAGCGGGCCGGGCGTCCATCAAATTCAGCTCGGCCTTGAAGGTCAGCATCCTGAGTGCCGCTTCGTCCAGCCGCGCCTGCGTGATGAGCTGGCCCTGCACCGCTTCCTTCAGCGCGGCCGCGTACTTTTCCACGTCGTAAGGCACCATGTAAAGGTCGATTCCGGCGTTGACGCTGTCGGCGGCAGCTCTCACCAGATCCGCGTGGGTCTTGTAGACCGTGACCAGCCGGTCGATGTCGTTCCAGTCGCTGACCACCAGCCCCCCGAACCCCAGCTCACCGCGCAGCACATCGGTCAGCAGGGTGTGCGAGGCGTGAACCGGCAGTCCGTTGACGCTGCCGCTGTTGGCCATCACCGCCATCGCCCCGGCCCGAATTCCAGCTTTGAATGGGGGCAGGTACAGCTCGTGGAGGGCACGCAAACTGATCTCGGCGTCGGCCCTGTCGCGGCCCAGACTCGGTGAGCCGTAACCCACGAAATGCTTGAGGGTGGCCGCCACCCCGCCCGCCTGCAAGCCCAGCACGTCGGCGCTGATCTGATCGGCCACCAGCCAAGGCGACTCGCCAAAGGTCTCGTAAAAGCGTCCCCAGCGTGGATCGCGGCCCAAATCGGCCACCGGACTGAAATCCCAGTCCATGTTCATGGCCCGCATGTCCTGAGCGGTGGCGAGGGCAATTTCTCTGGTCAGCGCCGGATCAAACGCCGCGCCCAGCCCCAGATTGTGCGGGTAGAGGGTCGCGCCCGCGACGTTGCCCACCCCGTGAACCGAGTCGGTGCCGAAAACGGCGGGCACGCCACCGGGCAAATGCTGGCGTCCCAGTTCTTCCAAGCCGCGCAGGGTGTCGGCCCAGCCGAGGGGCGTGTTGGGCTGTGGGGTGTCGCCGCCGCCATTAAGGATCGCGCCGGGCAGCAACCGAGAAAAGCTGTCGCCCGCGTTGGCAGCCACAGGCCCGCTGCGACCTCCCTCCAGAAAGCGGAAGAAGTGGGCCATGCTGACCTGCCCGATCTTCTCGTCGAGGGTCATTTTGGACAGCACGGCGCGGGCGCGGGTTTCGGCCTCGGTTCGGCTCAGCGTGGGGACGGCCTGAGCGCTGGCCACAGGAGTCAAAAGAAGGGCAACGGTCAATAGACGCTTCATTCAGTTTCCAGTCCTTAGAGCATTTGTCCGAATAGATGCCTGAGCAAAAAGCACGCTCAGGCATCCATCCTCCCAAATGCTCTCTTTATTCCACTCCCGCTGGTGCTCTAGGGCTGTGTTTGGCGGGTCGGTTAAGTGGCCTTACTCTGCTGGGTGCGGGCCAGAAAATCCTGGTACCACTTTCCCGACGCTTTAAGGGTTCGCGCCTGCGTCCCAAAGTCCACATGGACGATGCCGAAGCGCTTGTCATAGCCTTCAGCCCACTCGAAGTTGTCCATCAGCGACCAAGCGAAGTAGCCGGCCATTTTCGCGCCGCCGGTGATGGCCGCTCCCAATGCAGCGAGGTGCTGCTGGAAGTAGCGGGTACGGGCCGTGTCATGCACGGTGCCGTCCGGTGAGACGTGGTCTGGATAGGTCGCGCCGTTTTCGGTGATGTAAATGGCGGCGGGGTTGTAGTCGCGCTGCAACCTGAGCATCAAATCGGTCAAGCTCTGCGGAGCCACTTCCCAGTCGAAGCCGGTGTATTCGCTGCCCTCTACCTTGACCTGCTTGACGCCGAGGAAGTCGCCATTGTCCGGGGCGTCTTCCACCACGCTGCGCGAGTACATGTTGACGCCCAAAAAGTCAGACGGGCTGCTGATCATTTCCAAGTCGCCGGGCAGCACCAAACCCTGTGCCTGCGGGCTGGCCGCGCCCAGAAGGTCGACGGTGTCCTGCGGATAGCCGCGCCCGAACACTGGGCCGAGATACCAGCGGTTGGCAAAGCCGTCTTGCCGGTGGGCCGCTGCCTCATCGGCGGGTGAGCTGCTGGCCGGATACGCCGCCCCCAGGTTGAGGGTGATGCCCACCTGAGCGTCCGGCACGCTCGCCCGCACCGCTTGAACGCCCAGGCCGTGTGCCAGCAGCAAGTGGTGTGAAGCGGCAAAACTCTCGGCCAGATCGGTGTGGCCCGGCGCGTGAATGCCGACGCCGTAGCCCAAAAAGGCCGCCACCCAGGGTTCGTTGATGGTGATCCAGTGCTTGACCCTGTCGCCGAGTTCGGCGGCCACCACCGCCGCGTAGTCACCGAAGGCCAGCGCCGTGTCGCGCTCAGGCCAGCCGCCTTTGTCCTGCAAAACCTGCGGCAAGTCCCAGTGGTAGAGCGTCAGCCAGGGTGTGATGTCCCGCGCCAGCAAGCCGTCCACCAAGCGCGAATAAAAGTCCAGTCCGGCCTGGTTCGTCGCCCCGCGGCCACCGGGGATGATGCGCGGCCAAGCCACGCTGAAGCGGTAGGCGTTGACATTCAGCGAAGCAATTAAATCGAGGTCGCTGTCTAAGCGGTGATAGTGGTCACAGGCCACGTCGCCGTTTTCGCCGTTCATGACTTTGCCTGGCGTAGCGCAAAAAGTGTCCCAGATGCTGGGCGACCTGCCGCCTTCGTGGGCTGCGCCCTCAATTTGATACGAGGATGTGGCGACCCCGAAGACAAAGTCGGGCGGGAAGTTCTGGCGGGTGAGGCGGGTGGTGTCAGGTAAAGTCAGGGTCATAATTCTCCAAAAGTGAAGATAGAGACGAGGAGGGAAGGGGAGACTAAGGACAACAACGTTTTGTCCTTAGCCTTTCAGCGCTCCGCTGGTCAGGCCGTCGATGAGGCGGCGTGAGGCGAAGGCGAAGATGACCAGCAGCGGCACCACCGTCAGGGCCACGCCGCACATCAAAGCTCCCCAGTCGGTGTTGGCGATGCCTTGCAGGGTGCGCAGGGCCAGCGGCGCGGTATAAGTTTCAGCGCTGCGGAAAATAATCAGCGGCCCCAAAAAGCCGTTCCACGACTGCACGAAGGTCACCAGACCGAGCGTCGCCATCGCTGGGCCGGTCAGCGGCACAATGACTTTGCGGAAGGTCGTGAATTCGGTGGCTCCGTCGATGCGGGCGGCCTCGACCAGTTCACGTGGAATGGCGCTGCCGATGTACTGGCGCATCAAAAAGATGCCGAAGGCGTTGGCCATGCCGGGAATCCACAGCGCTCTGGGGGTGTCGATCCAGCCCAGTGCCTGCATGATCAGGGCGTACGGCACGATGTTGAGGGTCGACGGAATCAGCAGGGTCGCCAGCAGCAGCCCGAAGAGCCAGCCCTTGCCCTTGAATTCGTACATGGCAAAGGCGTAGCCGCCCAGCGTGCAGAAAAACAAGGTGGTTGCGGTGGTCAGCACTGCCAGGTACAAGCTGTTCCAGAGGTTGCGCCAGAACGGCATACGTGACAGCAGGCTTTCGTAGTTGTTGGTCAGGTCGTGGCCGAACCAGACGGGCGGCGGCAGCGAGAAGATCTCCTGGCGCGGGTGGGTGGCGAAAACAAACATGAAGTAGAAGGGAGCCAGCGTCAGCAGGCCGCCGAAAACGAGCAGCAGGATGGAAGCGGCGCGGCTGAGTGGGCGCTTGCCGCTGATGCTGCGGGGCGTCGTGCGCGGCGCGGCCAGAGGTGTGGAAGTCATTTTGCCGCCTTGCTGTCGCTCATGCCGCTGCGGCCGAAGATGCGGTTGTTGACCAGGGTCAGCAGGCCGATCACGATAAAGAGCAGCCAAGCCATTGCGGCGGCCAGTCCAGCGTCGCTGTAAGCGTTGTAGGTTCTAAACATATACATGATGGTGGTCAGTCCTGCCTGCCCGACGCCGCCGCCGCCGTTGGTGAGAATGTACGGTTCTTCGAACAGCTGGAAGCCGCCGATCAGGCTCAGGGTCACGGCCAGGAAGATGGTGGGGCGCAGCAGCGGCAGGGTGATGAACCGGAATTGCTCGGTGCGGGTCGCGCCGTCCACTGCCGCCGCCTCGTAGAGGTCGCCGGGAATGGCCTGCAGGCCCGATAAGTACAGCAGCATGTTCCAGCCCACGTAGCGCCAGACGATCACCATGGCAATCGACGGCTGCACAAAAGCGCGTTCGCCCAGCCAGTTGATCTTGTCGGCTGGAAATAGCGCACCCAGCACGGGAATGTTGTGCAGGCTGCCCAGGGCGGCGTTGAGCACCCCATACTGCCAGCTGAACAGCGTGAAGAAGATCACCGAGATGGCGACCACCGAGGTGATGTACGGCAAAAAGTAGATGGCCGTGATGAACGACTGCGCCCGCTTGAGGCCCATGTTGATGGCAAAGGCCAGCGGAATGGCGATCAGATGCTGCGGCAGACCGCTCTCGACGGCCAGGATCGCGGTGTTTTTCAGCGACAGCCAGAAGGTGGGGTCGGTCAGGTTGTCGGTGAAGTTTCTCAGGCCCACGAATTTCATGTCGCCCAGGCCGCTGCCGGGTTGCCATTCGTGCACCGAGAGGTAGGCATTGAAGATAATCGGAAACAGCCCAAAAACGAAAAACAGCAGGAAAAATGGGCTGATGAAGATGTAGGGGGCGTACTTGCGCTGGAAGTTGTCCCAGCCGCCGACCTTGGGAATGGGCGGCGTGGGGGTCAGATTGGCGGGGGGAGCAGTCACAGCGGAAGCCTCCTTCAAGACGGTGAACCGGGTCGGCGTGGCCGGTGCGAAAACCGGCGCAGCAAAAGCTGAGCGCGGGCACATGCCAGACACGCTCAGCCGGTTGAACTCAGGGGATGGAGTGCGCCCGGATTAGCGGGTGCGGCGCTCCACCAGACGCTGCGCGTCGGCCAGGGCGGTGGGGATGTCCTTGCTGCCGTCGAGCACACTGCCCAGCGCGTCGCCGACGATCTGGTCGGCAATGGGGTCGAGCTTGTTGACGTCGAGCGGCTGAATCTTGGTCGCCGCCGTGCGCCACAGCAAGCGGGCTTTCTGGTTGCCCAGGTAGGCCACGCCCTGGTTGAACACCGAGTCGGTCTGGCCGGCCTTGAGTGCCGGGAAGGCTCCGGTGGTCTTGAACGCCAACACCTGCTGGGCCGGGTTGGTGGTCAGGTACTGCAGCAGCTTCCAAGCGGCGTCCTTGTTGGCGCTCTGGGTGGGGATGCCGTAGAACGAGCCGCCCCAGCTGGCAAAGGTGTTGCCGGGAAGGTTCTGGGCGTTCCACTTGCCGCTGAAGTCCTTGGCCAGCCAGTTCTGCATGTGCCCGACCAGCCACGCACCCGAGAACTCGGTGGCGAGGTTGCCTTTCTGGAAGGCGGTGGTCCACTCCGGTGAGAAGGCTGCGCCGGCCTTGGCGTCGAGCTTGGCGTCGCGGATCTGCTTGGCCACCGTGAAGGCCTTGACGAAGCGGGCGTTGTCGGGGCTGACCAGCACCTTGTTATTCTTGTCGAAGTACAGGCCTTCGCCGGCCTTGAGGCCCGTGCGCAAAATGATCTGGGCCGCTTCAGAGGCGTCGGGAATCAGGAAGGTGCCGGGGTTGGCGGCCACCACTTTCTTGCCGTTGGTGATGTACGATTCCCAGCTGGCGTTGAGCTGCGCAGGCTTAACGCCAGCCTTGGCCAGCAGATCGGTGCGGAAGAACATCGAGCCGGGGCCGATGTCGGTGGGAATGGCGACGATGCGCCCGTCCTGGGTGGTGCTCTGCGGGAAGGTGAAGCTGACGAACTTGGAGGCGAGCGCTCCAGCGTTGTAGGGGGCCTTGCTGAGGTCGGTCATGCCGTTGCCTTCAGCAAATTTGGCGACGTAGCCGAAGTCGATGGCTTCGAGGTCGTTGGCTCCCTTGCCGGTCGAGAGCGCGGTGGTCAGCGCGTTGTGGTGATCGGCGTAGGCCAGCGAGTTGATCTTGACGTCGATGTCGGGGTAGAGCTTGTTGAAGCCCGGCAGGGCGGCCTTGACCACGCTGTCGAGGTCGGGGAACACGCCGACGGTGACGGTGGTTTTCTGGGCGGCGGCGAGGGTGGTCGAAAGCAGAGCAGTCAGAACGAGTAAGCGTTTGATCTTCATGGTAAAACCTCCGAGAACAGGAATTCTAAAAAAGGAAAGGAAGGCGGTGGGTGCGCTGCGGACAGTGCTGCCCAGAAACGAATGCTGCCCAAGAGTCAACCCAGAAGCGGCCGACTGTCACGCGCCTCCTGGGGGCGAAGCGGCCCGGACTGGGCCAGTGGACTCGCGCACGACGAGCTGCGGAAGGTGAATGGGCAAAGACGGGGTTTTTGAAGCCAGCAGTTGCAGCACGGCCTCGGCCGCCTGCTCTCCAAGTTCACTGACCGATTGACGCACGGTGGTCAGCGGCGGGGTGGTGTATTTGGCGGCGAACAGATCATCAAAGCCGGTCAGCGAGAGGTCTTCAGGCACCCGCACGCCCCGGCGGTACAGCGTCAGCCGCGCTCCAAAAGCCATCTGATCGTTGGCGCAGCACAAAGCCGTAAACGGGTGGCCTGCTTCGAGAAGGGTCGCGGCGGCCTGTTCGCCGCTGACCTCGGTGTAATCGCCGCGCCGCATCAGCTCAGGAAAAACCGTCAGCCCGGCGTCCCGCATTGCGGTCTCAAAGCCTTCCCGGCGCTCGAAAGCGTCGTGCTGCCCTTCTGGCCCGCCGATATAAGCGATGCGGCGGTGGCCGAGTGCCGCCAGGTGCTCTACGACTTGCCGCATCCCGGCTTGGTTGTCGGTCATCAGGCAGCGCTCAGCGAGGCTGTCCAGACTGCGGCCCACCACCACCAGCGGCAGCCGCTCGGCGGCCCGGTTTAGCGCCGCGTCTTCAATGACGCCGCCCAGCACGATCAGGGCGTCTACTCGGCGGCGCAACAACAAATTGAGAGCTTCGCGCTCTTGTTCGGCGTCCCAGTGACCGCTGACCGCAAGCAGGTGGTAGGCCGTACCCACAAAGCCGCGTTCGATGCCTGCCAGCGTTTCGCCGTAAAAGGGACTGGAGAGGTTTTGGGTCAGTACACCCACCGAGAAGCTGCGTCCACCTGCAAGGGCTTGGGCCTGCGCGTTGGGCGCAAACTCAAGCTTGTGAATAGCCGCTTCAACCCGCGCCCGTTTGTCGGAAGCGACTTTGGCGCTGCCGTTGAGGATGCGCGAGACGGTGCTGGGCGAAACGCCCGCTTCTCTCGCGACCTCGACCAGCGTCACCGTTTCTGTTGTTGAGGCCGTCACGACATGATCTCCTTGGCAGCCGCAGTGGCCTGCCGGTAACACGACATCCGAACTTTGTTTGGTGAACGGCTTTAGATTAGGCGTTCTTGAAAGCGCTGTCAAGCTTTCAGCCGCCTTGCCCAAAAGTCTTATCTCGGCGCAAATCCGTGCGGCGTTTTGTTTTGGCTTGGGGTCTGCTGAGCGGCGGTAAACTGCACCTGAACGCTGAAGTTTCCTGAAGACCACTGCGGCTGCACCCGCGCGTTCCAGCGCTGGGTCAGAGCCGAGACCAACGCCAGTCCCAAGCCACTGCCCGGCGTGCTTTGGACTCCGCTGCCACGCTCAAACGGTTGCAGTAAGCGGGGCCAGTCGTCTTGCTTTGGCCCCGCGCCCCCACTCCTGATGATGCAACTTTGCTGCTCTACCCGCACGTCAACCACCTCACCTGTACCGTACTTGAGGGCATTTTCCATCAAATTCATCAGTACCCGTTGCAGGCCGTCCGGTTCGGCTTCTATCCAGCTTTCGGTGAGCGACAAATGGACGCGCTTGCCTGTTCGCTGGGCCGCGTCGCTGAGTTGCTCGGCAGCCGCGATCACGCCAGCGGCCAACTCGACCGGCTCCAGTTGCACGGGGGCGTCGCTGCGGGCCAGCGCCAGCAGGCTTTCTGACAAGGTCATCAGGGCGTCGACCCGTCCCTGCATGCCTGCCAGCGCTTTTTGGTAGGCGGCGGCGTCGCGGGGGCGCTCTAAAGTCAACTCCAAGCGGCCCTTGAGAACGGTCAGTGGGGTGCGGAGTTCGTGGGCGGCGATGCGGGCAAACTGTTTTTCGCGCTCGATGGTGTGCTCCAACTGATCGAGCATGGCGTTGACGGTGTTGGTCAAGCGGGCCATTTCGTCGTGGCCGCTCATCGCTGGAACGCGCTCACGGTAATTGCCGCGCCCGGCAATCGCCGCCGCCGTGCGGGCCACCGCGTCCACTGGCCTGAGCGCCCGGTCGGCCAGAGAGTAACCAGCGGCGCAGGCCACCCCGATCATCAGCACGCTGCCGACCAGCAGAATGCGGGCCAGCGTTTCGAGCAAGTGGCTCAGGGTGTCGCTGGGCCGCGAAATTCGCAGATACAGACCGCTTCCGACGTCTTGGGTAAAGACCCGCTGCTCCGCGAAGCTGACAAACCCGAGCGTAAAGGGCGGTGAAGTGTCTTCGTCGCGTCCCACGCTGGTCAGCAGTCGGCCCGACGCCGAGAGCAGCTCAATACTCAGATCGCTGCTGGCTTTGAGTTGGGGCGCAAAAAAAGAGCGACCTTTTTGAGTTTCCACGCTGGCCTGCGCGACGGCAGCAGTTTCCCGCAGCGTCTGATCGAGCGAAGCGGTCAGCGACGAACGCGCCGTGAAATACACGCCCACCGCGCCGAGCAAGATGGTGAGGGCAAACACCAGCGCGTAGCCCAACGTGAGTTTGAGGCGCAGGCTCCAAGACTGTGGTTTCCAAGAATGCGGGCTCCAGCGGCCCATCAAGTGGTGCCGCGCCCGAGGCGGTAGCCGGTACCGCGAATGGTGTCGATGAGGGTGTCGTGGGTTTTGCGCCGCAGGGTGCTGACATACACGTCAATCACTTTATGCTCCACGCTGCCCTCACCGCGCCACAGCCGCTCAATAATCTCGTCCCTTCCAAAGGCCCGGCCCGGATTCATCACGAACAGTTCCAGCAATGCGAACTCCCGGCGCGTCAAATCGGCCCGAATGCCTGCCGCGTAGACTTCACGCGCTCCCAAGTCCATCATCCAGCCTTTTGGCAACGGCACCGCATTCTGGGTGTTGCCGCTGGCCCGCCGCAGCAGGGCGCGGATTCTGGCCCGCAACTCGGTGAAGGCAAACGGCTTGGTCAGGTAATCGTCGCCACCGGCTTCCAAGCCGGTGACGCGGTCTTCCACGGTGCCGCGTGCGGTGAGATAAAGGATGGGCACTTTAGACCCCGCTGCCCGCAACCGTTCGCCGAGTTGATAACCGGCGTCAATCCCCTCGGGCAGCATCACGTCCAGAATCAGCAGGGCGTAAGGGAACAGCGTCGCCAGCTGTTCACCTTCGGCGGCGCTGGCGGCGAGGTCGCATTCGTAACCTTCTTCGGTCAGGCCGTCGCTGAGCAGCTCGGCAATGTGTGGGTCGTCCTCGACAATCAAGAGCCTCATGAGTTGGGCCGTCCCGATCTGTGATTGGACATGATGCTGTAGACGCCCAGCACCCAGGCCAGCCCCGACAGCCAGCCGCACAGCACGTCGGTGGGGTAGTGAACGCCCAAATAAAGGCGCGACAGCCCGACGCTCAGGGTAAACAGCACACCCAGCACCAAAACCAGCGGGCGGTAAGGGGTACGCCATGACATCAAGATGAGGGCCACCACGAAGGCCATGCTGTACATACTGTGCCCGCTGGGAAAGCTGGCATCGCTTTCCTGAACCAGTCTGGGCCACAGCTCAGGGCGGGCACGGTGAAAGGCCAGCTTCATGATGACGTTGAGTGCTGCCGCGCCGCCGACCGATAAGGCCCAGAAGTAAGCGAGCGAGCGGTATTTCCACCACAAGAACGCCAGAATCACGGCGCTGAGTGGGGCGATTACACTGACGCCGCCTACGGTGGTGAAGATCAGGGCCAGGCGGTCTAGGCTGGGCGTGGCGAAAGAATGAATCCACAGCAGCAGCGGTGTCTCGAAGGCGAAACGGGCTTTTTCTACCAGGTCTTCGGCCACCACACCGACGATCAGCAGCGGAATCAGAATGCCGATCAGCAGCCGTAAGAGCTGGGCAGGACGGGCAGTGCGGGCGCGGGTGAGCAAAGTAGCCATGACAACAGCTTGACAAACAAAGGTATAAAAACGGTATAGCGACGAAGGCAAGGCAGGGAAACAAGAAAAAAGCGCTCCCACTGGGAGCGCCTCTCTTACGGGGGGAATGCGAGGAAGGTTAGTCGCTGGTTTCGGTGCCGCTCTCCATTCCAGTATCCATACCTTCAGCGTCGGCGGCGCTCTGACCCAGCACTTGGCCGTTGCCCGCGTCCACGGTCACTTCCATGTTGCCAATCTTGACCGTGTACACCAAGAAACCGTCTTGGTCTTCGAGCATCACGCTGCGGACTGCGCCGGGTACTTTGGCCTGCGCGGTAGCGCTGGCCTGCGCGGCGCTGATTTTGGCGAGGGCTTGATACTGGCTTTGCTCCTGAGCGTCCGGCACTTCGGCTCCGGCGGCCTCGGCGGGTAGGGCAATGCTGCCTTTGATGGTGGCTTCTTGGGTGTCGGGGCCGTCGTTGGTTTCGGTGTCGGCCATTTCAGGTTTGGTGGGCTGAGCGGCTTGGGCGAGGGTCATCAACTTAACACCCGGCGCTGAGCTGGTTTGGGCGAAGGCGTATCCGGCCAGCGGCGCGGCGAGGGCGGTCAAGACGGTGAGGGACAGCAAAGCGTTCTTGGTTGGCTTGTTCATGGTGTGTTCTCCTTGTAGCGCGAAGATAGGTGTTTTTTCGCGTAGGCCCAAGGTAGAACATATTGGTATAAACGCCGTATAGCACGGTAAAGAGAAAGTATAGAGCGCTAATCCGCTGGCGTCAGCGCTTCACTTGTTGCAGAAGAATGGCTTTTATGCGCTGCGCTGACCAGCATGAAAACCAAGATTAAACCGCTCAGGCCCAAGGTCACGACGCCGGTGCCCAAACCGAGTCCACCTTGACTGTGCGTCACCGCCACCCAATCGGCAAATGAAGCGCCGACAGGCCGTGTGATGACGTAGGCCCACCAAAAGGCCAGCACGGGGCTGAGCTTAAGCCGCACGCGCAACAAGACAGGTAAGGCTATCAACGCCGCAAACAACAGGCCGGAGATGAGCCAGCCCAGCCCCAGCGTGCGGGCCGTAAAATCTCCGGCGGCGGTGCCTAGCGCAAACGTCGCCAGCACGGCAGCCCAGTAAAACAGTTCGCGGCGGCGGGTGGTGACGCTGTGAATAGATAGCGTGCCCTCTAAGCGCTGCCAGAGAGTAAAGATCATTCCAAGCGCCAGCAAAAAACCAACCGTAGAAGCCCAATACGGCACCCCGAAGCCCACATGCACGGCGTCGGCGGCCAGCGTACCGAAGACGCTGACCATGATGACGGCAAACCAGTACAGCAGCGCGGCGTAGCGTTTTGCCTGCAGTTGCAGCGATAGGGCAACCACAAAGACACTGCCGGTCAAGGCGACGGCGGGCAGCGGCCCCAAGCGGTGCGCCAGAAAATCCGAAGCGGTCTCGCCCATGCCAGTGCTCAGCACTTTAATGATCCAAAATGATGCGGTGATGGATGCGACTTTGCTCAGTGGGGAATGGCCCAGCGGGGAGTGGGTTTGTGAATCTGGACTGCTCAAAAAAGGAAATGGCACGGCTGGCAGCTTAAAAGGCGCAGGTAACGCTGAGGTATAGCGGCGGCGTCACCCCGAGTTCTTTAGAATGACGAAATGTCATTTTCTTCTACTGGCCACCGCTTGCTGGTTTCTTTTGCTGTGTTGGGTGTCTTGGCACTTCCCGCTCAGGCCGCCCAAGTCAGTTTGGGACTTCAGGCCAATGCCACGCTGGGTTCAGTCGGCTTTGGCGCTCATACAACAGTTGAGACGCCCCTCAACGCTGCTGGTGATCTGCGGCTGCGCGGCAGTGTGGAAGGTAATCTGAATTTAGGTGGTGTGCCTGATATTTTGCTGGATGGTGTCCCTTATTAAGCGCTACGATGCCTTTTATGTCGGTCTGGGCGCGGGTTCGGGCGTGGCTTTCGATTTTGTAGATCACGGCAGCAGCTTTCCGGGCATCGTGCTTTCACCGATCTTTTTGGCCAATGTTCACGGCATTCTGGGCACCACGCTTAGCAGCGCCACGACGGTGGAAGGCGTGCTGCGGGTCGGCGCAGTGCCGCGTCTGGAAGCGCGAGTGAGCTTTCCACTGCATTAAGGTAAAAGATAGAAAAGGGCGACGTTTACTCTGTGTCCACTCTGTCGCCTTCATTGAAATTTTTATGATCTTGCTTGGCTCAAACTTCTGGAATATATACTTTTCTTCTTATTTCCACTTCTACACACGTATTCAAGTGACTCTTTTCCACTATGGGTCGCATACCCTGTGGTTATATACCGTGCTGGTCGTACTTGGTCAGCTTATTTTCAGCTTCGCCTGGCCTTAAATGACGTGCTTAGGCTAAGGCATCCGCACCCCGTAATGTGTCTACCTCTAGTTGACTTCTACTGCCAATGACTTTGAGTATCCCCGAGGCTACCAAAATCAAATCAGTGGCGATTGTCAAGATCTTAGACTGATTGTTATATATATTCTTACTGGCTTTAACTTCCACATTAAACTAGGCTTCTGACGCCAGTGCTGGCGAATGAATTTTGCCTTGATGTCCATCAAGCGGCCCGCCCGAAAATCCCCGGCTGGCTGCCAACAACTCGGCGACGACGCTGATGGCCACCTCGGTGGTGGTGTCGGCACCAATGGCAAGGCCCAGCGGGTTGCGAATACGGCTCAGTTCGGCTGGAGTAAGGGGCAATCCTTCATCTTGAGCATTGGCAGCCAGTTTGTCGAGGCGGCTGCGTGGCCCCAGCAACCCGATAAAGGGAGCCTCAGACTGTAGAGCACGCCGCAGACTGGCCAGATCGAGAAGAAAATGATGGTTCATGACGACGACAAAGCTGCGCGGCCCAATGGACAACTGGGAAAACTGCTCCGGCGTAAGGGGGGAGAGGGACGCGCCGGGAAAGCGCTCTGGTGTGAGCAACCCCGCCCGCATATCCACCACCCGGACTCGAAAGCCCGATTCGCAGGCGAGGCGCACCACCGCTTGGCTATCGTGCGCGGCTCCAAACAGCAGCAGTTCGGGCGGCGGGATATTCACATCTAAAAAGTAGGTCAGTCCGCCTAGCTCGACCAAGCCAGCCTTGGGTTGGGGCGAGGCCAGCCGCTGGCGCATCAGGACTTCGGCCTGCTCCTGCACCGCGCCGAGCGACCCGTAGACTTCCAGTGGCGTGAGAATAGTCCGCGCTCCTGAGCCGCTGAGGCAAGTCAACTGCGCGGCCAGTTCGAAGTTCTCCCAAGTCTGGTGCCAGCGCTGCTGGAGGGGATCAGCTGGGTTGGCCGCCTCGATATAAATATCCATTTCACCCGCACAGCCGATGCCCAAGCCAAACATCCGCTCCTCATCGAGGTTGTAGCGCTGCAAGCGTGCCTCACCGGAACGCATCACTTCCTGCGCCAGAAAAACGATTTCACCTTCGAGGCAGCCGCCCGAAACGAGGCAAGTGTACGTGCCGTCAGCCCGAACCAACATCACGGTGCCTTCACGACGGTAAGCACTGCCAATCACATTAACCACCGTTGCGAGGGCCGCTCGCTCACCCAGAAAACGGGCTTCACGCAGACCATTCAAAACGTCCAGACGCTCCATAGTTCCTCCACTTGTTGCCCGTTATGTTAGCCGCAATGCTGCTGGGCAAATGGGTCTGTGCCTTCACGGCACCAAGTGGAGTTGGAACAGCCTCACGGTTCTTTCTGTGAGCGGGCGATACACGCACACGGCAAGGCCACCTTCATGGTCGGTGGTCACCCATAATAAACGGGTGCTGGATTTGTGTGACCGAGCGGTGAGCACCGTCAGCGCTCAGCTCCGACCGTAAGCGCGTGCGCCCCTTTTCTGCTGGCAGTGCTTCTCTCTGATCTCAACATTCCACCACCGCGTTGCTCATTTGCCTCTTCAAGGAGTTTGGACATGAAAACCCCCATCACCGTTCTGCGCTGGATCGTCCGTATCGCTGGTGTCGCCGCCCTTGGGATGGGCCTCATTTTCTGGGGTGGGAGCGGCTACGCCCTGCTGAGTGCCCACCAAGGTCTGGGCTACCTCGTTTCTCTCGGGCTGCTGCTGCTGGCGATTCTCGGATTCAGACAAGGCGTCGCGCCGGGCCTGTTGATCACCGCCATCATCTGGAGCTTGGTCGTCCCGGCCATCGGCAGTATGCAGCTCAAATTGCTGCCCGGCGATCAGCACTGGGTGATTCAAGTCTTTCACCTGCTGCTCGGCGTGGGGGCCATCGCCTTTTCCGAAATCATCGCTGGCCGCGCACTACGGAGCCGAGTTGCCTAGAGGCTTTATGGGGGCTGGCTGGCTAAGCCAAAAGCACGCTCAGCCAGCCAGCCCCCCAAACACTCCCGTTGATTGCCGGTAGCCACCAACACGTCGAAGAGACAAAACAGAGGCTTTGAGTTGGGCGTCAGCTCGGCACCCAAGGCTCTCTCAGCTCTCAGCCCAGCGCCAATTCTTCACGTCGGGAAGGTCGTCCCCAGTGGCACGCACGTAAGCGTGATGCTCGGCGAGCTTGGCGAGAAGCTGTTGCCTGACGTCTGCACCCGCGTCCTTGAGATGAGGCACACGGTTAATCACGGCAAGGGCCAGGTGGAAGCGGTCGAGGTCGTTGAGCACGGTCATGTCGAAGGGGGTGGTGGTCGTGCCCTCTCCCTTGTAGCCGTGGACGTGCAGATTGCGGTGTCCAGCGCGGCGGTAGGTCAGGCGGTGAATCAGCCAGGGGTAGCCGTGATACGCGAAGATGATCGGTACGTCCGTGGTGAAGACCTCGTCAAAGGCCGCGTCGGACAGCCCATGGGGATGCTCGATCTGCGGTTGCAGCGTCATCAGGTCAACCACATTCACCACTCGGATTTTCAGCTCAGGGAAGGCTTTGCGCAGCAGACTCACCGCCGCGAGCGTCTCCAGGGTCGGCACGTCGCCCGCGCAGGCCATCACCACGTCGGGCGTGTCGCCCCGGTCATTGCTGGCCCAGGCCCAGACACCCAACCCGGCCGCGCAGTGCTTGGCAGCGTCGGCCATGTTGAGCCATTGAAGTTCAGGCTGCTTGCCCGCCACGATCACGTTGACATATTCGCGGCTGCGCAGGCAGTGATCGGTCACCGACAGCAGCGTATTGGCGTCAGGCGGCAGGTAAACCCGCACCACGGCAGGCGCTTTGTTCACCATCAAATCGATAAAGCCGGGATCCTGATGCGAGGAGCCGTTGTGATCCTGCCGCCAGACGTGCGAGGTGAGCAAGATGTTCAGGGACGGCACCGGACGACGCCAGGAAATCTCCCGGCTGGTGCCGAGCCACTTGGCATGCTGCCCGACCATCGAGTCCACCACATGAATAAACGCTTCGTAGCAGGAGAACAACCCGTGGCGTCCCGTCAGGGTGTAGCCTTCCAGCCAGCCCTCGCACAGGTGCTCGCTCAGCACCTCCATCACCCGCCCGTCCGGGGAGAGGTGAAGATCGGTGCTGAGCTGCGGTTCTTCCCAGGTCTTGCCGCTGGCGGCATACACGCCGTCTAAGCGGTTGGAGGCCGTCTCATCGGGGCCGAACAGCCGGAAGATGTTCATGTTGCGTTCCATGACACCCTTCAGAAACGTGCCGAGCACCCGTGTAGACTCGCCGTCCACCACACCGGGCTGAGGCACGGCCAGTTCGTAGTCGCGGAAGTCAGGAAAATCGAGGTCACGTGGCATAAGGCCGCCGTTGGATACCGGGTTCATACCCATGCGCCGCTCGCCGGATGGAGCCAGCGCCGCCAGTTCCGGGCGCAGCACACCGGCTTTGTCAAAGAGTTCCTCGGGGCGGTAGCTGAGCAGCCATTCTTCGAGCTGCCGCAGGTGTTCCGGGGAATCGCTCAGACCGGCGAGCGGCACCTGATGAGCACGCCAGGTGCCCTCGACTGGCAGGCCATCGACCACCTTCGGGCCAGTCCAGCCCTTGGGGCTTCTCAGCACGATCATCGGCCAGGCGGGGCGCTCCTGCACGCCGTCCACGCGGGCGCGGCGCTGGATGGCGGAGATGTCGGCGTAAACCTGCTCCAGCGTCCGGGCCATCTGCTCGTGCATCAAAGCCGGCTCGTCGCCCTCCACGTAGTACGGCGTGTGGCCGTAGCCGCGCAGCAGGGTGTCGAGTTCTGCATGGCTGAGGCGGGCCAGCACGGTCGGGTTGGCGATCTTATAACCGTTCAGGTGCAAGATCGGCAGCACCGCGCCGTCGGTGCGGGCGTTCAGAAACTTGTTGCCATGCCAGCTGGCGGCCAGCGGCCCGGTCTCGGCCTCGCCGTCGCCGATCACGCAGGCCACCAGCAGATCAGGGTGGTCGAAGGCCGCGCCGTAAGCGTGGGTCAGGCTGAAACCCAGTTCACCGCCCTCGTGGATCGAGCCGGGCGTCTGGGGCGCAGCGTGGCTGGGAACGCCGCCGGGAAACGAGAACTGCCGGAAGAGTTTGCGCAGGCCGTCCTCACCCGGCCCGACATCGGGGTACAGCTCGCTATAACTGCCTTCCAAGTAGACGTTGGCGACCACGCCGGGAGCGCCGTGACCCGGCCCGGCGACGTAAAGCACACTGAGGTCGTGCTCCTTGATCAAGCGGTTGAGGTGAACGTAAATGAAATTCAGCCCCGGCGTGGTGCCCCAGTGGCCCAGCAACCTCGGTTTGACATGCTTCAGGGTGAGTGGCTCGCGCAGCAGCGGGTTGTCCAGCAAGTAGATCTGCCCCACCGACAGGTAGTTGGCAGCCCGCCAGTAAGCGTCGAGATGCTGGAGTTCAGTCGGTGAAAGGGTTGAGCGTGACGTCGTGGGCGTGGTCATGGTAAACCTCCGGAAGTGGACTGAGGGCGGGGCGCGGCGGTATCAGCAGTGTGGCAGCTGAGCGGGTAAGTCTGGTCAAGGGCCGGTCAGCGCCCTCGGCATTCAGGACATTCCACAGACCACTCGGGTTCAGACAGCAGAGTCAAGAGTCACAGTGAGCCGCCCACGCTCAGGCGGGCGGCCGTGAAGAAGGGGATATTGGCCGCTTCAGGCGGGGGCGCAGTTCTGGTTCTTCTACCGAACGGTCGCCGGCTCCGCAGCACTCGGCCCTTCAGCAGCTGGCGGGGTAGCCCTGACTCCAAAGAGAGCGAGAACCCAGCGGTCAAGGCCCCACCAGCCCGCAACGCGCCAGCCGAGCACCAACCACGTCGCCAGAATGAACAGCAGCGGATTGGTGCTGATGGTGCCTGCCAGCAGGTAACTGGCATTCATCACGCCGCCAAAAAAAGCTGCGATGCCGGTGAACAGCCCCACGATCAGGGCCGCGCCCACCAGCACCTCGCCGTAGGCCACCAGATACGAAAAGGTGGCGGCGTTGGGCAGCGCCACGTGCTGCAAAAACCAGGCGTACCAGCCCTGCACGTCGGGATGTGCGCCGCCTGTCTTGGCGAGTGCGCCAGTCAGAAAGCCGCCGACAGCGGTTCCGGCCTTCTCGCCGACCCACACTCCAGCCGGATTGGTGATCTTTTCCCAGCCGGCCATCAGCCACTCGTAGCCGACATAAATACGCAGCAGCGCCCAGATGGGAGCGAGACGGGGATCAGCGAAGAGCAGGCGCGACACATTGGGTTCGCGCAGCAGGCCGGGACTGGCCCGCTGAAGGCGTGGAGTGGTCATCCGGCCACCTCCTGCGCGGCGGCTTTGTGTGTCACTGGTGCAGCGGTCTTGGGGGCCCGCACCAGCAGCACCGGCACCCCGATCCGGCGCATGACGCCCTCGGCGACGCTGCCCAGGAAAAACCGGTCCAGTCCACTGCGGCCATGCGTGCCCATCACCACCAGCGAGCAGTGCTGCTGCTCGGCCACATCGGCGATCGCCTGAGCGGTTCGTGGATCGCCGCCCTCCAAGCACAACAAACGGATGTTGGGCGATCCAAGCGCCGTGCGGGCGTCTTCCAGCAGGCGCTGGCCCTCGGCCTTGGCGCGTTCGCTGGCGTCCGGATCATCGTAGGTGTAGACCGCGTCGCCGTAAATCACGGGAAGCGGGGGCACGACGTACAGCACGGTCAAGGTGCTGTGGTGGCAGCGGGCCAGTTCGGCGGCCACCGGCAGAGCGAGAGCACTCAGTGGGCTGCCGTCAATTGGAACGAGAATGTGATCAAACATGGCAAACTCCTTTTTTCTGTCATTGGAGAAGGCTTCAACGCGGATTTGCGGAGAGTCAGGCCCTGTAGAATCAAGCCCAACGAAATCAGAATCAGGAGCCGGGCCAGCGCATGCCGGGGAGCCGTAATGCTGCTCATCAGCATTCCAGAACGCCGCGCCGTACCAGTTGCTCAGGACATCAGCGTTCCCGTTCCGGTTGACGCGGTGGGCGGTGCGCCTGCTTGCGCCACGCGGCGTCGTCGGGATCGTCACCGCAGCCGCCCTCATTTACCCAGCGGTCTAGGGCAGTCACCCAGGGCGGAATAACCGGCGCGGGCGTGCCGCTTTGTACCGTATGCTGACTCAGTAGCGTGGGCTGACTCACAGGTGTGTTCATTTGTCGGCCAACCAAGCTTTCCGCTCTGCTTTGGTCAGCCAGCCCAAGCCGGCCTGCACCACCATTCCGTTCTTGATTTGACCTGACTTGAGGTAAATTGGGGAGTTCATGCGATGCCTCCGAAGTTCATTTGAGGGTTTTGAGAAGCGCCGTTTGGGTGCGCTGACAAATCCCACTTTGACGAGTCGTTCAGTACTGGGCTTGAAGTGGCCGCAGGCGCGGCTCCGTGTAGGGCGGTCAACTAGGACGCTGAACAAGCTCAGGCTGCTCCTGCGCCGACTGAGTCAAAATGGCTTTGAGCATGTCGCTGATGGTGATGACGCCCAGCAGGTGACCGCCCTCGCCCATGACCGGCAAACCGTGAACGTCCGCCGAGAGCATGGCTTTCATGGCTTCTTCCACCGGGGCGCTGCTGCGGACTTGTGCGCCAGACGGTTTCATCAAGTCCGTGACTTTCAGCTGGCCGAGCATGAACTGATCAGGCATGACCGTGTCGCCGTGAGCCGAAGAGGCCCGCTCCACCGCCGCGAAAACGTCCTTTTCGTGCAGCACGCCCACCAGCCTGCCGCCTTCCAGCACCGGCAGCACCCGGAGCTGCGAGATTTTGAGGCGGGCGGCCCCCTCCGACGCCAGCGCTCCAGCGTCCACACTGACTGTGCTGGAGGTCATGTGATTGCCCACCCGCCCCCACGTCAGCGGCGCGGCCTGGGCAGCAGCCTTGAGCACGTCCGTCAGGGTCAGAATGCCGACCAAAGCGCCTTCCTCATTGACCACCGGCACGCCTCCGATGCGGCGCTCGACCATCATTTCGAGGGCCGCACCCAGGGGGCTGTGCTCCTCCACCGTCAGCACCGGGAAGCGCATACTCTGGCGTACGAGTAAGCTGCCCGCCCGCACGGCAAATTCCCAGGGCGTCAGGCCCTCGTGAACAGCGGGCAGGGCGCGGCGCACCTCGCCGTCGGTGAGGATGCCGACGAGTTGGCCCTGATGAACAATCGGCAACCGCTCGATCCGCATCGTCTGCATGGTCATGGCCGCTTTGGCCAGGTTGGCAGACGGCGAAAGGGTAAGTGGCCTGGGCGTCATGACCTCGCTGACGGGTCTGGAAGTGTTCATGCGCTGAGTGTGGCGGCGGGGCGTTACCAGAGCATTACCTGTCAGGTGCTGGGCTGTGGTGGAGTGGAGGCCAGCGAAGTGGGAGCCCGCAGCAGGCCAACGCCTCCCGGCTAGCGCTGACCCAGTTCGCGCCAGCGGCCTAGAAGTTTGTCTGGAAGCTCGCTTATGCGTTCAGGCCGCGCGGTGGCCAGCGGAATGACCTGCACCGGCACGCTGGCTCCCAGCAGCACGCCGCAGGTCACGCGGCCCAGCCGCAGCCGCCGGGGATCATGGCCGCTGTGCAGGCCCAACATCACCAGCTGGCTGCCCCGCGCCTGCGAAGCGGCCAAAATGCTCCCGCTCACCTCTTCCTCCGCCGCCAGCACCATCAGGCACACTGGAGGGCGGCGGTACCAACCGGCGAGCTGGGCCAGCCGCGACTCGGCCAATTCAGCGTCTTCGCCCGGAAGCAGCACGTGCATCAGCATGACCTGGCCGCCGGAGGCCCGCGTCAGGTGAGCGCCGAACGCCGCCGCCCGCAGGCTGCACGGCCCAAAGTCCACCGGCACCACCACCTGACTGATCTTTTCCAAGTGCGGCGGAGCGCGGCAAGGCAAGAATTCATCCATCGTTGACCTCCACCATCTGTGACCTCCACGTCCTGATGAGCCTCGCCCCAGCCCGTTACCCAGGCATTACACCCCAAACTGACCTCTGGCCACCCAAAAACCGGCCCGAGACCGGCCCACAGCCAAAAAGAGTACGATGAGTTACCAACCGCGCAGAAACGGCGGTTGCTAACCCGCACCCGGGTGACGGCGCACAGGCGCACCGCAAGGTCAGGTGTGCCAGAGGAGGAAGCGTATGATCACCCTCCACATTCAGACCTTAGGTCAAACCCGCATGACACGTGGCGGCACTGAACTCAAGTGGAGCGCCCAGAGCGCCCGCGAACTGCTGCTGTATCTGCTTTCCTTTCCCGAAGGCCGCACCCGCAGCCAAATTTTTGAGGATTTGTGGCAGCAAGACGTCGACGCTGCCAGCAACAACCGCTTCCGCGTTACCCTGCACCGCCTACGCACCTGCTTGGAGATGCCGCAGGCGGTGTCCGAGGAGCATGGCCGCTACCGACTTGCCCCGGAGGTGTGGCACGGCTCGGACGTCTACGCTTTTTATCAAGCGCTCGGCCAAGCGGAAACGGGAACAGCCGCGCAGCGCCGGGAAGCCTTGCAGCGGGCCGTCAATTTTTACACCGGCGATTATCTGGCCGAGGAGGGAGAGGAGTGGGTCATCAAGGCGCGGGGCGAGCATCAGGCCGCTTACGTGCAGGCCAATCTCGAACTCAGCTTGCTGCACTGCGACGAACACGCCTGCGACCTGTCGGTGCTGGCAATGGTCCGCGCCCTGAGAGCCGATCCCTACGTGGGTGAGCAGTATCACCAGCGGCTGATGACTTGCCTGTCGGTGGTGGAGAACAAATACCAGTCGATAGACCATTACCGCCGGTTTTTGAAGTTTCTGCGTGAAGAAGTCAACGACTTGCCGATGCCCGAGACTTTGCAACTGGCCGAGCGGATCAAAGCTGGAGAGCGCATCTGCCAGCACGATGACGGGGCCGTGCTGGCGATGCCGCAGGTTCGTCACTGCCCGCTGGCCTCCGACGGGCAATGTCCCGGCACTTTGCAGGCGCTGATAGAGTTGGAGACGTGGCCTACACCGCCTACAGGCACTACCACAGCCGCAACGTTTACCACAAACGCAACCCCGGCACCGGGTGCGGATTGAGCAGCAAACTGATGAAGGTGGGCAGGTACATCACCAGCACCAGCGCCAGTGCCAGCGCGAAGAACACCCACAGCCGCTCGAGTACCCGCACCGCGCCCGCGATTTTGGGCGAGCCGCCGTTGCCTGCCAGGGCCTCGACTTCGGCCAGCGACTGACTGAACGGAATCGGCACCTCGGCCTGTGCGCTGACGCGGGTGCGGCCCAGCAGGGTGCGGAAGATCACCGTGAAGTACAGCACGGCGGCGACCGCCAGCACCATGCCGCTGATACCGGTCAGCGCCAGCGGCACTTGAGCGCGGCTGATCATCTCGCTCAGGCCGGTGGCTCCCGCGAAATAGGTGCGGCGCGGAATACCGATGAGGCCTTCCCAGTGCATGCCGACGGCGAAGATGATCATGCCCCAAAACCACAGCCAAGCTGACCAGAGGGCCATTTTGACGCTTGCCAGCGGCTTGCGGGTCAGGTGCGGCAGCAGCCAGAAGCTGATCGCGAAAAAGGTCAAAGTCGTGGCGGTGCCCACCGTGATGTGAAAGTGACCGGGAATCCAAGCGGTGTTGTGGACGGCGGTGTCTAGAGCCAAGCTGGCGTTCACGATGCCGCCCGCGCCGCCGGGGATAAAGGAGATCATGGCCAGCACCTGCGCCGTGAACACCGGGTCTTTCCAGGGCAGGCGGCGCGTCCAGCCAAAGTAGCCGCCGCCGCCACGGGCCTGTGCGGCCAGTTCCAGCGACGCGCCCACGCTGAAAGCGGTCAGCATCGAGGGTACCACCACCAAAAAGGTTAGCAGCATCTGCACCGTCTTCCAGCCGATCGACAGTCCGGTATCGGAATACTGGTGGTGCAGACCCACCGGGGTAGAGAGCAGCAAGAACAGCACGAACGAAAGCCGCGCCATGCTGTCCGAGGCGATTACGCCGCCGGCTTGGCGCGGCAGCAGCGCGTACCACGAAATATAAGCGGGCAGCACCCAGAAATACACGATGGCGTGTCCGGTGTACCAGAACAGCGTACGGGCCAGCAGCGGATCGACGCCCTTGGTCCAGCCCAGCGACCAGGGAATCAAAAAGACGACGACCTCGACCACCAAGCCCAGCGAGGCGATCACCCACATCATCCAAGTCGCCACGCTCATGTAGGCCACCAGCGGGGTGGTTTCGCCGGGGTGCTGGCGCTTCCAGCCAGTCCAGATGACGATCACCTGCACGGCGATGATCAAGCTGCCGACCACCAGCAAGGCCGCGCCGATGTAAAAGAGTGGGCTGCCCTGAAGCGGCGGGTAAAACGTGTAGAGCAGCGTGGCGTTGTTGCCCAGCACTGCCCAGGCGGCCATCAGCACGCCTATGGTCATCGTCCAGTAAGCGGCCCAGGCCACCACCAGATTCGGGCGCACCCCCAGAGCGCGGCAGGGCAAGTAGAGCAGCAGGCCGCTGATGAAGTAGGTGGTAAACACCAGCGCGTTGAGAACCCCGTGCAGCGACAGGCCCTGGTAATACGATTTGAGAAAGGGCAGGTACTGATACACGTCGATGTTGGCGTAGTTGAGCGCTTGCAGGGGGCCGATGGCGACGCCGATCAGCAGCATCAGCAGGCCCGTCACCAAAAAGTAGAGCGTGACCTTTTTTTCGGGGTGGCCGAAGTAGACCTGCTCGGCTGGTGAAGCGGGCGCAGAGACGGTTGGGGGCGGGGCAGTGGTCACTTGGGAGCCTCCACGATCAAGGTAAAGCTCATGGTTTGGTGTCCGCTGCCGCAGTACTCGTTGCACTGGCTCACAAAGGTGCCAGCGGACTTGAAGGTGCGCGTGAAGGTGGCGACTTGACCGGGAACCAGCTCGGCATTGACATTGCCCTGACCCAGCATCAGGCCGTGAATGACGTCAGCAGCGACGAAATGCAGCGTAACGGGCGTGTTGGCCGGCACCCGCAGCACGTTGGGCTGAAACTGAAAAGCCCGCGCCACCATGTAAGCGTTCACCGATCCGTCGGGGGAAACCTTTAGGCCCGGCGCGGCAAACTCGGTCTTCGAGAGTTGGGTGGGATTGATATAGCGGGCGGGCGAGCCGAACATTCCCGGCACCGTCTCGGTGATCATACTGGCGATGACGCCGGCGAACATCAGCAAGACCATGACGACGGCCACCACCAGCCAGCCGAGCTCGTAGCGCTCGATGGTGTGATGATCGAGCATCTTTAGCTCCGGCCCTGCACGACGCCCAGCACCAGCATCCACAAAATCATGGTCGTGGCAAAGACCAGGCCCACCACCACCAAGGTGCCTTTGGGTGTTTTCTCGTTCATTTCAAGTCTCCTGTTGAACTTTGCGCTCTGCTCACAGGCCGCGCACGAAGGCGTAGAGATCGGCCATCTGGGCTTCGCTGGGCGGCTGACCGTCTAGGCCAGCGGTTCTGAAGTGCGGCATCATGGCGCTCAGGGTTCGTCCGCCGGGCGCGTGGCCGTCCAGCACGGCAGCGTCAAATTCGGCGGCGCTCCAGGGTTTGACCAAACCCGCCAGCTTGGGGCCGATGCCGCCCCCGCCCGCTGCGCCGTGACAGCCCGCGCAGTTGCCGGCAAAGAGGGCCGTGCCGCCCGTGCCCGCCGGAGCCGCCGTGGCCACAGCGGCGGATTCCTGAATGCCGGAAAGTTGGGTGCCCGCGTAATACGACAGACCCAGCACCGCGAAAAAAAGGGTCAGCACACCCGGAAGAACGATCTGCCCGGCTCTCAAGCGTGCCGCCGGAAGATGAATGATGATGCTTGCATAAAGTGTCCTCCTGGCCTTGAGCCTGCACAAAAAGCATTACCAAGCCGTTACGGCAACTTTTCGGCTTGGGCAATGCAGACCACCGCCGCGAATGAGCGCCCGCAAAGAAGCCTCTCTAGCTTGAGGTGCTGGGCAATGACCCGGTTCGGTAAACACCGCGCCACACTGAACCGACCTGTCACAAGACCGGAACGAAGCTGCGATATTTGCTCTGATATTTATCAAATTGACTTCTAATATTCTATTGAAAACGTAATCACTGGTGTTATTTGATATTGCTTGCGCCATTCAAATTCTGGTGTTATAGTCCTGTAGAACACTTTAACCCGTGTTGTGCGTCCGCTCATCTGTTGGTGCCTTGACAAAAGAGTTGTAGAAGTGCTTTCCGCTGCCCGGCAGCCGAACAATCCAGAGGAGATCTAATGAAGAGACTGACCCGCGCCGCGCTTGCCCTTGCCGCCACGCTCTCTCTCGGTCAAGCCCTCGGCGTTACTCGCGGCGGCCAGATGGTGTATGGCCGCTACGCCGACTCGCAGTTCCTTGATCCTGTCCTCAACGACTCCAACCTCGACATCTGGATTCTGACCAACCTCTACGACACGCTGCTGCAACCCACTGCTGACGGCAAGCGCGTTCAGCCGGGCCTGGCCAGCCGCTACGTCGTCTCCAAAGACGGCCTAACCATGACGCTGACCCTGCGCCCCAACATCAAGTTCGCCGACGGCAGCCCGATCACCTCCGCTGACGTCAAGTGGAACCTCGACCGCGCCCGTAACCCCGACAACGGGGCCTGGAACAACCTGATCGAGTCGATCGCCAGCGTCGCGGCCAGTGGCAACACCGTGACCATCACGCTCAAGCACCCCGATCCCGTTCTGCCTTCGGCGCTGGCGGCCTTCAACACCGCCATCATGCCGCAGAAGCTGTTCGACGCCGCGCCCGGCAAGAACGACGCCGAGAAGGCCAAGGCGTTTGCCGAGAAGCCCATCGGCTCGGGCCCCTTCGTGCTCAGCGAGTGGAAGCGCGGCTCATACATGGTGCTCAAGCGCAATCCCTATTACTGGAAAAAGGGCGAGGACGGTAAGGCCCTGCCCTACCTTGACACCCTGCGTTTCGAAATCCTTCCCGACGACAACACCCGCATTCTGAAGTTGCAGGCCGGTGAGTTGCAGGGTGCCGAGTTCATTCCGCTCAGCCGGGTGGCCGAACTCAAGGCCAATCCCAAACTCAATATGATGCTGTTTCCCTCCACCCAGGTCAACCAAATCGCCATGAACACCCGTCCCAAGCTCAAGGACGGCACGGCCAACCCGCTCACAGATGTGCGGGTGCGTCAGGCGCTCAACTACGCCGTCAACCGCCCGGCCCTGATTCAGCTGGTCACTTTCGGCAACGGCAAGCCGATGAAGTCGCTCATGTCGTCGGCCACCCCGCTGTTTGACAAGGGACAGAAAGGCTACACCTACGATCTGGACAAGGCCAAGGCGCTGCTGGCCGCCGCCGGTTTTAAGAACGGCTTCGATGTGACCACTATGGCAACCAGCGGCAGTGCCAACGACCTGACACTGACGACGGCCCTTCAGCAGATGTGGGGCGCGGTGGGCGTGCGCCTCAAGATTGAGCAGATCGACAGCGCGACCAAGGTCGCCCGCCGCACTGCTGGCGATTTCCAGATGAATACCGGGGGCTGGACCGACGACCTCGCCGATCCCAGCGAGGTTACCGGTTACTTCGCCACAAAAGGGGAGACGGACGCGGCCCACACCGGATTCAGCGATCCCACCATCGAGAAGCTGTTTCCCCAGAGCCAGCGGGAAATCGACAAGACCAAACGCGCGGCCATCTACAAGCAGATTCAGACCATCTACAGCAACGCCGCGCCCATCATTTTCCTGTATGAAACGCCCTACCCGGTGGCGCTGGCCAAGAACGTCAAGGGCTTCTATCAGATTCCACTGGGCTACAACGTCTTCGAGAAGACGAGCATCGAGAAGTAGAGAGTAGAGACAAGAACCGGGCCACAACGGCCTGAAGCAAATTTCCCGCGCGCCACGCTCCCCTCAATTCAAGGCGTGGCGCGTTTTTCGGCTCTCTACTCAAACTTAGGTGAGATGTGATGCATACGAGTTACATTCTGCGGCGACTTCTTCAGATCATTCCTCTCTTTCTGGCGGTGATGGTGCTCGTCTTCGTGCTTGTTCACCTCATTCCTGGCGATCCGGTGAGCGCCATACTCGGTGACCGGGCCACCCCGGAGAGAGTGGCGCGTGCCAACCGCCAGTTAGGACTGGACAAGCCCTTGATCGTGCAGTTTGGCCTGTTCGTGAATCAACTGCTGCACGGCAACTTGGGCGAGAGCATCAACCTCAAGGTGCCGGTGCTGCGGCTGATGCTCGACCGGTTGCCGATCACCCTCTTTCTGGACGTATACGCCGCCGTACTGGGTGTGCTCATGGCGGTGCCGCTGGCGGTGCTGGCCGCCGTGCGCCGCAACACCTGGGTTGACGGCGTCATCCGGGCTGTGTTTCAGGTGGGTCTGTCGTTGCCGGTTTTCTACGTGGGCCTGCAACTGTTGACCCTGCTCGGCGCTCGCCTGGGCTGGTTTCCCATCGGCGGCTACGGTGTAACCTTTGGTGATCACCTCTACCACCTGTTTTTGCCCGCCCTGACGCTGGGCCTCAACCTGGCGGCGGTGCTGGTCCGCACCCTGCGCAACAGCGTCATCGAGGTGCTGACTGCCGAATACGTGGATTTCGCCCGCGCCAAGGGGCTACGCAGCCGCGTCATCATGACCCGCCATGTCCTTCGCAACGCCCTGATCGCCACCGTCACCCTGCTAGGTCTCAACATCGGCGGGCTGATCGGTGGGGCCGTCATCACTGAAACGGTCTTCGCCATCCCCGGCGTTGGGAAGCTGATGGTGGACGCCATCTTCGGGCGCGACTACCCGGTGGTTCAGGGCCTGACCCTGACGTTCGCGGTGCTGGTGTCGCTGGTGTTCCTGGCGACCGACCTGATTCATGCCCGGCTTGATCCGCGTGCGGAACTCTCATGACCACCATGCATTCCCCCGCGCTGGAGGTGCAGACCCGCCCACGCCGCCGGATGCCCAAAGCGACGCTACTGATCGGGCTGGTGCTGCTCTTCATTCTGATCGTGGCCGCGCTGTTTCCGCAGTATCTGGCCCGCTACAGTCCCACCGACTTTGATTATCAGGCCATCTTGCAGGGGCCGAATGCCAAGCACGTGTTCGGCACCGACAACTTCGGGCGCGATATTCTCAGCCGGATCATCTACGGCACCCGCGTCGACATGCAGATCGCCATTTTCACGACCCTGTTTCCGTTTATCTTCGGCACGCTGCTGGGTGCTCTGACCGGCTATCTGGGCAAGTGGAGCGACGCGGTGGTGGGCCGCGTCGCCGATCTGGTGGTGGTCTTTCCCTTTCTGGTGCTGGTGATCGCCATCGTGTCGGTGCTGGGGCCGGGCCTGAGTAATATGTACATCGCGGTGAGCGCGGTGGGCTGGGTCAGCTACTGGCGGCTGACACGCGGCGAGGTGATGGCGCAGAAGAAAGCCGAATACGCGCAGGCCGGACGGGTGCTCGGCTACAGCCCCGGGCGCATTTTGCTGCGCCACCTGCTGCCCAATGCCGTCACGCCCGCTATCGTCTACCTGATGACCGACATGAGCCTCGGCATTTTGCTGGGCGCGTCGCTCGGCTATCTGGGCCTGGGCGCACAACCGCCGACCCCCGAGTGGGGCGTGATGGTCTCGGACGGCAAGAACTTCATGGCCACCGCTTGGTGGATCAGCACCTTTCCGGGGTTGGCCCTGACACTGGCGGGCGTGACCTTCAGCCTGATCGGCGACGGGCTGGCCGACGCCCTGAGGCCCCGCGCATGACCGCTTTTGTTAAGGAACAAGCCCCATTACTGACTGTGCGCGATCTGAACGTCCGCATCCCCACGCCCGGCGGCGTCCTCCACGCGGTGCGCGGCGTCAACTTCGATCTGATGCCCGGCGAGGTGCTGGGCTTGGTGGGCGAGTCGGGCAGCGGCAAGAGCGTGACCCTGCGCTCGCTGATCCGGCTGCACCGCCCGCCGATTCAGATGACTGGAACCGTCGAGTACAGCGGCCAGAATCTGTTGGGTGTGTCCGACTCGAAGCTGCGCTCGGTGCGCGGCGGGCAGATCAGCATGATCTTTCAGGAGCCGATGTCGGCCCTCAATCCGGTGCTGACGGTAGGCGAGCAAATTGAAGAGAATCTGCGCGAGCATAAGGGCTTGCGGGGCAAGGCGGCGCAGAGCCGGGCCGCCGAACTCCTCGACCTGACCGGCATTCCCAGCCCCCGCGCCCGCTTATCGGATTATCCGCACCAGTTTTCCGGCGGGATGCGCCAACGGGCCATGATCGCCATTGCGCTGGCTTCCGAGCCGCAACTGCTGCTGGCCGACGAGCCGACGACGGCGCTGGACGTGACCATTCAGGACCAGATTCTGAGACTCCTGCTGAGGCTGCGCGAGGAGCTACACATGAGCGTCATTCTGGTCACGCACGATCTGGGCGTGGTGGCGCAGACCTGTGACCGGGTGGCGGTGATGTACGGCGGGCGATTGGTCGAGACGGCAGGTGTCAATGATTTGTTTCACGCGCCCAAACACGCCTACACGCTGGGACTCTTGCGAAGCCTGCCGGGGGCCGGGGAACACCGCCGCCCGCTCCAGCCGATTCCCGGCGGGCCACCTGATTTGCGCTCGTTGCCGCCGGGCTGCCCTTTCGCGCCGCGCTGCGAATACGTGACGGATGAATGCCGTGGAACGGAGCCGCCGCTGCTGGAAGTTGCGCCGGGACGGTTCAGCGCCTGCATTCACTACGCCGAATTGCCCGCCCTCAAAGCCAGTCTTGAGGAGGTGGGCGTATGACCGTTCCTCTGTCTAAATCCACTCCAGCCCTGATGGAAATACACAACCTCACCAAGACCTTTCCGGTGGCACAGAGCTTACTGGCTCGCTGGAGAGGCCAGCCTAGGCGTGCCGTGCAGGCCCTGACCGACGTGGAACTGACCGTGCAGCGCGGCGAAACATTGGGCATCGTGGGCGAGAGCGGCTGCGGTAAATCCACGCTGGCCCGCACATTGGTGCGGCTCTACGACGCCGACCGGGGCAGCGTCCGTTACGGCGATCTGGACGTGCTAGCGCTACGCGGCGCAGAATTGCGTCAGTACAACCGCCGGGTGCAGATGATCTTTCAAGACCCCTATTCCAGCCTCAACCCGCGTATGACCGTGGAAGCCGTGCTGCGCGAGGCGCTGAGTGTTCACAAGATGCGCCCCGCTGCTAAGCAGCCTGCCCGCGTGCGCGAACTGCTGCAACTGGTGGGTCTGCCGCCCGAGGCTGCTGGACGCCTGCCGCACGAGTTCTCTGGCGGTCAGCGTCAGCGCATCGGCATTGCCCGCGCTCTGGCACTGGAACCCGAATGCCTGATCGCCGATGAGCTGGTCTCGGCGCTGGACGTGTCGGTACAGGCACAGGTGGTCAACCTGCTGCTGGAGTTGCAGGAACGTCTGAACCTGACGGTGCTGTTCGTGGCCCACGATTTGCGGCTGGTGCGCCACATCTCGCACCGGGTGGCGGTAATGTACCTGGGCCGGGTGGTGGAGGTGTCGGATACGCAGGCGATCTTCACTACTCCGCGCCATCCGTATACGCAGGCCCTTCTCGCCGCCGCGCCCACCCTCGATCCGTCGCGGCGCACGGCGGCCCCGGCCATCACGGGCGAGTTGCCCAGCCCGCTGAACGTGCCGAGCGGCTGCGCCTTTCGCACGCGCTGCCCGCACGCGTTTGAGCGCTGCGCCACCGAGCGGCCCGCCCTGCTCAAGTTGGAAGACGGCCCGGAGGTGGCCTGCCATCTGTACGACCCTGCCCACACCGCGTCACTCAAGCGGGCGACATGAAATCTCCCGTGCAGGAGCCATCCTCCGGAGCCGCTGAGCCTCTTATCTGGCCGCTGGGCATCGACCGCAGTCTGGGGGTGCCGGTCAATACCCAACTGCGCGGGCAACTGGAATACGGCATAGCTTGCGGGGACATCCCGCGCGGCGCACGGCTGCCCAGCGTGCGCGAACTGTCTCAGGAACTGGGCGTGGCGCACATGACCGTGGCGGGCGTCTACAAAGAACTGCTGGGGCTGGGCTTGATCGTGACCTCACGCGGGCGCGGCACCTTCGTGGCCACCACGCCGCAGCCGCCGCCCGGCCCTGATTTGACGCGGCTGACCCGGCTGCTCTCGGACACGCTGGCGCGGGCCGAGGGCGAGGGTTACAGCCTGCGCCAGATCGGGGAGGCCATGAACGCCCTGATCGCACGCGGCGCACAGCCACCGCAGCAAACCGGCGTCAGCGTGCTGCTGGTGGGCTTGTTTGCCGACGCCACCCGCAGTTACGCGGCGAACGTTCAGGCGGCGCTGCCCACCGGAGACCGGGTGCAGGCGGTCACGCTGGACGATTTGCGCTCCGGGCGCTCGCACACCGACGCGCAAAACGCCAACGTGGTGCTGGCTCTGGCCCACCGCCTGAATGAGACGCGGTCACTTTTGCCGGGCCGGGAGATTATTCCGGTGGGCTTCATTCCCTCGCAGCGCACCCGAGCGGCGCTGGCGGCCCTCGACCCGATGATCCGGCTGACGATTGTGGCGACCTTCGAGGAATTTCTGCCCACTTTCTTGAGCGGCGTCAAACGTTTCGCGCCGCACGTCTTGTCTATTCAGGCCACTCACCTGCACGCCAAGGACTTACAGAGCGTGCTGGACGCCTGCGACGTGGCCACTTACGCCACCGGCTCCGAAAGAGTCCGCACCTTGATACCCAATAAGCCGGCCCTCGAATACCGCCACGTCGTCGACCCTCGCGACATCGGGGGGCTGGTGCTGCCCGCCGTGGAAGCGCAGCGAGCGTTCCAAAAAACGACGCCGCATAAGCCCAAAAAGGAGCTGTCATGACCGCGATTGAACAGATGAACTGGATGCAGGTCGAAGAGTACCTCAAGAGCGACAACCGCTGCATTTTGCCGCTGGGCAGCACCGAGCAGCACGCGCACCTGAGTCTGTGCGTGGACAACATCCTGCCCTCCAAGCTGGCGCACGACGCGGTGGGCGACTCGGGCGTGCCGGTCTTTCCCGTGTTGCCCTACGGCATCACGCCGTATTTCCGGGCCTATCCGGGCAGCATCAATATCCGGGTACAGACGTATTTGGCAATCGTGCGCGACATTCTGGACGACCTGCACGAGCAGGGCTTCCGACGAATCCTGATCGTCAACGGGCACGGCGGCAACACCCCGGCGCAGGGCTTCACCGCCGAGTGGATGGCCGACCATCCCGGCACCCAGGTCAAATTTCACAACTGGTGGAATGCGCCGCAGGTCTGGGCCAAAGTGCAGGCCACCGACTCCAACGCCAGCCACGCGTCTTGGATGGAGAATTTTCCGTGGACACGGCTGGACGGCGTGGAGATGCCGGACACGGAGAAAACTGGCGTGGACTTCGATTACATGCGGCTGCTCGGCCCGGCGGCGCTGCGCGAGTACCTTGGCGAGGGCAATTTCGGCGGCAAATTCCAGCGCCCCGACGCCGATATGCAGGCCATCTGGGACGTGGCCGTGGCCGAAACCCGCGCCCTGCTGGAAAAGGGATGGGCCGAGTGAGCGAGGAGGACTCGCAACGCTTACTGATCTGGGGAGCTGGGGCCATAGGCGGCACCATCGGCGCATATCTGCTGCGCGGCGGCTGTGACGTGACCTTCGTGGATGTGGATGCGGGTCACGTTGGAGCAATCCATGAACGCGGCCTGAGCATCACCGGCCCGTTTGGAGAGTTTAACGTGGCCGCGCCCGCCTTCACCCCGGAGACGCTGCAAGGTCAGTGGGACACCATCTTGCTGTGTACCAAGGCGCAACACACGGCGGCGGCAGCTCAGGCCCTCGCACCCCATCTCAGCCCTGGCGGCGTGGTGGTGTCCATCCAGAACGGCCTCAATCCGCTGATCATCAACGAACACATTCCGCCGGAGCAGGTGCTGGGCAGCTTCGTCAACTTCGGCGCAGATTATCTGGAACCCGGCGTGGTGCAGTACGGCGGGCGGGGCGTGGTGGTCATCGGCGAGCAGGACGGACAGTTGACTGAGCATGCGCGGCAACTTCACGCCATGCTCCAGCACTTCGAGCCTGACGCCGTCCTGAGCCCCAACGTGTTCGGCTACCTGTGGAGCAAGCTCGCTTACGGCTCACTGCTGTTTGCCACCGCCGTCACCAACGACGGCATCGCCGACGCGCTCGCACGGCCCGAAGACCGCGCCCTCTACACCGAACTGGGCCGCGAGGTCATGCGGGTGGCTCTGGCGCACGGGGTCACGCCCGAAGCCTTCAACGGCTTTGCCCCGGTGGCCTTTTTGCCGGATGCCGGTGATGCGGCGGCGCAAGCGAGTCTGGACGAGATGGTGGCCTTCAACCGCCGCAGCGCCAAGACCCACAGCGGCATCTGGCGCGATCTGGCGGTTCGCAAACGCACGACGGAGGTGGACGCGCAACTCGGCTGGGTGGTGCATTTCGGGGAGCAGCACGCTGTTCCCACGCCATTAAATGCCCGCCTGATCGAGCTGATTCACGAGATAGAGCAAGGAACGCGTGAGCTGGGCCGGGGCAATCTAACTGATCTGCGCGGGCTGATGCTTCAGGAGCAGGTATGACAGCAGGGAAGAGATTTGCGGGCCAGACCGTCATCGTCACGGGCGCGGCCCACGGCTTCGGGCGCACGATTGCCCACGCCTTCGCCAGGGAAGGCGCGGCGGTGTGGGCCTGCGACGTAAACACCGAGGGGTTGGATGAGACAGCCCGGCTGGTTCAGGAACAAAGACTAACAATCCAGACCCGAAAAGTGGACGTGGGTGACTCGGAGGCCGTCTCAGCTTTCGTGGCCGAAGTCGTGGCAGAGACGGGCCGCGTGGATGTACTGGTCAACAACGCGGGCGGCGTGCGCGGGCAGGTGGGCCGCCCCATCGAAGAGATCAGCCCCCTGGATTGGCAGGCCATCTTTGCCGTCAACGTGGACGGGGCCTTTTTCTTCGCGCAGGCGGCGGCCCCGCATATGAAGGCCCAGAAGTCGGGCCGGATCATCAACATTTCCAGCGGCGCAGGTTTGGGCATCAGCCTGACCGGTATTCAGGCGTACGCCTCCGCTAAGGCTGCCCAGATCGGCCTGACCCGCCAGTTGGCGCATGAGCTGGGCGCGTGGGGAATCACGGTCAACAACGTGGCTCCCGGGTTCGTCCGCAGCAATCCTACCACCGAGCGCCAGTGGGAAAGCTACGGCGAGGAAGGTCAGCGCAAACTGATAGACGGCATCGCCCTGAAGCGCCTGGGCACCCCCGAAGACATTGCCAACGCCGTGCTGTTCTTCGCCTCCGATCAGGCGGGCTGGGTCACCGGGCAAGTCTTGAGCGTGGACGGCGGTAAATGAGCGGCCTGAACGACGTGCTGGACAAGTTGAGTGAGCGTTCCAAAGCCTCACTCTCTGAACTGATTGAGTTCGCCAGCATCCCCAGCGTCAGCGCCCAGCCGGATCACAAACCGGACATGGAGCGGGCAGCGCAGTGGCTCTCGACCCGCCTGAAACGCGCCGGACTGAAGACGGTGGAACTGTGGCCCACTGCCGGACACGCCGCCGTTTACGCCGAATATTTAGAGGCTGGCGAGGACGCGCCCACCCTGCTCGTCTACGGTCACTACGACGTTCAGCCGCCCGATCCGCTGGAGAAGTGGCACACGCCGCCGTTCACGCCCACGGTCAAGGACGAGCGGCTGTACGGGCGAGGCGTCAGCGACGACAAGGGGCCGCTGCTGCTGACCGTGCAGGTCGTGGACGCTTATCTGTCCACGCTGGGCAAGTTGCCTCTCAACCTCAAATTTCTGTTCGAGGGCGAAGAGGAAGTCGGCAGCGCCCATCTGAACGAACTCGTCGCGCAGAACGCCGAGCGGCTCAGGGCCGATTTCGTCCTGAGTGCCGACGGCGGGATGTGGAGTGCGGATATACCCTCACTGACGGTCAGCGCACGCGGGCTGGCGGCGCTGGAACTGACCGTGCGCGGCCCCACCAAGGATCTGCACTCCGGGCGGCACGGCGGCAGTGTCCACAATCCTCTGCACGCGCTGGCGACGCTAATCGCCGGACTTCACGACGAATCTGGCCACGTGACGGTGTCGGGCTTCTACGACGGCATTGCGGAGTTGACGCCGCAGCAGCGGGAGGGCATCCGGCAACTGCCCTTCACCGATGAAGACTACTTGACCCAGACCGGAGCGCCCGCCGTATACGGAGAATCCGGCTACTCCACCCTGGAGCGCCAGTGGCACCGGCCCACGCTGGAAGTTAACGGGATGTGGGGCGGCTACACTGGCGAGGGCAGCAAAACTGTGCTGCCCAGCGAGGCCCACGCCAAAATTACCTGCCGCCTGGTGCCGGGGCAGGAGCCAGGGCGCATCGCGGAGCTGCTCAAACAGCATCTGGAGGCCAAGCTGCCGCCCGGTGTGACGCTGAATATTCACCCCAGCGAACACGGCGCACGCGCCTACCGCCTGCCTGATGCCCACCCCGGCGGGGCGCTGGCGCGGGAAGTGCTGGCCGAGCTGTACGGCAAGCCGCCGCTGGACGTGGGCATGGGCGGCAGCATTCCGGTGCTGGAGACTTTTCAAAGCGTACTGGGCCTTGACACCGTATTTTTTAGCTTCTCGGTGGGCGACGAGGACATCCACGCTCCCAACGAATTTTTCCGCATCCCACGCTTGTCCGAGGGCCAGCAGGCTTGGGCGCAGCTGTGGTGGAAGCTGGGCCATCAGGAGAAAAGATGAATGAATTTCAGCGCCGCTCGGCAGAAATCAACGACTTGTTGTGTGTTCTGAATGTGCTCAACTGGGACGCCCGCACCCAGATGCCCGCAGGGGGCAGTTCCGCCCGTGCCCAGCAACAGGCGACAATCAGCGCTCTGGCGCAGGAAAAATTGCTCGATCCGGCTTACGAGGCGGCGGCGCAAGTGGTCAGCGGCGACGACAGCACTGACGACGTGGAGAACCGCGCCGCGCAGCAAGCGCTGGCCGCTGTCTCGGCCCTGAGGCGCATTCCTGCCGAGCTGACCCGCGAACTGGCCCTGCTCAAATCCGAGGCGCAGGACGTGTGGGCGCGGGCCAAGGCGGCCAATGACTTCAGTATGTTCGCCCCGGCCCTGACGCGCATGGTGGAGCTGAACCGCCAACTGGCCGAGGCGCTGGGCTACGAGGGCCACCCCTACGACGCGCTACTCAACCTCTACGAGCCGGGTGTCACGGTGGCGACGCTGTTGCCGCTGTTCGAGCGTCTCCGCGCCCACCATGTGCCGCTCCTCAAGGCTATCCAGCAGCAACCCCAGCCGCGCAGTGAGTTCCTGAACCGCTCGTATCCGGCAGACGCGCAAAAGCGTGTTTCCCTGACGCTGGCGCAGAAGTTCGGCTACGACACCCAGCGCGGGCGGCTCGACGAATCGGCCCACCCCTTCGAGATCAGTTTCACCCGCCAGGACGTGCGGATCACCACCCGCTTTCAGGAAAACTTCCTATCGGGCGCACTGTTCGGCACGCTGCACGAAACCGGGCACGCCATGTATGAGCAGGGAGTCCGCCCCGAGCTGAGCCGCACGGTGCTGACCAGTGATTTGACGGGCCTTTACGCCGTGGGTGGAGCCAGCTACGGTACCCATGAGAGCCAGTCGCGGCTGTGGGAGAACCGAATTGGGCGGTCAAAGGCCTACTGGGAGCTGCACTTTCCTCAGCTTCAGGCGGCGTTCCCCGAGCAGCTCGCGGACGTAGACACCGACGCCTTTCACCGCGCCGTCAACACGGTGCGCCCCAGCCTGATCCGGGTGGAGGCCGACGAGCTAACGTATGACCTGCACATCATGCTGCGGGTCGAGCTGGAACGCCAACTCATCGGCGGCGAACTGGCGGTCAAGGACTTGCCCGAAGCCTGGAACGCCCGCATCAAATCCGACCTCGGTCTGGACGTGCCGGACGACGCACACGGCGTGTTGCAAGACATCCACTGGTCGGCGGGGATGATCGGCTCGTTTCCCACTTACACCATCGGCAACGTGATGGCCTCGCAGTTCTACGCGGCGGCACTGGAGCAGGTGCCGGATCTGGAAGCTGGCCTCCTGCGCGGCGAGTACACCCCGCTGCGCGAGTGGCTCACAGACAACATTTACCAGCATGGCCGCACCTTCACGCCCCATGAGCTGCTGATACGGGCGACCGGGCGCGGCCTCGACCCCCAACCTTACCTGGATTACCTCAGCGGCAAATACGGCGAACTCTACGGCTTAAACCTTCAAAAGGAGCAAACAACATGACCCAGACAAACGGAAAACTCGCAGGTAAAGTCGCCCTCGTCACCGGAGCCTCCAGCGGCATCGGGGAAGCCACTGCCCTGGCCCTGGCCGAACACGGCGCGGCGGTGGCGCTGGTGGCCCGGCGCAAAGACCGCTTGGATGAACTGGCGGGCAAGATCCAGAACATGGGCGGCAAAGTAGCTGTCATTGTCTCGGATCTGGCGCAGGCCGGGCAGGGAGCCGAGGTCGTGAAACAGGCGGTGGAAGCCCTGGGCCGCCTGGACATCGTCGTGAACAACGCGGGCGTGATGCTGCTCGGCCCGCTCTCCGGCGGCGATCCCAGCGATTTGACGCGCATGATGAACCTCAACGTCACGGCGCTGATGCACCTTTCGCAGGCCGCGCTGGAAGTCATGAAGCCGCAGAAGAGCGGGCACATCGTCAACATCTCGTCGGTGTCGGGGCGCGGGGCCAGTCCGCTGAGCGCCGGATATAGCGCCAGTAAATGGGCGGTGGGGGGGTTCAGCGAGGGCCTGCGGCAGGAAGCCAAAGCCGATAGGATTCGCGTGACCGTCATCGAACCCGGTGTGGTCGCCACCGAGCTGACCGATCACATCACCCATACCCAGACCAAAGACATGTACGAGGGCCGCATCAAGGACATGGAGATGCTGCAATCGGAAGACATCGCCGCTGCCGTTGTCTATGCCGTGACCCAGCCGGAGCGCGTGAACGTCAACGAACTCTTGATCCGCCCGCTCGATCAGGGCTGAACTCAGGCTGACTGCCGCCTGCCTGCTCGGTCAAAAAAGAGTTTCTTTTGACCAAGCGGGCAGGCCCAGTAGGTGCGGACAGCCCGAGACGTGGAGTTGGGTCTGGCCGTACCTATTCTTCGTGAATGGCGACGTAGATCTCATCGGCGGTGATCCAGCCCCGGTACATGCCCTCGGTGTTGTACGGCAGGGCGACGTTACCGTCTTTGTCCACCGCGCACAGTCCCGCTCCGCCGCCTGATCCCAGCTTGCCGAGGGCCATCATCTCACCGTGAATCATGGCGTCGGTGGCCTCACTCAGCGCCGCGCCCTGATAAAGCATCCGGGCGTGGATTTCGTGGCCGAGCACGCGGCGAATAAAAAACTCCCCCTTGCCCGTGCCCGACAGCGCACAGGTGCGGTCATCGGCCCACGTCCCCGCCCCGATGATCGGTGAGTCGCCGATGCGTCCGGTGGGCTTGGCAGTGTAGCCGCCCGTGGAGGTTGCTGCCGCCAAGTGGCCGTGCAGGTCGAGCGCCGCCGCGCCCACCGTGCCGTGCTTGTCGCGCTCGGGGGCGGCGGCCAGCGTGCCTTCACGTTCCCGCTCCAGCATTCTTTCCAGCGCCTCCCGCCGGGAAGGGGTAGTGAAAAAGCTGTTGTCCACCACTTCAAATCCCCGCTGCCGCGCCCACTCGTCGGCGGCCTCACCTATCAGCAGCAGCGGATCGGCCACCTCGGCCAGTGCGCGGGCGACCCGCACCGGATGGCGAATGCGCCGCGCTCCGGCCACCGCGCCCGCCAAGCCTGCTGCCCCGTCCATCACCGAGGCGTCCAGCTCATGGTAGCCGTCCCGGTTGAGGGCCGCGCCGTAGCCCGCGTTGAACACCGGGTCGTCTTCCATCACCGCGACCGCTTCTGTGACCGCGTCGGTGGCCGGGCCGCCCGCTGTCAAGACGCTGAAACCCGCTTGAAGCGCCCGGCGCAGCGCGTCACGGGCAGCCCGGTTGAGATCCGGGGTCAATTCGTCTTTGGGAATCGCGCCGCAGCCGCCGTGAATCGCCAGCACTGGAGTCCGTCTCGTGGTCGTCATTTGCACCTCTCGCCTCAGCATAGCAACCTTCCCGGTTGTTGGAATGGCCCAGTTTGGTTGAAAAAGTCCAGCACCGGGGGCGGGATCATTCGGGCTCCTCGCCCGCCGGTTTGGTTTCTGATGGTGGCAGCGGCAACTCGGGGCCGTTCTTGAATTCTTCCAGCACCACACAGGTCTGAATCCGGTCGATCACGTCTTGGGCCTGCGCCAGCGTCTGCAACAAATCGCGCAGCTCACTTTGATCGCGCACCAAGATTTTGAGAATGGCGTCACTCGTTCCGGTCAGCGTGTAGCATTCCAGCACCTGAGGAATGTCCGCCACCGCCCGGCGCAGGGCGTCCTGGTTCTCGAAGCGCAGGTTGGAGCGAAACGTCACCAGCATGAACGCCAGCAGGTCGAGTCCCAAGCTGCGCCGGTTCAGGAGCGCCACCGTGCGCTGAAAGTACCCCTGACTTTTGAGGCGGGCCAAGCGCTTGTGCAACCCAGCCGGTGAGAGGCCCACCTCACGGGCCAGCTCAGCGCGGTTGACTTCAGCGTCGCGTTGCAGGGCCGAGAGCAATTGCCGATCTATCTCATCTAAGCGTTCAGGCCGCATAAGAGGGAAAATATATCAACAATTTTGCCGGTCTGGGTAAATAGTCTAGACGGTCATTGCACTTCTAGAAACATTCATCTACTCTACGGCATGCAACCAAGAGGCTATTTGCTGAAGGGCGCTGGGCCTATCAAGGAAACAAGCTAGATGGGAGCTGATCTGCTGTCAGCCGCCCCCCTCCTGGAAACCCGCGACCTTGCCAAGTCTTTTCGCGGTTTAAGGGCGCTCAGGAATCACGCCATCAGTGTACGCGAACGCGAGATCGTGGGCATTATCGGGCCGAACGGCAGCGGTAAAAGCACGCTGTTTAATCTGGTGACCGGCTTTCTGAAACCAACCGCAGGAGCGGTTTATCTGCGCGGTCAGGCCGTCACCAATCTGCCTCCAGCTCAGGTCAACCGGCTGGGCATCGCCCGCACCTTTCAGGGCACCCGGCTGTTTGCGCAGCTCAGCGTGCTGGAAAATGTGCTGGCCGCCGCCCAGCTCCGGCACCCCAGTTCGCTGCCCGGCGTGCTGCTGGGCTTGCCCACCGCCCGCGCCGCCCGGCAAGCCGCCGAGAACACCGCCCGTGAGCTGCTGGCCCTTACCGGCTTGGAACATCAGGCCAATCTGCGGGCCGCCAGCTTGCCCTACGGCGACGGACGCCGCTTGGAGATTGCGCGGGCGATGGCGACCCGCCCGGCGCTACTGATGCTGGACGAACCCGCCGCCGGACTCAATGCGGGCGAAACGCATGCTTTGGCGCAGCTCATCGGCCGTCTGCGTGACCGCTACAGCGTGGCCGTCATCGTGATCGAACACGACATGGACTTGGTCATGAACCTGTGCGAGCGGGTGCAGGTGCTGGCACAGGGTCAAGTGATCGGCGAGGGCACGCCCGCCGAGGTACAGGCCAGCGTGCGGGTGCGCGAGGCTTATCTGGGGAGTGACGATGCAGCCTGAGTCTGGGCCACTTAAGCCTGGGCCGCTTGGGTCTGGGCCATCTGAGCCTCAAACTCAGCCCCTCCTCGCTCTGCAAAACCTGTACGTCAACTACGGCGCGGTGAGTGCCCTGAGGGGCGTCAGTCTGCACCTCCACGCTGGGGAGGTCGTGGCACTGCTGGGAGCCAACGGCGCGGGCAAATCCACCACCCTGCGGGCCATTTCTAACCTCATCAAAGTCGCCAGCGGTCAGATTTTACTGGACGGCTCCCCGCTCACCGGCCTGAGTCCCACCGAGGTGGTGGCGCGGGGCGTGGCGCACTGCCCGGAAGGGAGGCGGGTTTTCGGCGGCATGAGCGTACTGGAAAACCTGCGGCTGGGAGCCAGCGTGCGCAGTGACAGCGAAGGAATCAAAAGTGACACCGAGCGGATGCTAAGCCTCTTTCCAATTTTGGCCGAGCGCCGTAGTCAGGCGGCAGGCACGCTGTCAGGCGGCGAGCAGCAGATGCTGGCGCTGGCCCGCGCCCTGATGGCCCGCCCGCGCCTGCTGCTACTGGACGAGCCCTCACTGGGCGTGGCTCCGCTGATCATCAAAGAAATCTTCAAGATCCTGCGTGAACTTCGTGAGACGGGCGTGACCATCCTGCTGGTGGAACAAAACGCCCGCGCCGCGCTGGGCCTGGCCGACCGGGCCTACGTGCTGAGAACCGGCAGCGTGGCCCTGTCCGGCAGCGCCGCCGAGCTGAGCCAGAGTGAGGAAGTGGCGCAGGCGTACCTGGGCGGCGGCGCAGCATGACCGGCTTTGAATACCTGTTCCAGCAACTGGTCAATGCCCTGAGCGTGGGCAGCCTCTACGCCCTGATCGCGGTGGGTCTGTCACTGATCTTCGGCATCCTGCGGCTTTCCAACTTCGCACACGGCGACATGATGATGATCGGAGCGTTCGCCACCGTGCTGCTGACCACCTCTGGCCTCAGCTTCTTGCTTGCCTGCTTGCTGGGCATCGCCGTTGCGGCGCTGGCGGGCGTCATCATCGAGCGGGTGGCTTACCGCCCGGTGCGGGGCGCACCCGACGTGACCATGCTGCTGACCAGTCTGGCGCTGACGTTCATTCTGGAAAATCTGGGCATTTTGCTGTTTACCGCCTCGCCGCGCAACTTCCCGCTGCCTGACTGGATGACCAAACTGTGGAGTCTGTTCGATGGGCGCGTGACCTTTACCAACATCAACGTGTTGAGCGTGGGCCTGACCCTCGTCTCGCTGCTGTTTCTGACATGGTTCATGCGCCGCACCACCGTCGGTCTGGGGATGCGGGCCGCCGCCGAGGATCTGGGCGCGGCGCAGCTCGTCGGCGTCAGGGTCAACCGGGTCATCGTGGTGGCGTTCATGCTGGCCTCGGCCTTCGCGGGACTGGCGGGCGTGCTGTGGGCGGCGCAGGCCGGGGTGGTCGATCCGCTGATGGGCTTCACGCCGCTGCTCAAGGCGTTTGTCGCCGCCATCATCGGCGGGCTGGGCAGCTTGCCGGGCGCGGTATTGGGCGGCTACCTGCTGGGAGCCTTGGAAGTGCTGATCGTGGCCTTCTTGCCGCCGGAAGTCTCGCCCTACCGCGACGCCATCGTGTTCGGCTTGCTGATCGGCTTTCTGCTCCTCAGACCCGGCGGCTTGCTCAACGTCACCCGAGAGGTCAAGCTGTGACGCGTTGGTGGCGGCTCGGCGTGGGCCTAGTTCTGCTGGCGTTGCTGGCCTGGCTGGGGCCACAATTCATGCCCGACTACTTCGTGCGGGTGCTGATCGTGATGGCCGTCAACGTGGTGCTGGTGTCCAGCCTGGGGCTGTCCAACGGCTTTACCGGGGTGTTCTCGCTGGGGCACGTGGGATTTGTGGCGCTGGGGGCGTACAGTAGCGCCATCCTCACCCTGGCGCTGGACAAAAAATTGGCTTACCTGCCCGATCTCCTCGGCTGGCTGGCGCAGATTCAGCTCGGTTTTCTGCCCGCTACCCTGATCGCAGGTTTGCTATGCGCTCTGGTCGGACTGATTGTCGGTGCGCCGCTGATGCGCCTCAACGGCAATTATGTCAGCGTCGCGACCCTGGGCTTTCTGATCATCGTCAATGTGGTGCTGGTCAATGCCGAGAGCTTTACACGCGGGGCGCGGACGTTTACCGGCATCGACACCTCGACCACCTTGCCCTGGGCGCTGGGCTGGATGGTGCTGACCCTGCTGATCCTCTCGCGGGTGGCCTACTCGCCATTTGGCCGGGCCATGCGAGCCACCCGCGAGGACCTGATCGCGGCGCAGGGCATCGGCATCCGGGTACTGCCCACACGGCTGATGGCTTTTATCATCGGCGCTTTCTTTGCGGGTGTGGGCGGGGCACTCTACGCCCATTACCTCGGCTCCTTCTCCCCGGCTACCTTCTACTTCGCCCTGATGGTCACGCAACTGGCGATGCTGGTGGTGGGCGGGCAGGGCAGCCTCACTGGAGCGGCCGTGGGCGTGGTGCTGGTCACGCTGCTCTCGGAGGTGCTGCGCAACTTAGAACGCGGTTTCTCGCTCGGTTCCCTCACGCTGCCGCCGCTTTACGGGGTCAGTCAGATCGTGCTGGGCATGGTGTTCATTCTGGTGATGGTCTACCGCCCGTCAGGGCTGCTGGGCGACCGCGAACTTCAACTCGTTGACTCATCGAAGGCGTCTCAGGGCGCTTCGCCCGAACAGGAGGCTGTATGAACAAGAACTTTACTCGCTGGCTGCTCACTGCTGGAATCGCCACCCTTCCACTCACGGTGGCGCTGGCCCAAGGCAAAACGCCCATCAAAATCGGCGGAGCGTTCAACCTCACCGGAGCGCTGTCCAGCCTAGACGCGCCCGCCGCCAACGGCGCAAAACTGGCCATCAAGGAGATCAACGCTGCCGGAGGCGTACTGGGCCGCCCGCTTGAACTGGTCGTCTACGACGGCAAGAGCGACGCCGCCACCATCACCAACGTCGCCTCGCAGCTCATCAGCAGCGCCAAGGTACGGGCCATCGTGGGCTTCACGGACTCCGACTCGGCCCTGGCGCTGGGGCCGATTGCTCAGAAAGCTGGTGTGCCGTTCGTGACGGCGGGAGCCACCTCACCGCAGCTCCCCACCCAGATCGGCGACACCATGTTCCTGGCTCCTTTCGGCGACAACGTGCAGGCGGCGGTAGGGGCCGAATTTGCCTACAAGAACCTCAAGGGCAAAACGGCTTATCTGCTGGTCGACCGCAGCGCCGAGTACACCACCCTGCTCGCCAAATACTTCAAGGACGCTTACCTCAAAGCGGGCGGCAAAATCACTCTGGAAGACTCGTACAAGTCCGGCGACAAGAACTTCGGGGCGCAGATCACCCGGCTGCGGGCGCTGGCTCAGAAGCCCGATGTTCTGTATATCGCCGCCCTGCCCGACGACATCGGTACGCTCGTCAAGCAGGTCAGGCAGGCAGGCATCCTGTCGCCCATCGTGGGCGGCGACGGGTACGACACGCCGCTCTTGGTGCAGGTGGGCGGCACGAGCGCCAACAACGTCTATTTCACCACCCACGCCCTGATCAGTCCCAAGAGCACCCCCGCCGTCAAGAAATTCATGGCCGGGTATCAGAAGGATTTTGGCAAGGAACCGGAAAACGCATTTGCCGCGCTGGGCTACGACTCGGTTTACCTGGTGGCTGACGCCATCAAGCGGGCGGGCAGCGATGAGCCGGCCAAGATCAAGGCGGCGCTGGCCACCACCAAGAACCTCAAAACCGTGACGGGCACCATCACCTACGCGCCCGGCTCGCGGGTGCCGCAAAAAGGCGTGACGGTGATCGGTGTCAAGAACAAGGAACTCACCCTGGCAGCGGAGATGACGCCCAACTATGTCCCCAAACCCTGATTCTTCTGAGCAGTTGCCGGGCCTGTGGGCCGCTTATCAGCAGCACCTTCGCGGCGCGACCTACACTGATCTGACCCACGCCTTCTTTCCCGGCCAACCACGCTTCCCGGCCTTCCCCGATCAGACGTTCGGCAATTTTGTGAGCTTAGCCAATGGCGCACTCTTCGAGGTTCATCAATACGGCTTCGTCGGGCAGTGGGGCACGCACGTCGACCCGCCCTCGCACATGGTGGCGGGCGGGCGCACCATCTCCGAACTCAGCGTCAACGAGATGCTGCTGCCGCTGTGCGTGCTGAATGTCAGTGAGCAGGTGAAGGCCGACCCAGATTACCGCCCCACTTTGGCCGACCTCGAAGCGTGGGAAAAGCAACACGGCCGAGTGCCGCAGGGCGGTTTCGTGGCTCTCAGAACCGACTGGCATCAGCGCTGGCCGGATCGGGAACGCATGGCCAATGCGGACGCTGAGGGCGTGGCCCATTTCCCCGGTTGGAGCCGCGAGGTGCTGAAAGCGCTGCTAGAGGAGCGCGGCGTCGTGGCCGTCGGTCACGAAACCACCGACACCGATGGCGGCATGTCCAGCACCCGTGACGGTGATTACAGCCTGGAGGCCTACATCCTGGGCCGCGACTGCTGGCAACTGGAACTGCTCACCAACCTCGATAAAGTGCCTGAAACTGGCGCACTGCTGCTGGCCAGCTGGCCCAACCCGAAGGGCGGTTCCGGCTTCCCGGCGCGGGCGGTGGCGATCCATTTATGACCCTTGACCCTGAGACGATCGACACTGAAACTATCCTTCAGCAAGACGTCCAACTCACCCGCATTCTGTGGACCGACAATGCGGGCCTGACCCGCGCTAAGGCCGTGACCCGCCCCAGCCTGCCGGGAGCAATGCTGCGCGGCGTGGGCCTGAGCATGGGTCAGCAAGCGCTGGCAATGATGGTGGACAGCGTGGTGCCGGAAAGCGGACTGAGCGCGGTGGGTGAGGTGAGAATCGTGCCCGATCCGGCCAGTTATGTGACCCTGCCCTACGCGCCCGGCTCGGCGGCGATGGTAAGCGACATGCGAACCCTGGACGGCAAAGCTTGGGCGCATTGCCCCCGCGACTTCCTGCGCCGCCAGGTGGAGGCCGCTGAGCAACTCGGCTTCACGGTAATGGCGAGTTTTGAGAACGAGTTTTACCTGTTCAAAGATGGAGAGCCGCTGGACAGCAGCGTGTACGGAGCGCTGGACGGCTTTTCAGCTTCTAACGCCTTTGCGCTGGATGTTCTCGCTGCACTGGACGCTCATGGCCTGAGCCCCGAGATGTACTATCCCGAATCCGGCCCCGGCCAGCAGGAAATTTCCATTGCGCCTGCCGAAGGGATAGCCGCCGCTGACCGTCAGGTGCTGTTCAAGATGGCGGTGAATGGCGTGGCGCGGCAGCACGGCTTACGGGCCTCGTTTGCCGCCAAGCCGGTCAGGGACGGAGCGGGCAGCGGGTGTCACATTCACCTGAGTCTGTGGCGAGACGGAGTCAATACTTTTTACGACCAGAAGGGCGAATTGGGCCTGTCCCTGACGGCGCGGCAATCCATCGCGGGCGTGCTGACCCATTTGCCGGGTCTGTGCGCCCTGACGGTGCCGTCGGTCAATTCTTACCGCCGCTTGCTGCCAGGCTGGTGGGCGGGCAGCTACGCCTGCTGGGGGCTGGACAACCGCGAGGCCAGCCTGCGGGTCGCCAGCGGCCATCTGCTGAGCGGCGCGGGCGGGGGCAGCACCAATTTTGAGCTCAAGACCTGCGACGCCAGCGCCAGTCCGTATCTGGCCCTAGGCGGCCTGCTGGCCTGCGTGCTGGACGGCCTGAGACGCCAACTCGACCCCGGAGCGCCGCTGGATATGCCGCCAGGGAGCCTCACCGACGCGGAGCGGGCCGAGCGGACGATTCAGCGCCTGCCCGAATCGCTGCCGGAAGCGCTGGCTGCCTTCGAGCAAGACGACCTGCTTCAAGCGGCCCTCGGCCCCGATCTGGCCCGCTCGTTTACGGCGGTGCGCCGCGCTGAGGCCGCCTACTTTGCCACTCAGGACGAGGACACCGAACTTAATATGCACCGCTTCGTTTACTAATTTCGCTTCCGCTCAGGAGACTGCTTTGAACCTCGACCACATCCCGATTCTGGATCACCACGCCCACGCCATCTTTCACGAAGCGGGCTGGCGCACGGCCCCACTGGAAAGCTACTTCACCGAGGCTTACGATCCCGAAGTGCTTGAGCGCCACACCCCGCACGGCATCTTTTACCGCCGCTCCCTGCGCGAGCTGGCCGAGTTTTACGGCTGCGAGCCACAGAGAACGGCGGTGGACGCGGCGCGGCAGGCGGCGGATTATCTGGAGGTGGCCCAGCGCATGATCCGGGGGGCCAACATCGACACCGTGCTGCTGGACGACGGCCTATTCACCGGCGAGTTGATGAGCGTGGCCGAATCGGATTCGCTGCTCCCCTGGCAAGCCCGGCGCGTCCTGCGGCTGGAAGCGGTGCTGGCCGGATTGGTTTGGCAACATGACCGCGTCTCTGACTTACTTCACTCGTTTGAATCACATCTGCGGCAAGTCGCCCCCACCCTGGCCGGACTCAAGAGCGTCATCGCTTACCGCACTGGGCTGGCGGTGGAGAAGTGGGACGCGGGCGAGGTGCAGGCTGCTTATGATGCCCTCAAACGCGACTTGAAAACAGGTGAGACACCAAAACTCACCAGCAAGCCACTTCTGGACACAGCGCTGCTGCTGGCCCTGCGGGTGGCGCGTGACGTGGATTTGCCCGTCCAGTTTCACACCGGCTACGGCGATCCCGACCTCGATCTACGCCTCGCCAATCCGCTCCATCTGCGATCCCTGTTTGAAGACCCCGATTTGCGCGGCCTCAAAATCGTGATGCTGCATTGCTACCCGTTTACCCGCGAGGCGGGCTACCTCGCCAGCGTCTACCCCGGCGCGTACCTCGACCTGAGCTTGAGCATTCCCTTCCTCAGTCAGCACGGCATGAGAACACACGTCCATGAGGCGCTGCACCTCTCGCCGCTGAGCAAACTCCTGTTTGCCACCGACGCCTCGCGGACGCCGGAGCTGTTTTATCTGGGCGCTCGCTGGGGCCGCCGGATGCTGGGCGAGGTGCTGGACGACACCGTACGAGTAGGCGATCTGACGGCCAACGAGGCCGAGGAAGCCGCCGTGATGCTGTTGCGTGGAAATGCTTCGGCGCTGTATCCGGCTCCTGTGCAGCCAAATGCGCCCACACAGGTTCAGGCGTGATCACGCTGCCCGTCGCCAAAACCGCGCCCGCTGCAAAAACGCGCTCGGTGGCCTGGCGGCGCTTCTCGCGTGACCGGGCCGCGCTGACCGGACTGGTCATCTGCATTTTGATCGTGCTGGCCGCGCTGCTGGCTCCCTGGCTCTCGCCGCATGATCCCAATTTCCAGTTCCCTGACGGCCTGTCTCTGGAGGGTGCGCCTCAGTCACCCAGCCGCACCTTTTTGCTCGGCACCGATCTGCTGGGGCGCGACCTGCTCTCGCGTTTGCTCTGGGGGGCACGGGCGTCCTTGCTGGTAGGCGTCCTGGCCAACGGGCTGGCAGTCATCATCGGCGTGCTGCTGGGCGCACTCGGCGGGCTGTGGCGCGGCGTGGTCGGCACCCTGATCATGCGCTTTACCGACGTGATGATGGCCTTCCCCGTGCTGCTCCTCGCCATCGCCCTGACGGCCATCCTGCGTCCCAGCTTGTGGATCGTGACTTTGGTGATTGCGCTGCTCAACTGGGTGGCGGTGGCGCGAGTCATCTACGCGCAGGTCGTATCACTACGCGAGCGCGAATTCGTGGAGGCGGCGCAGGCGGTGGGCGCGTCCGGCACCCGGGTTCTGTTCCGGCATGTCGCGCCGCACCTGCTGCCCACCGCGCTGGTGTGGGGGTCGCTGGGCATCGGCACCACCGTACTGCTAGAAGCCACGCTGTCCTTTTTGGGCGTGGGCGTGCAGCCGCCGACGCCAAGCTGGGGCGGCATCATCAACGAGTCACAGAGTTACCTGACCACCGCGCCCTGGCTGGTGCTGTTTCCCGGCGCGGCCATTTTGCTCACCTCGCTGGGCTTCAATCTGCTGGGCGAGGGCCTGCGCGACGCGCTCGATCCCAACGGGAACGGCTGATGCTGCCGTTCGCCGCCTCGCGGGTGATGCAGAGCTTGTTTGTGCTGCTGATCGCCTCGGTGATGACCTTCAGCTTGATTTTTTTGCTGCCTGCCGACCCAGCCCGCTTGGTCGCCGGGCCGAGCGCCAGCGTTCAGACCGTCAACAGCATCCGGCGCGAACTGGGTTTAGATCAGCCGTTTGCCGCCCAGTACGCGCAGTACCTCGGGAAGTTGCTGCAAGGCGATCTGGGGCGCTCCTACAAGCAGCAGTCCAGCGTGCGCGAGTTGCTGGCCTCTCGCATCTGGCCCACCACTCAGCTGATGCTGGGGGCCATTGCGCTGGAGTTGCTGCTCGGCCTGCCGCTGGGCATCTGGGCAGCACTCAGGCGCGGACGGTGGCCTGACCGGGTGGTGATGGGCTTCGCCTTTCTGGGAGCCTCCGCGCCGCAGTTCTGGCTGGGCCTGAGTTTGGTGTATCTGCTGGCCTACGGCCTGAACCTCTTTCCGCTGGGCGGCTACGGCGGCCTCTCGCACCTGTTCTTGCCTGCCCTCACCCTCGGTCTGGGCGGCGCGGGCTGGTACGCACGGGTGATCCGCTCCAGTCTGCTGGAGGTGCTGGCCCGCGATTATGTCCGCACCGCCCGCGCCAAGGGCCTGTCTCCCTCGCGGGTGGTCATTCGCCACGCCCTGCGCAACGCCGTGCCGCCGATTATCAGCATGATCGGATTGGATATCGGCGTGTTCATGGGCGGGGTGGTGGTGGTGGAAAGCGTCTTCGGTTGGCCGGGCCTGGGGCGACTCGTCTGGGACGCCATCCGGGTGGTCGATCTTCCGGTCATCGTGGGGGTTGTCATCTTCAGCGCCGTCGTCATCACCCTTGCCAACCTGCTGGCCGACCTCGTTCAGCTCGTCATCGACCCCCGCATCCGCTACTCGTAAGGAGAGATTATGAAAACACTGACCACAACGGCGCTTCTCGGATTGACCCTTTTGCTCGGCGGCGCTCTGGCCGCGCCGGGCGGCAACATCACCGTCTCCTACAAAGACGACGTGACCACCCTCGATCCGGCAGTGGGCTACGACTACCAGAACTGGCCGATGGAGAAGATGGTCTTCGACGCCCTGCTGGACTACAAACCCGGCTCCACGACGCTGACGCCGCGCCTGGCGGCCAAGATGCCAGACGTTTCCAAAGACGGCAAGACATATACCTTCACCCTGCGTAAAGGCGTCAAGTTCCAGAACGGGCGCGTGATGACAGCGGACGATGTGAAATACACCTTGGAGCGCGTTCTCAACCCGAAGACCAAGAGTCCGGGGCAGAGCTTTTATACCGGGATCGCGGGCGCACAGGCGTTCGTGGACGGCAAGGCCAAGGCCGTGTCGGGCATCACCGTACTGGCTCCTGACAAGCTGCGGATCACGCTGGACGCACCCAACGCCGCTTTCCTCAATATCATGGCCATGAATTTCGCCTTTATCGTCCCCAAGGAAGCCGTTGCCAGCGCCGGGGAGGATTTCGGCCACAAGCCCGTCGGCACTGGGCCGTTTACCCTCAAGTCATGGGTCAACGGTCAACAACTCGTCTTTGAGCGCAATCCCAATTACTTCATGCCCAACCTGCCGCAGCTTGCCAGCGTCACCGTCAAGGTCGGGCTCGATCCCAGTGTGGCTTACCTCAGCCTCCAGCGCGGCGAGATCGATCTGCTCGGCGACGGCATTCCGCCTGCTCAGTTTCTGCAAGTTACCCGCGATCCCAAGCTCAAGGCCAGCGTGGTGTCCAAGACCTCGGTCAACACCACCTACCTGAGCCTCAACACCGGCATCAAGCCGCTCAATGACGTGCGGGTGCGTCAGGCCATCAACATGGCGATTGACAAAACCAAGATTTTGCGCATCATCAACGGGCGCGGCGAGATTGCCAAAGGGGTGCTGCCGCCGCTGATGCCCGGCTACGACAAGACTGAGGCGGGGTACGCTTACGATCCGGTCAAAGCCAAAGCGCTGCTGGCGGCGGCGGGCCTGAAGTCCGGCTTCGACACCACGCTCTACACCACCTCCACCGACCCGAATCCGCGTATCGCCCAGAGCATCCAGCAAGATTTGGCGCAGATCGGCGTGCGGGTGCAGCTCAAGAGCTTGGCCCAGAGCAGCGTGATCGACGCGGCAGGCACGCCCAAGACGGCGGCTATGGTCTGGTCAGGCGGTCTGGCCTGGACGCAGGACTACCCAGACCCCAGCGATTTTTACTGGCCGATCTTGTCATGCAAAAGTGCGGTGCAGGGCGGCTGGAACTGGCCATTTATCTGCGATAAGGCGCTGGACGCCCGCGCCGACAAAGCCGATAGAATGGTGGCCCCCGCTCAGCAAGCCGCCCGTCTCAAGGAATACGCCAGCATCTTCGCCGCCATGAACAAGCAGGCGGCGTGGGTGCCGGTCTTTCACGAGGTGCGCTACACCATGAAGTCTGAGCGTCTGGTGGGCAGCGTGGACGACCTGCTCGACCCGACGCACTTCATTAATTACGAGCGGCTGTCGGTGAAATAAAGTCGGCGCTGAACAGGGGGGGCAGAATATCTCCTGCTCCCTTCCCACACGCCACAAGCCACCCCACTAGCGCGACGGCAAGGAGCCATATGACCGCCAGACCAAAATGCACCATCCATGATCACCATTACGGCTGGGACAACAGCCTGAAGCCCGCCCTGGAGGTGGAGAGCGGCGAGACGATTGAATTTGAAGTCGTCGATTCCGGCGGCGGCCAGTTCACGCCGTCTTCCACCTCCGCTGACGTGACCACACTGGACTTCTCCAAGATCAATCCGGTGACTGGCCCGGTGTACGTTCACGGCGCAGAGCCGGGCGACGCCCTGCAAGTCGAGATTCTGGAGTTCCGGCCCTCCGGCTTCGGTTGGACGGCGATCATTCCCGGTTTCGGACTACTGGCCGACGAATTTTCCGAGCCGTATCTCAAGCTGTGGAATTACACCGACACTTCAGCGGAGTTTCATCACGGCATTCAGGTGCCGGTGCGTCCTTTTCCCGGCACCATCGGCAACGCGCCCGCTGAGGCTGGCCACCACAGCGTCGTGCCGCCGAGGGCGGTGGGCGGCAACATGGACATCCGCGATCTGACGGCGGGCAGCACCCTTCACCTGCCCGTCGCGGTCAAGGGCGCACTCTTCTCGGTGGGCGATACCCACGCGGCTCAGGGCGACGGCGAGGTGTGCGGCACGGCGATTGAATCGGCCATGCACATCACCCTGCGTTTTACCCTGCAAAAAGCCGCGAAGCTGAGAACGCCGCGCTTTTCCACGCCCGGCCCGGTGACTTCGCATATCGATCAGAAGGGCTATCAGGTGACGACCGGCATCGGCCCCGATCTGTACGCCGCCGCGCAGGACGCCACCCGCAACATGATCGAACTGATGATGGCTGAATACGGCCTCAGCGCCCAGGACGCTTACCTGCTGTGCAGCGTGTGCGCCGACCTGCGTATCAGCGAGATTGTGGACGCCCCCAACTGGCTGGTCGGACTGTATTTGCCGAAGAGTATTTTTGGTTAGAGCCTTTAGGAGGAGGAGCTTCGTAGGCTGTTCCCGGCGACAGGCCCGTGAGAACGCCTGTCGCCGGGAACATGCCAGTCCTCAGTCGTCCCGGACGATCACCCACCTTGCCGGTATCAAAGGTTTCGTAAGCGCTCTGGGCTTGTTGCAGCGTGAAACGGCGCGTCACCGTGCCTTCAGGGTGCAGATGCAGCGCTCCAGCAACTTCACCAAACGCTGCATCTGCCCAATGCTGCACACGCACGACCCCAGCAGGCTCAGCTGCTTGTGAATTAGTAGCGGGCTGAGCGTCAGGGCTTGGCCATCACTGGAATCGGCAATGTCAGCGCCTTGCCGCCCCAGTCTTGGCGCATCCAAGCCCAATCCGGCTCATCCACGGGCGGCGTGCTTCTGGCCTCGCCGAGCGCTTCACCGGCCATAAAATTGAGGTAATAGACGTTGCTGCCGGGAGCCGCCGCCACCGGATGATAGCCACGCGGGCTGAGAATGAGGTCTCCGTCACGGGCAATCAGCGCTTCGTCGTAGGCGTCTTCAGGGCTGTAATTGCGGTGAATCGCCCAGCCCTGTTCGGGTTGGATGCGGTAGTGGTAGGTTTCCTCGATGTAGAGACTGCCGTGCCAGCCGTCATGCCGATGCGGGGGCCAGCCGCTCCAGTTGCCGCTGGGGGTATAAACCTCGTAGATCAGCAGCCGCTCGGCCAGCTGGTCGGGGCCAAGCAGGTGGCTGACTTGCCGGGTGGCGTTGGCCCCGCCGCGCATTTCCACCTTGATGTCCTGAGGCCGGATGACCCGCGCCGGATGCTGCCCAGTTGCCGGTGCGCCGCCGTGAGCGAAGGTGCCGCTGCCTGATACCGTGTAATGGGTGTGCGGCGGCAGGTAAACCACCGTCGGCAGCTCTTCGAACACGCCTGCTCTGGAGAGGTCATGTTCCTCATCACCCAAGTGAACACTCAGGCGGCCAGATTGCGGCACGAGGGCAACTTCGTTTTCGCCGCTGTTGCCCTCAAAACTTGCGCCGTCGAGCGTCATCACACCGAACGAAAGATATGTCCAGCCCGCGCTCTGGGGCGTGACGCTGAGGTTGCCGTCCACGCCGGGCTTGAGATGGGTTCCCGTGATGGTCACGGGTTGGCCCGAACGTCTTGCACCCGCACTGAGCGACCTTCCTTGAGACTCTGGGTGCAGGCCAGCGCCAGCCGCAAGGATTCCAGCGCGTCGTGGGTGCCGGGATTGGGCGACTCACCCGCCTGCAACGACGCGACGAAGGCAGCGATCTCAGCGCGGTAGGCGTCTTTGAAGCGGTCCATAAAAAAGTGGTAGTGATCCATCTTGACACTTTCGCCGTACGCCAGCAGCGGCGTTTTGGGAGTGGCGTCCAGCACGAATTTGCCGCCGGAACCGAAGACTTCAGTGCGAACATCGTAGCCGTAGACGGCGCGGCGCGAGTTTTGAACGACGCCCTGAGCGCCGCCGACAAACTTGAGCAGCACGGTGGTGGTGTCGGCGTCGCCCATTTCAGCAATGGCCGGATCGACTTTGGCGTCCCCGATGGCGATGACTTCTTCCACCTCGCCCACCAGAAAGCGGGCAATATCGAGGTCGTGAATGGCTTGATCCAGAAAAATCCCGCCCGACACTTTCAGGTACTCCAGCGGCGGCGGGGCGGGGTCGCGTCCGGTCGCGGCAAACTGCTCGATGGTGCCGAGTTCGCCCGCCTCAATGCGCTGTTTGGCCTGAGCAAAGGCCACATCGAAGCGGCGCTGGAAGCCGATCTGAAACGGCACGCCAGTTTCCTGCACAACTTTCATGACCCGCTCGGTTTCCACGAGGTCTGCTGCCACAGGCTTCTCGCAGAAGATGGCCTTGCCCGCCTTGGCCGCCGCTTCAATCAGTGCCGCGTGGGTGCTGGTCGGCGTCACGATGATGACGGCCTGCACCTGCGGGTCGTGGATGGCGTCCAGTGGGTCGGCGTAAACCTGATCGGCCCGCAGCAGCCCAGCCAGAGCTTGCGCGGCGTCCGGCAGCGGGTCGGCCACCGCCACCACCTGAGTTCCCGGCAGGCCCAGCAGCGCCTGACCATGTTCGCGGCCCATGCGCCCCGCACCCAGCAGGGCAAAACGAATCGGGGCGTCGGTGTAAGGGTTGGATTGTTTCATAACTTATTCTCCCTGAATATCGGTCTTTAGATTCACTGCCGGTTGATGACGGCCTGAGCTTCAGCCCAAGTCGGCGCAAAGTGCGAGCAACCGATCTCGCCCACCACCACCGCGCCGCAGGCATTGCCCAGTTGGGCAGCTTCCTGCCAGTCCAGCCCACGCAGCCGCCCGGCGATCAGCCCGCCCGCGAAGGCGTCGCCCGCACCCAGCACACTGACGACCTGAACTGGAAAGCCTGCGACGGGCAGAGGAGAGCGGCCACGTTCAAAAATGGTGCAGCCCCGCGCTCCCTCTTTACGGATGACCACGCCCACTTCCGAGAGGAGCGCGGTGGTGTTGGCCTCCAGGTCGCCCGCGATTTCCGGCGCGGTGAACTGGCTGTGTTTGACGACCACCTGCGCCGCACTCGTCAGCATGGCGGCGTTAATCTCCTCCTCGGTGCCCAGCACCACGTCCACGTCGCGCAGAACAGCCCGAATATTTAGACCAAATGCCAGTGGATCGGGCCACTGATCGGCGCGGAAGTCGAGGTCGAGGTAAACGGTGACACCCGCCGATTTGGCCCGCCGCGCGGCGCTCAGGGTGGCTGAGCGGCTGGGCTCCCGCGCCAGCGCCGAACCGTTGATGACCAGAGCTCGGGCCTGTTCAATCGGAGCCGCCACCACGTCCGCGATGCTGAGCTGGGTATCTGCCGGATTGTCACGGTAAAAGGTGATTGGGAATTTGTCGGGCGGCAAGATCGCCAGCAGCACGGCGGGGGTGCGGGTGCCGTGCTTGCGGGGAATGAAGCGAGTGTCCACCTTCTCACGTTCAAGACCTGCCAGCACGAAATCACCCACCTGATCTTCGCCCACCGCCGTCAGCAGGGCCGCCCTGACACCGAGGCGGCTGGCCCCCACCGCGATATTGAGCGGACTGCCACCCAGATAAGCGTTAAACTGCTGAATGTCGGGAAAGGCTGCGCCGACATTGTTGGAGTACAAATCGATGGAGCAGCGGCCTATGGTGAACAGTTCTACGGCTTGGTCGGTCACTCGGACACCGAAGGGGCTTCCAAGCTCCGCAGGTACTCGCGGTTGGCCGTTGCGCTCATCAGCGGTTCGCCCATACCCGGCAAGACGTCTTGCTCCACCGTGACCCAGCCCTGATAACTGCTGGTGTGCAGAGCGTTTAGAACTGGCCCAAACGGCACCACACCCTGACCAAGTTTGCAGAAGACACCCGCGCCCACCGCGTCCTTGTAGGCCGTGCCGGTTTGCCGCGCCCTCGCTGCCACCTCGGCGCTCATGTCCTTGAAATGCACGTACCAGATGCGCTCACGGTGGTTGTTCAGCAGTTCCAACACCGTGGCCGGATCGCTGCCGCCGCTGCCGTACAGCGCGTGCCCAGTGTCAAAGACCAAGCCGATCAAGTCAGGGTCGGTGCGGGCCAGAAACTCAGCGATTTCAGCGGGCGTTTCCACGTAGCCGCCGCAGTGGTGGTGAAACACCGTTCGCAGCCCAGTCTGCTCCAGCACTGCTTTGGCAATTCGCTCGGCTCCCTGCGCGAAATGTGTCCAGCCCTCTTCATCCAGCGCAAGGTCGGGGGTAATGCGTCCGGCGTTCTCGGAGCGGGCTGCGTCACGGCTGTGTTCGTCGGCCAACACCACCAGCGGCTTCCAGTTGGGGTCGCCCAGATCGGCCACCGCCGCCAGTTGACCTGCCACCCGCAGCACCCGCGCTTCTCCCTCGGCGTGGGCAGCGGGGTCGCGCAGATACACACCCTCGTAAGCGCCCAGCATGGTCAGGTGGCGCGAAGTCAAAGCCGTTCGCAACTCAGCGAGGTCGGTGGGCAGGTAGCCGTAGTCGCCGAGTTCGGTACCGCTGTACCCGGCCTGCACCAACTCGTCCAGCATCTGCACGGCGGGAACGCCCTCCCCGAAGCCCTCGATAGTGCCCCAGGAGCAGGGCGCGTTACCAAAGCGAATCTTTTGTTCGGTCATGCCTTTTCCTCTATCTGTGTAGGTGTAAATATTCGCACCTGCTTTGCTACATTCTGGCGGTAAGAGGCGTGGGTGGCGTTCACAGCGGCCTGCCCCGACACCTCGGCAATCGGCACGTCCCACCAGCTTTCAAACCCCGGCACCCGTTCACGCAGATTGACCGGCACCACGATCACCTGCACGCCGCCTTCTCGCTCGGCGGTATTGAGCGCCTCCTCAAGGGCGTCCAGCGTCTCGGCTTGGCTGGCCTGCGCTCCCAGTCCACGGGCATGTTGCACGAAGTCCAGCTTGACGATTGCGCCATCGGTTCGCCCGGTTGTGGGATTACGGTGGCGCAGTTCGTTATTAAAGCTGGGGCTGCCGGATTCCATCTGGAGGCCGCGAATACTCATGAAAGCGCGGTTGTCGATCAGCACCACCGTCAGGTTGAGGTTCTCGGCCACCGCCGTCGTCAGTTCGCTGTTCATCATCAGGTAACTGCCGTCGCCGACCATCACCACCACCCGCCGCGAGGGTTCGGCCAATTTGACGCCCAGCCCCGCCGGAATCTCGTAGCCCATACAGGAAAACCCGTACTCCACGTGGTAGCTCTTGGGGTCTTCGGCCCGCCACAGCCGCACGAGGTCGCCTGGCAAGCTGCCCGCCGCGCAAATCACGGTGGCGTGGCCGCCCACCACGTCGTTGACGCGCCCGATCACACTCCCCTGTGAGGGTGGAGTGCTGCCGCTGTCTTTGCGTTGCTCGTCCACAGCGGCATCCCAGCGGGTCTTGAGGTCGGTGACTTCGCGGGCATATTCGGCGTCCACTTTGTAGTTGACCAGCGCCCCCAGCAGCGCTTCCAGCCCCGTGCGGGCATCGACCACCACGCTCAGCGCTCCGAGTTTGGCGGCGTCCATCGCCACCACGTTCAGCCCGATCACCTTTACGTCGGGGTTCTGGAAGGCGGTTTTGCTGGCGGTCACGAAATCGCCCAGCCGGGTGCCCACCGCCAAAATCAAATCGGCGTCGCGGGCCAACAGATTAGCGGCCAGCCCCCCGATGCTGCCGACTGGCCCGGCGTTCTGCAGGTGATCCCAGCGCACCGCGCCCTTTCCAGCTTGCGACTCACAAAAAGGAATGCCGGTGGCCTCCGCCAGTGCGGCGAGTACGTCCTGCGCCCCGCTGTAGATCACGCCGCCGCCGCCCACGATCAGCGGGCGCTTGGCCGAGCGAATCAGAGATGCGGCCTGCTCTATCAATTCTGATTCCGGTGGCGGTCTACGGATGCGCCAGGTTCGTTCCGCAAAAAAGGTAGCGGGCCAGTCATACGCCTCGGTCTGCACGTCCTCCGGCAAGCTCAGCACCACCGCGCCCGTCTCGGCGGGGTCAGTCAGCACGCGCAGGGCTTCGGGCAGCGCCGACAGAAGCTGCTCGGGGCGCGAGATGCGGCTGTAAAACTTGCTGACGGGCCGGAAGCAGTCATTGACGCTCAGGTCGTGCTCGGTGGGATGCTCCAACCCCTGTAACACCGGATCGGGAATGCGGTTGGCGAAGTGGTCGCTGGGCAGCAGCAGCACCGGCAAGCGGTTGACGGTGGCCAGCGCCGCGCCGGTCAGCATGTTGGTGCTGCCCGGCCCCACGCTAGCGGTGCAGGCGTAGGTCGCCAGCCGATTGTTGTGGCGGGCAAACGCCGAGGCAATATGCACCATGCCCTGCTCGTTTTGCGGGCGGTAAGTGGGTAAGTTCAGGGCGTCGCCATATTCCTCCAGCGCCTGTCCCAGCCCTGCCACATTACCGTGACCGAAGATGCCCCAAACGCCGGGGATCAGCCGCTGACGCACCCCGTCTTGCTCGCTGTACTGCGCCGCCAGCACCCGAATCAGCGCTTGGGCGACGGTGAGGCGAATCGTTTTTTCTGTGTTCATTTTGAATCCCCCGCTGCATCCACTTGCTGCATCCATTCCCTCCCGAAATCCTGTACCCGCACCGTTTCCTGCTCCGCGCCCTGCTGAGCCTTGACCTGATCTTGATGGGGCACTTCGCCGAGTTCAACGCTCCGTTCTTCCAGCACTTCTCTGTATTTTGACAACTATTTTATGAGCGGCGCAGCGCACTCAGGACGCCCGCCGCGATTTCTTCCACGCTGGTGCTGGTAGTATCGCGCACCGGCAAACCCACACGCTGAAATAAGCGCTCGGCGCGGCGAACCTCGAACTCACACTGCTCAAGGCTGGCGTAGCGGCTGGCCGCCTTGCGCTGGGTGCGGATGGCGTGCAGGCGGCGCGGATCAATGGTCAGACCGTACAGCTTGCCACGGTGCTTTTCCAGCGGCAGCGGCAAGCTCTCACGCTCAAAGTCGTCCTCGGCCAGCGGGTAATTGCTGGCGCGGATACCGTGTTGCAGGGCTAAAAATAGGCTGGTGGGGGTCTTGCCCACCCGGCTGACCCCCACCAGAATCACGTCTGCCAACCCGTACTGCTTGTCGCCCACGCCGTCGTCGGTGGCCAGAGCGAAGTCCAGCGCTTCCATGCGCCCCAGATACGCGCTGGTGTCGTGCATGTCGTGGTAGCCGCCCACGGTACGTGCCGCCGTTTGCCCCAGCTCCACCTCCAACTCGTTGATGCCGGGGGTCAGCAAATCGAACAGGTGAGCCGGAGAAGCCTGCAACTCGGCCAGCACCTCCGGCTGGGTGATGGTGGTAAAGAGAATCGGGCGCTCTCCCGCCGCGCTCAGCGCCGTAACCTCCTGCGCCACCGCCCGCGCCGCCGCCACATCTGCGGTGAATGGCCGGGCAATATAGCGCAGCGGCTGACCCGGAAAATGCGCCAATAGAGCGCGGGCGATATTGTCGGCGGTCAGGCCGGTGTGGTCACTGACGATCAGCACCGGGCGGGCAGGCGGAGTGGTGGTGGGCATGCCTTCAGGGTGACAGGTTTGGGGCCGGGTGTCTCCCCGAGCGGAACAGCCCGCGTCCCGAACGCCCAAACCCGCTAAGCTGTAGGGGTATCCAACACTAATCCGGCTGCTTCCCGCACGTTATTGCCCATACCAACGGAGAAAACCCATGCAGATGACCAGAGCGTTCCAAACACTAAGGATGACCGACGTGGACACGGTGGGCGGCAAGAACGCCTCCATCGGCGAGATGATTCATGGGCTGGCAGCGGCCGGGGTGCGGGTGCCCGGAGGCTTTGCCACCACCGCCGACGCCTTCCGGTTGTTCCTGACTGAAAATAGAATCGAGGAAAAGATCAACGCCCGCCTCTCGGCGCTGGACGTGAATGACGTGGTGGCTCTCGGCGCTGCGGGCAAGGAAATCCGCGCCTGGGTGGAAGCGGCGGCGTTGCCCAAAGAGCTGGAAGACGCAGTCCACGCTGGTTATGAGGAGATGGCCCGCGAATCTGGCGTCACCGATCCCGACGTGGCCGTGCGTTCCAGCGCCACCGCCGAAGATTTGCCCGAAGCCAGTTTCGCCGGGCAGCAGGAAACCTTCCTGAACGTGCGCGGCATCGACAGCGTGCTGCACCATGCCCGCCTCGTCTTTGCTTCTCTTTACAATGACCGAGCCATCAGTTACCGCGTCCACCAGAATTTCGCGCATGCGGAAGTGGCGCTGTCCGCCGGGATTCAGCGGATGGTTCGCACCGATCTGGGCGTGTCGGGTGTGGCCTTTACCCTCGACACCGAGAGCGGCTACCGCGACGCAGTGCTGGTCACTGCCGCCTACGGTCTGGGCGAACTGGTGGTGCAGGGCGCGATCAACCCCGACGAGTTCTTCGTCTACAAACCCGCGCTGAAGGCGGGCAAGAAAGCGGTGTTGCGCCGCACTCTGGGCAGCAAGGCCCGCAAGATGATCTACGCCGACGGCGGCGGCGTGGACAGCGTGGACGTGTCTATAGAAGAGGCGCAGCGGTTCTGTCTCTCCGACGCTGACCTGACCGAACTGGCGCGGCAGTGTGTCACCATCGAAGACCACTACCAGCGCCCGATGGACATCGAATGGGGCAAGGACGGGCGCGACGGACAAATTTACATTCTGCAAGCCCGCCCAGAAACAGTGCAGAGCCGCAGCGGGCGCACGCTGGAACGTTTCGAGATAGAGGGCGGCGGCACGGTGCTGGTGGAGGGCCGCGCCGTGGGCAACCGTGTGGGCAGCGGCGTGGTGCGAGTGGTCAGTGACATCTCGCAGATGGCGAGCGTGCAGGACGGCGACGTGCTGGTGGCCGACATGACCGATCCCGACTGGGAACCCGTGATGAAGCGTGCCAGCGCCATCGTGACCAACCGGGGCGGGCGCACCTGCCACGCCGCGATCATTGCCCGCGAACTGGGTATTCCCGCCGTGGTGGGCAGCGGCGACGCCACCCGTATGCTCAAAAGTGGACAGGAAGTTACCGTGTCATGTGCCGAGGGCGACACCGGCTACGTGTACGAGGGCAAACGCAACTTCAAGATTCACCGCATCGAGCTGGACGCCATGCCCGACGTGCCGATGAAGATCATGATGAACGTGGCCTCGCCAGACCGGGCCTTCTCGTTTGCTGCGCTGCCCAATGAAGGCGTGGGGCTGGCCCGCGTGGAATTCATCTGCTCGAACGTGATTGGCGTCCACCCACGCGCCCTGCTGGATTACCCGGATGTGCCGGAAGACGTGAAGACCCAGATCGAGGAGCGCATCCGGGGCTACGCCTCGCCCCGCGACTTCTTCCGCGACAAATTGATGGAAGGGGTGGCCAACATCGCCGCCGCCTTCGCGCCCAAGCCGGTGATCGTGCGCCTGAGCGACTTCAAGAGCAACGAGTACGCCCACCTTATCGGCGGCGCGGCCTACGAGCCGCACGAAGAAAACCCGATGATCGGTTTCCGGGGGGCCAGCCGCTACCGCAGTCCCGACTTCGCAGCCGCCTTCGCGTTGGAATGTGAGGCGATGAAAGCCGTGCGCGACGACATGGGCCTGACCAATGTGCAGATCATGATTCCCTTTGTCCGTACAGTAGGCGAGGCCAAAACGGTACTGGAGATTCTGGAGAAAAACGGCCTCAAGCGCGGTGAGAACGAGCTCAAGATCATCATGATGTGCGAGATTCCCAGCAACGCCATTCTGGCCGAGCAGTTTCTCGAACTGTTCGACGGCTTTTCGATTGGCAGCAACGACCTGACCCAGTTGACGCTGGCACTTGACCGCGATTCGGGACTGGTGGCCGACCTGTTCGACGAGCAAGACCCAGCGGTGCTGGCGCTGATGGCGCAGGCGATCGCTGCCGCCAAAAAACACGGCAAGTACATCGGCATCTGCGGTCAGGGGCCAAGCGATCACCCGGCGCTGGCCGCGTGGCTGATGGAGCAGGGCATCGACTCGGTGAGCCTGAATCCAGATTCGGTGCTGGCGACTTGGCTCCATCTGGCTGAGGGAGCCAAAGCAGGAGCTTAGGACAAATACGCCGTATAAGCCCGCCGGGGTGAAGGGAAGTCCGGTCTGAGGTCGGGAGCTGAGCGGTAGACTAACAGCCATGACCATTGACGCTGTCGGCCAAGTCATCTACACGCGGGGCCAGCAACCCGAAAGCCAGCACGACGTGCACCTTGCCGTGATGGACGCTCGGGGCCGCCTGCTGGCCCACTGCGGAAACCCTGAACTGGTCACGTTTCCCCGCAGCAGCAGCAAGCCGGTGCAGGCTCTGCCCCTCGCTCTGGCAGCACCCGAGTTGCCGCTGGACGAACTGGCCATCGCCTGCGCCAGCCACGCCGGAACGCCCCAGCATCTGGCGGTGGTGGAGCGTCTGCTGGCCCGCTCGGGGAGTAGCGTGGCCGACTTGCGCTGCGGCACGCACCCGCCGTTTGATCCGGAAACCGCCGCCGATCTGATCCGGCGCGGCGAGAAGCCCACACCGCTGCACCACAACTGCTCCGGTAAACACGCCGGGATGCTGCTGGCCTGCACACTGATGGACTGGCCGCGTGAAGGCTACACCGAGCCGGATCATCCCTTGCAGCGCCGCATCCGGGAACTGCACGCCGAACTGGCCGGCCTCGCGCTAGACGAAGTGCGGGTCGGTACCGACGGGTGCAGCGTACCGGCCTTCGCGCTGCCGCTGAGCGGGGCGGCCCGTATTTTCGCCGGATTGGCGGCTCCCAGCGGCGAGTCTGCGGCGGGACTGGAACGCATTTTTCAGGCGATGCGGGCACATCCCTTTTTGATCGCTGGCCCTGAGCGGCTGGACACCACCCTGATGCCGCTGGTGCCGGGTCTGGCCGCCAAGATGGGGGCCGAAGCGTTCTACGGACTGGCACTGCGTCAGACGCCGCATGGGCCGCTGGGCGTCGCCTTCAAGGTGATCGACGGCGGCGAACGGGCCAGAGCCCACATCGCCCTGGCGCTGCTTGAGGCGCTAGGACTACCGTTGACGCAGGAGCTGAGCGCCCTGGCTCCCAGCACGCAGTTCAACTGGGCGGGGCGGGAAGTCGGCCGGGTGCAGGTGCGTTTGCCACTGATCTGGGCCTAGAGGCGATACCGCTACACCAGGTTCAGTCGGCCTCGAAAGCCACTCAGCCATGTTTCAAATCACCACGGTTCAAGCTTCACACTGCTGGCAGCTCAGGCTCTCTTCATTTCCCTCTCTCCATCAAGCTCAGGAAGGCGCGGACAACTTCAGGATCAAAGTGGTGACCCGACTGCCGTTCGATCTCCAAAACGGCGTCCTCGTGGCTCCAAGCCTTCTTGTATGGCCGTTCGCTGATCAAAGCGTCGTACACGTCGCAGACCGCGAAGATCCGCGCACTCAGGGGAATAGCTGCTCCGGCGAGGCCGTCCGGGTAGCCGCTGCCGTCCCAGCGCTCATGGTGCGAGCGGATGACATCCAGCGTTGGTGTGGAGAGTCCGGCGATACGGGTGGCCAGATCGTATCCCTGAACGACGTGGCTCTGCATGACGGCCCATTCCTCCGGGGTGAGGCGGCCAGGTTTCCTCAGGATCTGATCCGGAACGCAGAGTTTTCCGAGGTCGTGAAGGTAGGCCCCTTGCCGCAGGTGGTGGAGGTCAGTGGTACTCAGGCCGAGCTGCTCGCCGAGCTGTGCCGCCATGCCAGCGGCGCGGCGGGTGTGGCCAATCGTTTCGAAATCTCTGGCTTCGAGGACGATGCCGAGCGTCAACATGCCCGCTTCCAGGGTCGAGCGGACTTCACCAACCGCGCGGCGCAGTTCGAGGGCGTGCTCCAGACGCAGCGCGGTGAGTTCCACGATCTTGCGCATCTGCGGCGTGATGGTCTGCCAACGGTTCACGGTACGCAGCACGATGGCGGCAACCACCTGTCCCCGCCGGAAGACGGGTGTAACGATACTGCTCTTGACGCCCTGCGCGACCACGCTCGCTATATTGTCCGGAATGCTGGGGTAGTCGGTGCCCCACGCCGTCGTCCGCGTGCGGCGCACTGTATTGACGAGGCCGGCATCAGTGAGGGGCACCCGGACATGTAGGGCCGGTTGCGGAACCGGGACGCTCTCGCGGAAGGTGCGGTGAGAGAAAAAGGTTTCATTGCCGTCGATAATGGCGTAGGCGGCCTGATCGACATTGAGCAGCTTCAGCAATCGGTTCAGAGCGTGCTCGATCAGGTCGCCAGGGTCACACAGGGCCTCAAGCTCCTGAGAGAAGGTGACGAAAGAACTCGCCTCGTACTCGCTTGGGGTGGTTTCCCTAAGGTGCTCTTTCTGGACTTGGAGCTGTTCGTCAGCGATGGCAAAGGCACGCTCATAAACTGTTTCGGCTTCCCAAACGGTCATCCCGGCAGTGAATGCCAGAGTGCCCGGCATTGGGCCCGGCAAGCCCCTGTTGGTTTCATCGAGCAAATCTTGAAATGCACTTTGGTCAGGGCCGGGAGTGAGGATCACGAACTCGTCTCCGCCCCACCGGCAAATCAAGGCCCCCGCAGGCAACGCTTCCCTGAGGGCGTGTGCGACGGTGCGGATGTGCGCGTCTCCGCCGCTGTGTCCGCGCAGAGTATTGACGCTCTTCAGCAAATTCAGATCGACGATGGCCAGAACGTGTGGAAAGGTCAAGCTGCGCTGCGCCTCCACGAAAGCGCTGCGCGTGAGGCAGCCAGTCAGCGCGTCGAAGTCGGTGGGCACAGGGTTTCCAGCGCTCCTGAGCAGTGGCCGGACATGCACGATCAGGCCGCCATCGTCCGGGTAGACGGTGATGCCGATCCAACTCTGGTGGCGGTCTCCGAAGACTTCCAGTTCGGTTCGCTGCTGGGTCGACAGGACGTGCCTGAAAGCGGTCATAACTTCAGGTTGGGTCTTGCTCGGAAGGGCGTCCTGATAAGTTCGTCCGAGCAGTTCATGAGGTTCCTTTCCCCAGGCCTTCAAAGCGAAAGCGTTCACGAAAGTCAAGCGTTCATTCGCATCGAGGGTAAACATAACGTCTTCCACTCGGTCGAAGGGGTGCTTGCTGGCAAGCGGGAAGAGAGGAAGCATATGACATGCTACGTCTTGGGCCCGAACAGAAGCCTCACAGCTCACGGGAACACATACGATCTGACTTTCTGATAAGCCAAAATTTTGAAACCGTGTCTCAGCTTTTGCACGGCTCCTCACCACCAGATAGAGCTGCGCTCCCTCCGAAAACCATGCGTCAGGATTCCCGCGTGGGATCTTTGCGCCATTGGTCGAGACTCAGGCCGTACCATACATCTGCTCGGCGGCCACAGAAACGTCACCGAACTGGCACTCTTTAATCGACTCTGCCTCTGCCATCGTCGACTTGTCTGACGGCCTACCGAATCGTCATTGTTTGATCTCGGGCATGAAATCGGCAAGTCGGCCAAGAGCCAAGCCCTCGGCTCCTGACGCTCGGCCCTACAAGTAGGCAAAGTCTCCGCAATCGGGAGAGGCAAGCGGACGGAAGTGGATAGGATGGTGTGGATTCGGATTCACACTAATGTGAATTAGTATTAAAATGTCTATATGTCTACAGATCTCGTCCCGCTCAGCACTGCTCTCAGCTACGCCAACCTCACCGACCAGGTTTTGAGAGTGCGGGCCGTTCAAGCGGCTGCTGCCTACAACACACCCACCCTCGTTTTGGTGCTGCACGCTTACATGACCACCGCCAGCCGTAAAGGGGCAAGAACCAGCCAAAAAACTCTGGGAGCTTACACCCTCGCGGTGCAAGACTTCGTTCCCTGGGCGCAGAGCAGCGGCGTCTCCCTGCTGCGTCCGGGTCGGCGCGACGGCGGACGTTACCTCAGTCATCTTCAGCAGCGCCCCACTGAGGGCAAAGGCAAATCCGGCGTGCTCGCCGCGTCCACCATCGCTCAGTACACCGCAGGCGTCCGCGCCCTCTACCGCGCCCTCAACTGGACGCAGGCCACCGAAGCCCAGCCGTTCGGCGACGTCTACGTTCCGAGCGATCCCACCCCGGGCATCGTCAAAAACCCGCCGTACCTGAGCGAGGTCGATCTCGTCCTCCCGCACTGTGATGCGCCGCTGGCCGCTCTGCTTTTCCTGTGCGCTCACGCGGGTCTGCGCGTCAGTGAAGCGCTGAGCGTCAAGGCGAATGACCTACAAGGCAAGACGCTGACTGTCCACGGCAAGGGCGGCAAGGTGCGGCGGGTGCCGCTCGGCGCGAGAACCCGTCAGGCCCTCACGCTGCTCCCCACGCTTGACGCGGCAGGGCGTTACTTCGACTGGAATTACGGACAGGCGACCTACCGCGCCCGCAAGGTGTTCACCGCCTGCGGCTGTGAGTGGCGGGGCTTTCACGCTGCACGCAAACACTCCGGCACCCGGCTGTATCAAGCGACCAAAGATTTTACGCGGGTGGGCCTGTTTCTGGGCCATGCCTCGGTGGATACCACGCGCCGGTACGTGGCGGTGCAGGACAATGACGTGTCGCAGGAGGTTGAAGAGTGGTAAAACAGATGGGTACTCTAACCCTCAAAACAATTTGGAGGCCCCTTCACGGCCTTCCTGTGAGGCTGGATTTTATCCACTTGGTGAAATAGCGAGGGTACAGGCACACCCGGATGAAATAGGCCAGGCCCGCGCGGTAACTATAGTCCCGTACAACTTTAGAGGTTCAGGTGCAGACTCACACGGAAAACGCCGTTTCCGTCAACTCCTCGGAGATTTTCCACAGTTTCCAAGCGTCGCTGATGTTGTGTGAGCGCTCACTCGACATTGCCCGTTGCGGGTTGCCGCCAAGCTCGGCCAAACCCGACGGCCCGAAATACTGCCCACCCCGCACGTCCGGCGCGGTGGCGGCGTAGAGCGTCGGCAGCGCTCCCATTTGCTGGGTCTGGGCAAACAAGCGGTTGGCTAGCTGCATCCCGCCGCCCTCACCTTGTAATCCGGTGGCCGCGTACCCCGGATGCGCGGCGAGGGCCAGCGTGCCTTTTCGTGCCGCGTCCAGTTTGCGCTGAAGCTCGTAGATAAACAGCAGGTTGGCGAGCTTGCTCTGCCCGTAAGCTTGCCAAGCGTTGTACGGGCGCGTTTTCCAATTGAGGTCATCAAAATCCATCTGCCCAAAGCGGTGGGCGGTGCTGCTGACGCTGATTACCCGTGCGCCGGGGGTGGCATTGAGGAGGTCAATTAATTGAGCACTCAGGGCGAAGTGAGCCAGATGGTTGACGCCGAACTGGGTTTCAAAGCCCTGCTCCGTTTCGCCCTGCGGCGGCACCATGATTCCAGCGTTGTTAATCAGCAAATCGAGGCGGTCATACTTCGCCTTGAACGCCTCTGCGAACGAACGAACCGAATCCAGGTTGCCCAAGTCAAGCGCCATCACGCTGACGCTTCCAGCGGGGTTGAGCGACTGAATTTTCTTGGCGGCGGTGTCGGCTTTGGCGGGGTTGCGACAGGCCATGATCACCGCCGCGCCGCGCTGCGCCAGAGCGCGGGCCGTCTCGAAGCCCAACCCGCTGTTGGCTCCGGTGACGATGGCGACTTTGCCCGTTTGATCGGGGATGTCAGCTTCCGTCCAATCGCTTTTTTTGCGGCCTAAGGCGAGGTAAGCCGCTGGCCCGACGAAATTGAGAAACAGCGCGGCCCGCCAAACTGTTTTACTGCCGTTCATCCGCTCCTCTGAACGCAGGCTCAAGTCAGCCCAGGCAGCGACGAACAAACCAGTCTGCACGGTTCCAGCAGTGATGAGAGCGGCTTTCTGAGCTGGGCTCAGGGTCTTCCAAGTGGGTTTAGGCATAGGTACTCCTTGTTCATAGTCAGTTTGTGGAGGCTGAGAAGCGTTCACTCCAGCTTGCGGAGCGGCGGTACATGAGGAGACCGCGAAACTTCACAGTATCAGCATGTTCATTTTGCACGTCTACGGCGTTGCTCTCCGTGACGCAACAGGCTTCACACTCTAAGCTCCTGAGAAGGTGGCGGGCTGATTTCACGCTGATGACTGAGCTGAATCCCGCTCTCCCTCAGCGTGCCAGCTTGAGCAGCTTCACCAGATCGGCAGGTTCCTCTCCCCTCGCCCGGCACATCTCCACATAGGTTTCCAAGATCACGTCGCCGCTCGATTGAAAAGCGCTCTTGGCGCTGGCGTAGAGGGTCATCACGTCCACGCAGTTTTTCTCCTCCTCGATCATCTTCTGGAGTCCTCGAATCTGACCCTCCAGGCGGCGCAGGCGGTTGAGAATTTTTATCTTTTCGGCTTGACGGTCACTGATAGGAACACTCGCAGTCATGGAGCAAGCATACCCCCTGGGGTATTTGATAGGATAGGGTTATACGCTTCTGGTACGAACTTCAAACGATTTGACAACACGGATCTGACCCAGATTTCGGACATGATCAGTAAACAGCCAAGGTTTGAGAATGAACAGCGGTGCAGGCTAGCCGCCTGACTGAACATTGGCTTTTCAAGATGACGCTGCTGAATACGAATTTTTCAACACCTCCAATCTGATCTTCACCGTCTGCTAAGCTGCCTATACCTGAGTCAGGGGAAGTCCGGTGAGAATCCGGCGCTGTCGCGCAGCGGTATGCAGACGTTTGTTCTGTGAGCCCGAATGCCTCTCAGGAACGCCCCACGCCAAGCGCCATCAACACGGTGGCGGCCATTGCGGCGGGGCTGCGTGATTTTGGGTCGGGCAGCGAAATTGCCGGGGTCATTCTTAACCGGGTCGGCAGCCCTCGCCACACCGATTTATGCCGCGTGGCGCTCAAACAGGTGGGCATTCCGCTGCTGGGCCACCTCCCGAAACAAGAAGCGCTGAGCCTGCCAAGTCGGTATCTGGGGTTGCTGGCTGCCGAGCGGCACGCCCTAGAGCATTTGTCATAATAGAATCTTAGGATGAGTATGTTTGAACCAGTGTTGAATATCTGTCTCTGACACGACACCTAAGGCAACGCCGATGGCATCATAAAGCTCCGTCACGACTGTCACGACTCGCCAAGTCCCACCCCGAACCAGTGCCTTCAACTTGAAAAACATGAGTTCAATCGGGTTGAAATCCGGACTGTAGGGTGAGGTAAACATGACCTCACTTCCATGCGTTTGGATGAGCGTCCGAATGGACGCTCGATGATGTGACGAGAGATTGTCCATCACCACCACTTGCCCTGGCTTTAACGTTGGACACAGTATTTCGCGAACATACCATTCAAACGCTATGCCATCAAGGACGATGGCGGCCTGCGGCCCTGCCAAGCTCAGTGCACAGATCAAGGTCTGATTTCGCCCACGATTTCGCGGAACGCGGTCAACGGCACGCTCATTGCTCGGCGCACGGCTATATCCACGCGTCATCGCGATATGGAACCCACTTTCATCAAGAAAGACCAATCGGTCAGGCGTTTGGAGGTACGGTGCAAGGTCAGTGAGGAACTGCGAACGCAGTTCCTCACGGCGTTCTCTGGCGACCAGTGTTTTTTTTTGGGTGATCTTGTGGCGGCGAAAGACCCGGTCAACCGTTTTGTAACTGATCTTCAACCCGGTGATAGTTTCCAGCATGTCCGCGTGTTCTTGCAACGTCGCATCTTGGTGGGTTTCAAGCTGTGCAAGAAGCTGTTGCTCGTGGAGGGCCATCACCGTACGGCGACGGCCCGTCGGTTTGGCAACAATGTGCAGGGTATTTTGGTGGTGCCGTTTCAGATAGCTTTTGACAGTATCAACATGAACAGAAAAATGTTTTGCTGCTTCACCCGGCGAAGCGCCACCCAGCACCAATGCGACAATCCGAGTCCTAAGTTCCAAACTGTACCCACGTATTCCTACTGTATTCATGAAGCTATTATGTCAAATGCTCTAGTGTATGACCACAGGCATGTCTATAGCTATTTGCGAGTCGGATAGTGGCGCTTGAGTTTCTCCCGAGCTGTGGGTGTCGAGAACTGCCAGTTCACGCGCACAGACCGCGCGTTGCGGTCTGTTTCCCAGGCGTGGATTTCACGCTCGACGGCCTCTTTACTCGCCAAGCGCTGACCCAGACACTGGCGTTGCAAGGCTGACCACTCCAATTCCGCCGTCTTGGGCAGAACGGCACCCATATGGGGCCTGCCCGCATGTTGAGCCAGGACGCATGTTTTGGTGTGTAGATCCACTCGAAGCGTCGGCTCAGCCGCCGAGCTTCCTCTGCCGGAAGATGTTGATATAGCGCTGCTGGACTGTGCGTGGACAGCTGATCCAGCACCAGAACGATCTTCTCGGCAACCGCATAGCGCAGCTCCAGGCACTGGAGCTGCTCAGCAAAGTCCGCATTGCTCCGTCGGTCGGTCACCGTGACTGTGCGTTGACCGGTGTGTGGTTCCAGAGCGACAAAGAAATTGACGGTGCCATACCGCTTGTATTCATGATCCACCCGTGCTGGGGATCCCGGCACGGGTGGCAGTGGCTCTCGGACATGATCCAACAGCTGATACGACTTTTCATCGAAGCAGATGACAGGCCGTGAGGCATCGTAGGGCTGGGCATAGGTGTCCAGCACGGTTTCCATGCGCCACACGAAGTCCGCACCTACCTGGGCGACACACCAACTTTGAACCTGCCACGGTTTGAGTGCGTTTTTTTCAGTGTTCTCCGTACGGTCTCGTCACTGATGCTGTCCACCACACCCAGGGTCACCAGACGATCGGCCAGCAGTTGCATCGTCCATTTCTCCCGGCCGTCGGGACTCGAGCACACTTCGGCGATCAAGATCGCCGTCCGCTGCGCGTTCAGTTTGGGCGGCTGTTTGGGCCGTGCTTTCTCGTGGAGGGCAGCCTGGAGGCCGCCCTCGGTGTACTTCTTGCGGATCGACGCGACGGTGGCAGAACTCACGCCTTGGCGCTCGGCCACGTCCCGATCCAGCAGGCCTCTGTCGCTCAGGAGCAGGAGGCGTGCGCGGGTCGTGGCCCGCGCACTGTGCACGCCTTTCCGAGTCATGTCCGTCAGTTGCTGCCGCTCATCGTCGCTCAGCTGCACAACCCACTGTTTCCGTCGTCCCATCCCTCAGTTTACCTGAAGACATGCCTGTGGTCATGCACTAGGCGCGTCCGTTCACCACGATCCAGTATACCGTTTCCCTTTCATTGTTCCTCCAGCTTGCCACTGAATTCGCAACTTTTTTGGATCTAGATTCGGGGAGCACCCCACCAACTTACCCACTTGATTCAGGAAACACCGCACTGAACTAATCTCTAGAGCATTTGTCATAATAGAATCTTAGGATGAGTATGTTTGAACCAGTGTTGAATATCTGTCTCTGACACGACACCTAAGGCAACGCCGATGGCATCATAAAGCTCCGTCACGACTGTCACGACTCGCCAAGTCCCACCCCGAACCAGTGCCTTCAACTTGAAAAACATGAGTTCAATCGGGTTGAAATCCGGACTGTAGGGTGAGGTAAACATGACCTCACTTCCATGCGTTTGGATGAGCGTCCGAATGGACGCTCGATGATGTGACGAGAGATTGTCCATCACCACCACTTGCCCTGGGTTTAACGTTGGACACAGTATTTCGCGAACATACCATTCAAACGCTATGCCATCAAGGACGATGGCGGCCTGCGGCCCTGCCAAGCTCAGTGCACAGATCAAGGTCTGATTTCGCCCACGATTTCGCGGAACGCGGTCAACGGCACGCTCATTGCTCAGCGCACGGCTATATCCACGCGTCATCGCGATATGGAACCCACTTTCATCAAGAAAGACCAATCGGTCAGGCGTTTGGAGGTACGGTGCAAGGTCAGTGAGGAACTGCGAACGCAGTTCCTCACGGCGTTCTCTGGCGACCAGTGTTTTTTTTATGGGTGATCTTGTAGCGGCGAAAGACCCGGTCAACCGTTTTGTAACTGATCTTCAACCCGGTGATAGTTTCCAGCATGTCCGCGTGTTCTTGCAACGTCGCATCTTGGTGGGTTTCAAGCTGTGCAAGAAGCTGTTGCTCGTGGAGGGCCATCACCGTACGGCGACGGCCCGTCGGTTTGGCAACAATATGCAGGGTATTTTGGTGGTGCCGTTTCAGATAGCTTTTGACAGTATCAACATGAACAGAAAAATGTTTTGCTGCTTCACCCGGCGAAGCGCCACCCAGCACCAATGCGACAATCCGAGTCCTAAGTTCCAAACTGTACCCACGTACTCCTACTGTATTCATGAAGCTATTATGTCAAATGCTCTAGAAAGAATTATTTGCACTACCCCTTCCCCGATCGATATGACAGCCCCGGCGCGAGCGCTTGTAAACGCCGGTAGCAGACACTCCCATCTTCTGGTCAATGTGTCGTCTTGCCTCAGGGTTAGGGAAGCACAGCCGATTTCATCAAGCCGTGATGACATAGAGGTAGACAAAAAATTCTCAATACTCTTCGTCTGATGTATAGAATTCGCTTCGATTGACGATATGGTGAATTTGGGTTACCCTTCAGTCGACTTTCGTCGTCACTTTTTCAGGAAGAACTTCGCCCCGCCATCCTCTTCAAGTTATCGGGAGCTGCCATGACCCCATCCAACGTTCAGCCCAGCGCAGATGAAGTTCGGCACATCACCGTCGGCGGTGCTTATCGGGTGTATACCCGGCGGGTCGGCCACGGCCCGATCACGCTGCTGCTGCTGCACGGCGGCCCCGGCTGTACCCACGAGTATTTCGAGAGCTTTGAAGCGTTTCTCTCGCCGGACGAGTACACCTTCTATTACTACGATCAGCTCGGCAGCTTTTACTCGGATCAACCAGACGACACGAGCTTGTGGACGGTGGAACGCTTCCGAGAAGAAGTCGAGCAAGTCCGGTCTGCCCTCGGTTTGGAGTCGTTTTATTTGTTCGGCAATTCTTGGGGCGGAATGCTCGGTATCGAATATGCCCTCAAATACCAGTCTCATCTCAAAGGCCTGATCGTCAGCAATATGACAGCCAGCATCGCCTCGTACACCGAGTACATCAATGAACTGCGGGGGCGGATGGCCCCAGCACAAGTCGCGGTGATGAAGGCCCACGAAGCGGCTGGCACGCTGGACGACCCCGAATACCAGGAACTGCTCACGCAGCTCTACAACCAGCACATCTGCCGGGTGGTTCCTTGGCCCGAGCCGGTGCAGCGCATGTTCGGTCACCTCGCCCAGCCGGTTTACAACACCATGCAGGGGCCCAACGAATTTCTCGTCACCGGCAACTTCAAAGACTGGAACCGCTGGGAAGATCTGCGCCGCATCCACGTGCCGACGCTGCTATCGGTCGGGCGGCACGACACCATGCGGCCTGCCGACATCGAGGAGATGGGCCACCGAGTGCCCAACAGCCGGGTGTCCATCTGCGAGGATGGCAGTCACCTGAGCATGTGGGACGATCAGGACACCTATTTCACGGCGCTCAAGACCTTTCTCGCGGACGTAGAGGCCGGACAGTTTACGCCCTCTTCTGAGTGAGTGTTCAAGCTGAATTTGGTCTTTTGGTGTTGAATGAGGTTACCGAGTGAGGTCTACCGTGAACGTTGACGCTTCAGCGCTGCCCCAGAGGCAACTCAAGACCCGCACCGCTTCGGCTGCCGCGTGGAGGCGCTTTCGGCGGCAACCGGGCGCAGTGGCGGGACTGCTGATCACTGCGCTGCTGATCGCGATCTGCGTTTTTGCGCCGTGGCTGGCACCGCATGACCCGGTCACGCAGTACCCCAATGGCCTTTCGGAACTCGGTGCGCCGCTGCCACCAACCCACACCTTCTGGTTCGGCACCGACGCGCTGGGCCGCGACCTCTACAGCCGCCTGATTTTCGGCACCCGTACTTCACTGCTCGTCGCCGTGCTCTCGAACTTGATTGCCACGTCTATCGCGCTCCTGCTCGGTACGCTGGCCGGGTACTTCGGCGGGCTGACCGACACCCTGATCATGCGCCTGACCGACGTGCTGATCAGCTTCCCGGTGCTGCTCCTGGCGGCGTTTCTGGCGGCAGTACTGCGCCCCGGCATCGGCGTGATTATCGGTGTGATCGGCGGAGTGGGCTGGTTTTATCTGGCGCGGGTGATCCGGGCCGAACTGCTTTCGGTGCGGCGGCGCGAATATGTCGAGGCGGCCCGCGCCCTGGGGGCCAGCGACGCCCGTATCATCTTCCGCCACGCCCTGCCGCAGATTCTCGGTCAGGTGATGGTCTACAGCACCCTCAATTTCTCGACCACCGTGCTGTTCGTGGCGGCCCTTTCTTACGTCGGGATCGGAGTACAGCCACCGACTCCCGATTGGGGCAACATGATCGCGGACGGCTCGCAATACCTGACAGTCAGCCCCTGGCTGGTGATTTTCCCCGGCATCTTTCTGGGCCTCTCGGTGCTGAGTTTCAACTTGCTCGGTGACGGCCTGCGCGACGCGCTTGACGTCAAGAGCGGAAAGAAGGCGATCTGAATGTTTACCTTTTTAATGCGCCGTGTGGCCTGGAGCGTGGTGGTGCTGCTGTTTGCCTCGCTGCTGACGTTCTTCATCGGCTACAAGGTTCCGGCCGACCCCGCCCGGATGATCGCTGGCCCCAACGCCACCGCCGAGACGGTTCGCAGCATCTCGCATCAGCTCGGCCTCGATCAGCCGTTCTACGTGCAGTACGGGCGCTTTCTCGGCCACGCTGCCCAGGGCGATCTGGGCCGCTCGTACAAGACCGAGCAGCAGGTGTTGCCCACCATCTTGCAGCGCTTTCCGTACACGCTGGCGCTGGCGCTGGGCGGGCTGGCCTTCGAGGTGCTGATTGGCGCGTCGGTGGGCCTCTTGGCAGCGGGCACCAAACTGCGGGTCGTCGACGGACTGGCGAGCACCTTCGTGCTGCTGACGCTGGCGGTGCCGTCGTTCTGGCTGGGCATCATCTTGCTTTACGTGTTCGGCTTCAAGTATCCGATTTTGCCCCTCGGCGGCGCGGAGGCCGGGCCGATCAGTCTGCTGCTGCCCGCTCTGACACTGGGTCTGTCGGGGGCCGGTTACTACGCCCGGATGGGCCGGGCCAGCTTACTCGAAGTGATGGGCGAGGACTACATCCGCACCGCCCGTGCCAAGGGTGTCTCGCCGAGCCGGGTGATGCTCAAACATGCCTTCAAGAACGCTCTGCGCCCGCTGATCACCATGACGGCCCTCGACCTCGGCGTGCTGCTCGGCGGCGCACTGATTATCGAGCAGGTTTTCGGCTGGCCCGGTATCGGCACACTGGCGTGGCAGGCGGTGCAGAACATCGATCTGCCGATGATCATGGGCACGGTGCTGTTTTCGGCGCTGTGCATCGTCGTGGCCAACATCATCGTGGACGTGGTGTACAGCTGGGTCGACCCGCGCATCACCGTCTAACCACCCTTCCGACTTCTCCCCCCAGATAAGGAGTTCCATGACCAAGCCCGCTGTTCTGTCTGCCCTCGGTTTGACCCTCGCCCTCTCGCTGAGTTCCGCGCTCGCGGCCAGCACCGTCACGGTGAGTTACCCGTCCGATTTCCAGAGCCTCGACCCGGCCATCGGCTACGACGTTCAGAACTGGCCGGTGGAGCACGCCCTGTTCGTCACGCTGCTGACCTACGACAAGGGCACCAACCTGAAGCCTTGGGCCGCCACCGATTTGGGACAGGTCAGCAAGGTCAACAAGACCTACACCTTTCATCTCAAGAAAGGCATTCAGTTTCAAGACGGCGAGCCGACCGACGCCGCCGCTTTCAAGTACGCCTTCGAGCGGGTGCTCAACCCCAAAACCAAGTCGCCGCAGGGCGGCACTGGCGGCTGGTTCGGCAATCTGGTGGGGGCCGCCGACTTTGTGGCTGGCAAGGCCAAAGACGTCAGCGGCATCAAGGTAATCGACCCCAGCACCATCGAGTTCCAGCTCATCAAACCCGACCGCACCTTCCTCAACGTGCTCGCCACCCCGTTCTCGGCGGCGGTGCCGCGCAAGGCCGTGGAAAAGTGGGGCAGCGATTTTTCGCACCATGTCGTCGCCAACGGCCCGTTCCTGCTTGACTCGTGGGTACCAGGGCAAAAGGTGATGCTGGTCAAGAACCCTGGCTACTTCGATAAAGCAGGGGCCGCTCAGATTGACCGTATCGAGTTCTCGCTGGGCCTGAGCGAACAGGTCGCCCTGCTGCGTGCCCAGCGCGGCCAGGTAGACGTGCTGGGCAACGGCATTCCCTCGGCGCAGTTCGCGTCCATCATCTCCAACCCGCAGTACAAGGCCTACGTCAAGAGCCTGGTGCAGGTCGGCACCGAATACGTGTTCATGAACACCCAAAAGGCTCCTTTCAACAACAAGCTGGTGCGTCAGGCGGTCAGCCTCGCCATCGACAAGGCCCGCATGGTGCAGCTCGTCAACGGGCGCGGCAAGACCACCGGGCAGATTCTGCCGCCCGGTATGCCCGGTTACGACGCCTCCATTCCGGTCGGCACCCAAGACGTTGCCAAATCCAAGGCGCTTCTCAAACAAGCTGGCTACGACGCTTCCCAGACCTTGACACTGATCACCACCGCTGACGAGCCGGGGCCCAAGCTGGCTCAGGCCGTGCAGCAGCAGCTCTCCGCCGTGGGCATGAAAGTCGCCATCAAGGCGCTGCCGGGGGCCGAGTACATCAACACCATCACCACGCCGGGCGCGACCAGCATCGGCATCTCGGCCTGGTTTCAGGATTACCCCGATCCCTCGGATTTCCTCGACGTGCTGTTCGAGGCGGCCTACATCCAGCCTGGCGGCTTCAACCTCTCGGCCTACAAGAACCCGGCAGTAGATCAGCAACTCGAAGCCCTACGGGGACAGCCGCTTAAGCAGGCGCTCCCCGGCTACCAGAAGGTACAAAAACAGATTCTGGCCGATGCTCCCTGGGTGCCGCTCTACAACACCGTCCAGTACAACTTCATCAACCCGCGCCTGACCAATACCGACCTGCATCCCGTCTGGAACTACGTCTATCAGGACTGGAAAATCAAATAACCGACGCTCCTGCCTTCAAGACACCTTCGAGCAGATTCTTGATCTCAAGAGCAAATCGCCCTGAAGCGGGCTGGTTTTGCCGCTACATACATGACGCGGTGCAGATCAGTGCTGACTATTAGCAGCGCGATTGACCTACCCTCACTGTTCGGAGTGCCGGAGGCATTGCCCAAACGCCAAGTGGCTGGGTCTTAAGCTACTGGGCGTTTGGCTACATGGCCGCCCTAACCTGCAATCCACCAAGGAAGACCCTGATGACCCCTACTCGCCTACCCACCACGCACCAACCGCCCCGTCAGAACACCACCCGGCTCGGCCCAGCCCGCACCGTCTGGGAAGCGCAATTTCAGTGGGAAGGGAAGCGCCTCCTCGGGCGGCTTGACGATTTGCCGATCACTGGCGGCCCGCTGATTGTCCACGCCTACATGTCCGAATCCCCGGAAGTCCGTGCTGGGCTAAAAAACACCATTCTTCAAAAATTCCGAGCACGTGGGCAGAGCGCGGCGGTTCATGTCCGGAGCGCCTACAAAACCGGCTACTTCTGGGCGGCCGAGGAGATTCAGCCGCTCTGGAGACGTCACCAAGCTGACCGACTCAGCGTGACTTATCCGGTCATTGCGCCGGCAGCTCAGGGACGCTTCTTACAAGAACTCTACCCACTCGCTGCCCTGCTGGAGCGCGAGGGCGTACAAGCAGAATTTGAAGCTGGCAGCTCGGCAACTCAGTATGAAGCGGTTCTTTACTGGGGGAAAACCGTGCTCTGGCGCGGAACCTGCGCTGTGCCCCTCCACCACCGCACTTCACCCGACGGACGTGAGGTCTTGGGCCCGACCGGCTGGTTGACCGTCAAAAGCGGGGCGGTGACTTTATGCGGTGAGCGCCTGCCCACCGATGGAGAACTGTTCTGGGATTGGTACGGCGAGGTGGTGCTGCCTCATCTGCTGAACTTGGCCGGTGAGCGGCCTGCTTTGCCAGTCTTCAGAAATCTGTCGGTCAACCTACACCTCTCCGAGCCAGACTTTGCACTGGACGTGCTGGATGAGCGGGTCAGCATGACCGAAGCGCTGACCGAGGAGATCTACTTCGGGACGCTGGACGCCCTCAAGCAGCAGGCAGGCACTCCGGTCGGCGACCGCTCACTGATGCCGGGCCGAATCGCGCCTGTGACAATCAGCACGCCCGGTCAAGATGGCTGGGTGCGCGTGACGCTGACGCCTTGGGGCGAGTCTTCATTTCCTCCAGAGTTCACCGCCGAGACTGCGGTCGCCCTGCCCAAACTTGCTGCAATAGACGTTGGCGCTCTCTCCACTGACCGGCCCTGGAAACCGGCGCACACCTGGGCTTACGCACGCCAGCAGGCCGAGCAGTTTGGCCTGGAGTGGGCCATCCCAGCTTACAGCGTGGATGGACGGCCTGTGCCAGCCGTTTTGCGGCGCAGCACAGCAGATCGGCCAGAATTTCTGGCACGCGGGGTGCTACTCACCAGCGGCCAGCACGCCAACGAAACCACTGGCCCTGTTGCCGCTGGGCAACTCATCGGCACGCTGGCGGCCAGCCCACTGCCCTTTGCCGTGCTGCCCTTGGAAAATCCAGACGGTGCCCACCTCCACCGGGCGCTGATCCAGCTTAGCCCTGAGCATATGCACCACGCCGCCCGCTACACCTCGCTGGGTGACGATCTGGAATTCAGGCTCAGAAACGGCGAGCCCCGCTGGGAAGCCCGTGCGCGGGCCTGGGCTGCTGGAGAGGTCGGCGCGTCGCTCCACCTCAATTTGCACGGCTACCCGGCCCACGAGTGGGTGCGGCCTTACAGCGGTTACGCTCCTTTTGGATTCGAGTCTTGGGCGCTGCCCGCCGGTTTTCTGACCATCATCCGGTATCACTCGGGGCATGAGCGCAGCGCCCGCAGATTAGCCGACGCTATCGCTACGCGCCTGACCAACATGGATGACGTGGTAGCACACACCACCCGCGCCTGCCGGACAGGAGCCGCGCACAGCGGCCCACCGCATTATGAATTGATTCGGGGGTTGCCGTTTTTGCTGGCCGAGTATCCTGAGGCGCTTTGCCCTCTCACTGTGATTACAGAAGCGCCCGACGAGACCATCTACGGCCAGCGCTTTGCCATGTTCGTCCGCGCTCACCAAGCAGTGTGTGAGGCGGCGATTGAATACCACCGATTGTGTTGCCTTAGTTGGGCTCCCCCACCAGCCTGAGTAAGGCAACACGGCTGCACATCACGATAAGGAGAATTCGGTCAACGCTGGTGACGCTTGATCTTCCGGATCAGCGGCCACGACGACCACCCGGTTACGTCCTGACTCCTTGGCAGCATAAAGGGCGCGGTCGGCGCGGGCGGTCAAACGCTGCAAATCGTCTCCGGCAAAGCAAGGCGTGATCCCAAAACTGGCCGTCACCACACCAGCCGGCGTAAGCAGTGGTACCGCTACAGAGTGGCGTAACCGCTCTGCCAAGGCGCAGCCATCATCCTGAGAGACCCTAGGCAGAGTGATCAGAAACTCTTCACCGCCCCAGCGCCCCACACAACCCTGCGCCCCCACCTCGCGCCGCAGACGGGAAGCGATTTCAGTGAGTACCTGATCGCCGATGGTGTGACCGAAGATATCGTTGACACGCTTAAAGTGATCGATATCGAGCAAAATCAAACAGCCGTGATGGCCCTCACCGCTTTCAGTGAGGAGACGGTCAATCTCAAGGTAGAGCGCGTGACGGTTGGGAAGCTGCGTTAACGGATCGGTGTAGGCCAACTGTTCGAGGAGGTGGCGCTGCCCTTGTTCAGCCGCAAAGCGCTCTTTGTACCACGCCAGCAGCGACAACAACACCAGCACAGCGCCGCAGGTCAGCTGAACCCTGGCCAGTACGCCGTAAGATCCGAGCTGAGCGCCCCGGAGAAGCAAAATGCTCCACGGCAAGGCGACCGCCAATGTATACATTCCGCCGCAGAGCAGGAGCGCTTGGCGGTTGTTGAACAGCAAAAAAACCAAAATCGAAACGGCCACCAGCATCCAATACGCCGCGCTGGTGAGGCCGATCAGCTGGCTGTCTTTGGCAACGAGGGCCAGCAGCATTTGCACGAGGATGGACAGGGAATTGACGATCAAGACCACCCGTTCAGCGACGTTCAGAGCGCGGCCCTGAAGCAGCCAGACCATGATCCATATACACTGCAACAGCAAAAGAGGATGCCCAATTGAAATGTAGGGATCAGGACGCGGCGCCTGAATATTGATGATCCAGCTTCCTATCAAAACGCCGACGCCCAGCGCTGTCGATCCCAGATAAACGCGCCGACGCAAATGGTCTGGAGCCAACCCGTCAACAGTAAACGAGGTGGCTGCGCTCTGGGCAGCAGGGGTACGGGTGGGATCAGTCGGTAGCATCAAACTACTTATGATTATGATCGCAAGTGGCTGGGGGTTCTACCCGCCCCCTATCAGTTCGGCAGGCCACGCAGGCGGCTTGCCAGAGCGCTACCGGACGGCGCACCGTGGCGAAACCACGCCTATTTACTTCAGGTAAGCCAGCAGCAAGGCGACGCCCGCTTCCAGATCGCTGACATGCACCGCTTCGGTGACGCTGTGGATGTAACGGGTCGGTAGACTGAGTGTCAGCGTCGGCACTCCCGAGCGGCTGCCTTGAATGGCCGCGCCGTCGGTGCCGCCCTGCGAGAGCACTTCCAACTGATACGCGACGCCTGCTTGCTCAGCCAAGTCCACGAACTCGTCGACCAGCCAGCGGGTGCTGATCATGCTGCTGTCGTAGACCTTGATGCCGATGCCTTCTCCCATCCGCGTCACCGCCTCGTCCGCCTCGACACCCGGCGTATCGACGGCCAGCGTCACGTCCAGTCCGATGCCTATGGTCGGCTGCACGCTGTAAGCGGCGGTGACTGCGCCGCGCAGCCCGACTTCTTCTTGGGTGCTGAACACCGCATAGAGGTCGTGGCGTGGCGGGCCGGTCAACTGACGCAGCACTTCGAGCTGCATGAAAACGCTGGCGCGGTCGTCGAGCGCCTTACCCACCACCAAATCACCCATCCGCCGCGCCTGCTGGTCGAGCGTGACCATATCGCCAACCCGCACCTGCTGGCGCACCGCCGCCGCGTCCAGACCCAAATCCACAAAAAAGGCCCGCAGTTCCGGCACCTTGCTGCGGTCTTCAGGGTTGGAGATATGGATAGGGCGGCCTCCCGGAGTCAGAACGCCGGGCAAGGTTCCGCCGCGCGTCTGCACCGTCACATTGCGGGCAAACAGGTTGCGCGGATCGAAGCCGCCCAGCGGTTGGAGGCGCAAAAAGCCCCGCTCGTCGATGTAGCGCACCAGAAAGCCGATCTCGTCCATGTGGGCGCTGAGCATCACCCGCTCTTTGACTTTGCCATTGGGCGCGTCCCGGCCCGCCCGGAAGGCAATCAGGTTGCCCAAAGCGTCGACGCGCAAATCGTCCACCAGGCCGCCGAGTTGCTGTTGGACGTACTCCCGCACGGCGTCCTCGCGTCCGGGCACACCGTTGAGGTTGGAGAGTGTCAGTAGTTGATCCAGATCGAGTTTCACCCGACCAGTGTACCCTGAGCAGGGCTGCGGCAAGGTGGTGAGAGCGGGCAAAAGTGGGCTGGGTGCTCAGCAATCCACCACCTACCCGTTTTTTCTGGCGGTCTTCAGCCACACCATTTGGCTTTGCCACCGCCTGAGCATAAACGGCACAGCTGTGTTGCTTTCGCTTGGTCTGCTGCGGCAGCTCAGCACGTCTGGAACGCTTATTTTTGATGGCTTCTTCCTTGATAAATCAGCGTGCCCGCGCAGGGCGGGACTCGGGAGCGCGAGGGGATAACCGCCCTAGAGAGCAGTTTTCTCATGCTGGACGGCGACTTTGGGCAAGGTGAAGCCGAAGGTGGCCCCCACGCCAGGGCGGCCCTGTGCCATCACCGTACCGCCGTGCCGGGTCACGATCCGCCGGGCATTCGCCAGATCCACCCCTGCTCCCTCATACTCCTCCTGATGGTGCAGGCGCTGGAACATCGTAAACAGCTTGCCCTGGTACTGCGGCCCGAAGCCTATTCCGTTGTCGCGCACCAGCACCGTCCAGCTCTGCGGCTGCTCCTCAGCCCAGATCTCGATGACGGCCTGCTCACGGGTGCGGGTGTACTTCACCGCGTTGCTCAGCAGGGCCATCACCACCCGCCGCAGCAGATCAGCGTCGCCCGTGACCACCGGCAGCTCAGCGACTTTCCAGCTGAAGTGCCGGTCTGGGGCGGCCGCGCTCAGCTCTTTGCGAACCATCTCAACCAACCGGCAAAGATCAACACTTCCCACCTTGAGGGGTTGCCGGGAGGTGCGCGAGATCTCCAAGATACCGTCGATCAGCTGGTTGAGGTGGACGGCGGCAGCTTCGATGACGCCAAAGTAGCGCTCCGTTTTCTCGCTCAGCGGCCCCGGCAGTGAGCGGCGCAGCAGGCCGCCAAAACCGATGATGTGCCGCACCGGCGTGCGCAGATCGTGCGAAACTGAGTAGGTAAAGGCTTCGAGTTCCTCGTTGGACGCCTGAAGCATGTCGCGCTGCAGCTTCAGCTGCCGGGTCTGCTCGGTACGCTCGAGGGCCAGTTTGAGACTGCGGCCCACCGAATGAAACACCGCTCGCTGGTGGGCCGTCCAGTGCGGAGTGTCTCTGCGGCCCACCACGAAGACCGCTTGGATGCTGCCGCTGACCGACAACGGATAGGTGCCGACACTCTGGTAGGCCCCGGTCTGGGCAATCTGCTCTTTGTCCGGGTTCCAGCCCTCGACAAACACCGGGCCGCCGGTTTGCGCCGACTGAGCAAACACCGGCGTGTCCAGCGGCAGCCCAGCCTTGAGCGAGGCCAGAAGGTCTGGGTCAGCTTCCAGATCGCGGCTGTAGACCTTGAGTTTCCAGGCTCCGTCTTCTAGAGCGTAGTAACCGCTGGTGCAACCGGGAAAAAGCAGGCTCAGCACCTCTCCGGCGTGCGCCGCCAGAGCCAGCACGTCCGTCTCTCCGTCGGCCAGTTCAGTAAAACGCACGAAGGCTTCGAGTTCGGCGGTGCGGCCCTGCACTTGGCGCTCCAAACTCCCCGAGAGCCGCACCCGGTCGAGTGCCAGAGCGCACTGCCCGGCCAGCGTCAGGAGGAAGCGCTCCTCATCATGGGTGAAGTCGTGCGGCTCGCGGAAGTCCAGCACGATCACGCCCAGCGGCTGACCATCTTCGACCATCGGCAACACCGCGCTGGCCACCGCCGCCACGCCGCCGCTGTGGACTTCGAGCTGGGGATAAGCCCGAACCAGATCGCCGCTGCCGCTGAAGAAAAGCGGGGTGTTGGAACACAAAACGTCCGGGCCGGGGCGCGAGTCGCTCAGCGTGCCGTCCTGCCAGACGCTGGCTTCATCGTGACCCCGCCGGGCCGCGACGTACAGCCGGTTGTCCTGTACCAGCAAAACGGTTCCGGCGATGCCCTGAAGGGCTTCCAGCGCGTCGTTCAGGATAATGCCGAAGACCTCACTTTGCTGGCGAACGGCGGCCAGCGCCTGCGTCACACCCTGAAGGTGGGTGATCAGCTGCGCCGCTTGATCCGCAGCAGCGTTAAAGGGCTTCTGTGTATTGAGATCGTTCATAGCTGATGCAGTGTAGGCGCTTCGCAGCGCTGCTCACTGGGGCTACGTTCAATTCTGAGTTTCAGGCCCAGCAGAGCGCCGCCCAAAATTCGGTCAGCAGCGCTGCTGGCCTGTAGAGTGCTTGGCCCACCTGAGTAGAGGCGGCGGCCGCGTCAATGGGCCAGCTCAGCCCAATCACTCGCCGCTTTCGGCAAGATAAAGCCGAAGGTCGCTCCCTTCTCGATCTGACCATCTGCGGTCATCACTCCCCCGTGCCGGGCCATGATCCGCCGGGCGTTGGCGAGACTCACTCCTGCACCCTCAAAGTCTTCTTGACGGTGCAGGCGCTGAAAAACGGTAAACAGCTTGCCTTTGTAGCGCGGATCAAAACCCACGCCGTTGTCGCGCACAAACACGGCCCAACTCTGCTCACGCTCCTCGGCCCACACCTCGATCACTGCCTCCTCGCGTGGCCGGGTGTACTTCACGGCGTTGCTCAGCAGGGCGCTCATCACCCGGCGCAGCAAAGCGGCGTCGCCCGTGACCACCGGCAACTGGGCGACTTGCCAGGTGATCTGGCGTGAGGGTTCGGCGGCCCCGATCTCCTGACGCGCCGCGCCGAGTAGGCGACTCAGATCGACCTGCCCGGCCTCAAGCGGCTGACGTGAAGTGCGCGAGAGGTCGAGCATGCCGTCAATCAACTGGTTGAGGGTAACGGCGGCCGTTTCCACCACGTTGAAGTACCGCTGGGTCTTGGCGTCCAACTGCTCGGGCAGGGAACGGCGCAGCAGCGCCCCGAAGCTGACGATGTGGCGCACCGGGGTACGCAGATCATGCGAGACCGAATAGGCAAAGGCTTCGAGTTCTTCATTGGCCGCCTGAAGCATGTCGCGCTGGGCAATCAGTTGCCGAGCCTGCCCAGCACGTTCCAGCGCCAGACCTAAACCGTTGCCGACAGACTCGATGATGGCCCGTTCCCGCGCCGACCAACTGGAGCGGTCAATCCCGGTGGCGAACAGCGCATACGGCTGGCCTTGCCGGAAGTAGGGGATGATACTCAGCGCACTGGCGTAGCCCACCGACTGCTGACGGGCCTGGTCGTGCTCGGCAAAAGCGGCCCGGCGTTGTTCCAGCGCTTGCTGAATCAGGGGATACTGAACAGATAACCCGGGCCGCCGGAGCGCCTGAACTTCCGGCGGGGTGTTGCTGGAGAACATCAGCGGATGGGCGGTGTCTCCCTGAATCAGGTAAAACCCGCTCATGGCCCCGCCGATCACCTCTCTGAGCACGTCCGACGCGGCGGTGGCGAGCAGCTCAGAATCCGTGCTGCTCGCCACCTTCGTCGTGAAGCGCACGAAAGCGAACAGGGCCTGTTCATTCTGGCTGGCCTGAAGACTGAGCAACTCAGCCTGGGCCCGCAGACGCGCTTCACTTTCTTGAAGCCGGAATTCGGCTGTCTTGCGGGCGGTGATGTCGCGTGAGATCGCCAGCAACTTGGTGACGGTGCCGCCTTGATCCCGAATCGGTGAGATCCGGACTTCCCACCACTTGGGCGTCCCCGCAAACGTCTGGGCTGGCCCCTCAAAGACCGAAGCTTCTCCCGCTCTGGCCGCTTCGAGGGCACGTTCGACCTGAAGGCGGGCCTCTCCTTCCCAGAAGCTCGGCCAGCGTTGGTGCTGGCAAAGACTGAAGTCGCCGATCTCCATGGTGACCATCCCGCCAGCATTCATCGAGAGCAGGTGGGCGTCGAGATCAAGCACTTTAATGCAGTCGGTGCTGACGTCGACGATGTTTTGAAGCTGACTCATCTCCAACTGGTTCTCTTGGTCAGGGCGTGGGGCCGTCATAAGCCAGCGAAGGCCGCAGCGTTCGGCAAGCCGGTGAGAGCGGGCGACTTCGAACGTCGCCCAGTGTAAAGAGCATTGACCATGCTTCAGGATAGGTCAGCCAAGCGGCCTCATGGTGTAGAAACGCTCGTTTGCGTCAACCTGCCGATCTTCTGCAAAAGGCTAAATTCGCGTCGGCCAGTGACTCGCCTACAAGCAACTGGGTCGGGGAAACCATTGGGGCAAAACCCCGCCGTGCAGGTGCGGGGTGGAGGTTCGTTTCATCACTCGTCTGAAACGCCGGGGAGAGCTGACCAGGGTGGCGCTCAGAAATCAGTGCCTGAACGCTTGAACCACGCTGATTGTCAGCTGCCCTAGGCAGGCGTTTGACCATCCACAAAAAGGCGAATGAGACGGGCGGGCAGCATACAGCACGGCTGAGCGCGGCGCGTCAGGTGCAGACTAGACAACTTTGCTGTAAACGACACCGCTTTGGATACAGTTTTCCATAAGTTCAGTGGTCAGACCATCCGGCCACTCAATTTTGCTTTTGCTGCACGTGCTTGTTGGGTGTTTCATTTCCGCCGCTGCGCCGCTCTCCCCTGCCCGCTCCGCTTTTGATAAGCAAGTTTTCGTGGAGGTGTCTGTGACGGTCTACCCGGTCAAACGACAAAAAATCCCTCAAAGCGTAGCTGATGAATTGCTCGCGCTGATTGTGCGCTGTGAGATGCTGCCCGGCCAGAAATTGCCGCCGGAGCGGGTGCTGGCTGGACAACTCGGCGTTTCGCGGGCCAGTTTGCGCGACGCGCTAGCGCGTTTGGAAGTGCTGGGCCATATTGGCGTGCGGCAAGGCGAGGGCACTTTCGTGCAGCAGCCTGACGCGGCCACGCTGTGCTTGCCGTTTCAGGGCCTGCTAACCCGCTTGCCGCCGCAGGCCCGCGATCTGCTGGCGTTTCGGCAGATGATCGAGCCGGAGGTGGCTGCCCTCGCCGCGCTGCATGCCAGCGCCGCGCAGCTGGCAGCCATCAACGACTGCTTGGAGCGTCAGGAGACGGCCAAGCAGTCCCAGCAGCCACTGGGCGCGGAAGACTTGATCTTTCACGCCCTGATTGCTCAGGCGTCGGGCAACAGCGTGGTGGTCGCGGCGCTGAACACCTTGCAGCACCTGCTGCTTCATCTGCGTGAGCGCCTGCTGGTGGGAAACCAGCCCGGCCTGACCGTGCAGCAGCACCGCGACATCTTTGAAGCCATCGCCGCCCGATCGCCCGAACGGGCCCGCCTCACCATGTCCACTCACTTAGACAGCGTCATTCGCACCGCTCCCGACGCCTATTCATCCACTGGAGGTTCTACTCATGCCTAAACTCAAACCACTGGTTTTGCTCGGCCTCAGCCTCTCCTTCGCGGCCCTGATCAACTCGGCCTCGGCGGTCACCGTCACCGTGGGCCTAGACGCCGATCCGCCGCGCCTCGACCCGGCACTGTCCAGCGCACTGGTTGACCGGCAAGTGATGAACCAGATTTTTGACAAGCTGGTGGATTTAGACGTGAATCTCAAGGTGATTCCGGCGCTGGCAACGTCTTGGAAGGTTACGAACGGCGGCCTGCTCTACACCTTCAAGCTGAAGAGCGGCGTGAAATTTACCGACGGTACTGTACTGGACGCTGCCGCCGTCAAATACGGCATAGACCGCAACCGGACGCTGGAAGGCAGCGTGCGCAAAAACGAGCTTTCCAGCGTCAAAGAAGTCAAGGTCGTTGACCCGCAGACGGTTCAAATCGTTCTCTCGCAGCCGTATGGGCCGCTGCTGGCGGTGCTCACCGACCGCGCCGGCATGATCGTCTCGCCCACAGCGGCCAAGAAGGAGGGGGCAGATTTCCAAAACAACCCCGTGGGAAGCGGCCCCTTTGTCTTCGTCAGCCGGGTGCGCCAGGACAACATCACCCTCAGCGCCAACAAAAATTACTGGGACGGCGCACCCAAGATCGACAAGCTGATCTACCGCCCCTTCCCCGACGGCGACGTGCGGTACGCCAATTTGCTCTCAGGCGCGGTGCAGACTGTGACGCCGATTGACCCCAAAGACATCAGCAAGCTGGAGCAAAACACCAAATTCAGCGTGATGAACTACCCCGGCATCGGTTATCAGGGCGTCTGGTTCAACGTGACCCGCGCTCCGTTCAACAACAAGAATTTCCGGCAGGCGGTGGCGGCCACCATCGACCGCGAGGCGATTGCCAAGAGCATCTTCTACGGCACGGTCACGCCCGCCGCAGGGCCATTCCCACCCGGCACGTCCGCCGCGTCCTCGGCCATTACGGTTCAGAAGCCCAACATCGCGCTGGCCAAAAGCAAATTGGGCGGCAAGCCCCTGACCTTTACGCTCTTGACGGTGCCGGGGAGTGTGACCACCCAACTCGCTCAGGTCTATCAGGCTATGTTCGCGCAGGCCGGCATCACCGCCAAGATTGAGCAGGTCGAATTCGGCACGCTGCTCGACCGCGCCGACAAGAAGGATTACGACGCCCTGATGCTGGGCTGGAGCGGGCGACCCGACCCTGACGGCAACATCTACGACTTCTTCGTGACGGGCGGCAGCAACAACCAAGCCGGATACAGCAACAAGACCGTCGACGGTTTGCTGGCCAAAGCCCGCGCCCAAAACGCCATGTCGGCCCGCATCGCCACCTACAACGTCGCGCTGAGCACCATCATCAACGACACGCCCTACACTTGGGTCTATTTTCAAGGCAATCAGGTGGCGAGCGTCAAGGGTCTAAGCGGCCTCAAGCCCATTCCAGACGGGATTCTGCGCTTTAAAGACGTGGAACTGAAGTAAGGAGACTCAGTCTCAAAAAGGGCGGGCCGAGCACATTTCCCGCCCTTTTTTTCAGTCCTAAAGCAGCATTCCCAACCAAGGAGGTCAAGTGATTGCTTTTGCGCTGCGCCGCCTGCTCTCGGCCATTCCCACTTTGCTGATCGTCACCCTGATCGTCTTTGCGATGGTCAAGCTGCTGCCCGGCGATCCGGCCCGGCTGATTCTCGGACAGGAGGCCACGCCGCAGGCGCTCAATGAACTGCGCCGCTCGCTGGGGCTAGACCGCTCCTTGCCGCAGCAGTATTTCAGCTGGCTCACAGGCGCTTTGCGGCTCGACCTCGGCACCAGCCTGACCGACAACAGCAGCGTCAGCCACCTGATCGCCCAGAAGCTGCCGGTCACGCTGGAACTCTCGCTGTTTGCCATGCTGATCTCGCTGCTGATCTCGCTGCCCGCCGGAATTCTCAGCGCGGTGCGGCGCAACACCTGGATTGACCGGCTGCTGACGCTGCTGGCGCTGTCGGGCATCAGTTTGCCCAATTTCTTTTTGGGCATTTTGCTGATTTACTTGTTCAGCATCCGGTTGGCCTGGATTCCGGCGAGCGGTTACACCAGCTTGCTGGAAAATCCGCAGCGCAATCTGCTGCTGCTGCTCTTGCCCGCCGTCACGCTGGGCCTTGGCTCGGCAGCGGTACTGACGCGCTATCTGCGCTCCAGCTTAAGCGAAACGCTGACGCAAGACTATGTGCGAACCGCCCACGCCAAAGGCCTCACGGAGCGGCAAGTCACTTCCAAGCACGCCCTCAAAAACGCGCTGATTCCTTACCTGACGGCTTTTGGCCTGCAACTGGGCGGGCTGCTGGGCGGAGCGGTCATCACCGAGCAGATTTTTAGCATTCCCGGCTTCGGGCGGCTGCTGATTGACGCCGTGTTCACCCGCGATTTGCCGGTGATTCAGGGCGTGGTGCTGGTTTCAGCGGTGGCCGTGTTTCTGGTGAGTTTTTTGGTGGATTTGGGCTACGCGGCGGTAGACCCGCGCATTCGGTACCATTGATGGAGACAAGACGATGACCACAACGCTTTCCAAGACGCCGCCTCCGCTCAAGCGCCGTCTGCCCGCTCCACTGCGGCGTTTCCTCAAAAACAAGCTGGCCGTGATCGGGTTGTTCGTGCTGCTGGTTTTCGCGGTGGCGGCGCTGCTGGCTCCACAGGTGGCCCCCTTCGACCCCGCTCAGATTTTTTTCTCTGATCTGCGGGCCGCTCCCAACAGCGTGCACCCGTTCGGGGCCGACGAGTTGGGGCGCGACATCTTCTCGCGGGTGGTCTACGGAGCGCGGGTGTCGCTGAGCGCCGGGCTGATCTCGGTGTCTTTGGCACTCGTTTTCGGCGCGAGCATCGGCCTGATCGCCGGCTATATCGGCGGTTGGCTGGACGACGTGCTGATGCGCTTCGTAGACGCGCTGCTCTCGCTGCCGTTCTTGGTGCTGGCGATTGCGCTGGCGGCCATTCTCGGCCCCAGTTTGCAAAACACCATGATCGCTATTGCCATCGTGACCGCGCCCGCCTTTGCCCGCATCACGCGCGGCGAGGTGCTGTCACAGCGCGAGCGCGATTATGTACAGGCCGCGCAGGCGCTGGGCGCCGGCGACGGCCGCCTGATCACCCGCCACCTGCTGCCCAACATCAGCGGAGCGCTGATTGTGCAGACCTCGCTGGCGATCGCCAACGCCATTTTGGCCGAGGCCAGCTTGTCCTTTTTGGGCCTCGGCATTCAGCCGCCTGCACCGAGTTGGGGCTCTATGCTCAACGCGGCACGCGGCTACCTCACCGACGCGCCGTGGATGGCTTTGTTTCCCGGTATTGCTATTTTTCTGGCGGTGCTGGCCTTCAACCTGATCGGTGACGGCCTACGCGAAGCGCTCGATCCACGCAGCCAAAAATCCTGACGCACTGCTTCATCGGGACTGTCCTTTGCCGAACGTGTATGGGCGTTAATGGGCAGGCCGCCTAAGAATTACTTTCCTATCAGCACCCACTTCACCGAACCCTCTCGGCTTACTCCAAAGCACTTGAGCAACCGACAAATCAAAGCGGCCACTCGTTTTCACGGATGGCCGCTTTGATTGGAATGCTTGACTAAATTGCCTGGCCTACAGCGTGAGGTTTGCAAGCCTGTCGGCCTTCGAAACTCAGTTTCGGCGCAGACAGACCACAAACATTCCGGCAACGCTCCGTCTGAAGGGAAGGCTGAGCTTATTGACCCAGCGTCACACGCGGCCACAGGTAAGGCAGCGCCTGCTTGCCACCCCACGAGAACGCCGCCCAGGCCAGTCCACTCTGACTGATGTTCGCGCCCACGCGGGCGTCGGCCTGATCGCCGTCGTACATCACCAGATTGAGGCCGATGGTGTCGCCGGGCTTGGGCACCTTGGGCATGGCGGCCCAGGGCAAGCGGAATTCGATGTCATAGCCGCCGTCCACCTTCTTGGAGGCCACCTGCATGCCGGGAGCCGTCTCTTCCATCACGCCCTGGTTGGCGTCGGCGTCACGGAAGCCGCGTGCACCGAATCCGGCGGTGGTGCAGGGAAATGCGGCGGCCTGCATGGTGGTGGACGTGTCTTTGCTGGAGCCGCTGGGATCGACCGTCACGCCGATGGCGTCCGAGCGGAGCTGGGCTTTGATGTCGTCGGGGGCAATGTTGCAGGACACCACATCGTCCTTGACGTTCATACCCACGTACAGGTAGGTGTCATCGTAGCCGAGCTTGAATTTGCCGCTGGCGTCGGCGGCGTTGTCGGGCTTGGCCTTCCACCACAAATCATCCGGGCCGATCTGTCCGTCTGCTCCAGCCTGCATATCGCTCAAATCGCCGTCGATGACGGGCGCTTTGCTCAGGCGCGGAATGGTCAGGGTGGGCAGCACGTAAGCGTTGGCGGTGTCGGCAAACGAGCCGGTGTCTAAGCTGACAGGAAGCAGGGCACTTTGGCGTCCGGCAGGCAAAGCGGCGGACGTGGCTTCCATCTGAAGGGCCAGCGTCTTGCTCTGTCCGGCGGCCAACTGATAGCTGGTGTCTCCCGACAGCGTGATTCCAGCAGGCAGTTTGAGGTCTAGTTTGCCGCTCACGGCGGCGTTGCTGCGGTTGGTGACGGTGACGCCCACCGGGGATTTTTGGCCCAGCGCCAGCGCCAAGCGGGTCGGCAGCGAGCCGATCACCCAGTCGGTGCCGGTCTGACGCGCAAAGTCCTGATAGGCCGCCACGTCGAAGGTGGGCGCGAAGGTGGCGACGACAGCAGGCAGCGGACGCACGAAATTGCCCGCACGACCTGTGATGGCCTGACCGTCCTGCGCGGCGCTGTAGCTGCCGGTCAAGGTGCTGCGCTCGGCGGCGGCGGCTGACGGGGCCGTGACTTGAAAGGTGGCGCTGGCCGTCTCGCCGGGCTGGAGGTCTTTGGCTGCCGGGGCCGCCGAAACCGTCCAGCCCACCGGGGCGCTCAGGGCCAGCATCACGCTGGTCATGGCCTTGCCAGTCGTGTTGGTCAGTTTGACGGTTACCGGAGCGGCTTGCCCCGCACCGATATCGTAGGTGGCGGGCTGCACTTCCAGCCGCACGCCGGCGGGCGAGGAGCCGCTGGGGGTGAGCGCTCCGGTCAGCAGAGAGGTTTCCTGAGCAGGCGTGGCGACGCGTGAGGCCACCAGCATGAACGTTTCGGGGCCAGCCGTCTTGGCGGGCAGCGTGGAAAAAGTGTCCCAACCCTGCGTGCGGTAGTTGTACTGGGCGATGTTCTTGAGATCGGCGTAACGGATACGGGCGGTGCGCGAAACGTCGTCGGTCGGAATAGAGACGGTCGTATCGGCGGCGCTGTTGGGGTAGTAGTAGAGCTTGAGGGGCGTGAAGGGTTGCAGGCCCTCTTTGAGCTGCTCGGGGCAAGTCGCCGGATCGCCCGCCGTGGCGTAGGCCAGCGTGGCGGCACGGGCGGCCATCTGGTGCTGACCGTGGGTGCCGGGGCCGGGCCACATGGTCACGATGACTTCAGGACGGCGCAGCCGCACCAGCCGCACCACGTCGCACACAAAAGCCGGGCCGCCCCATTTGGCAAGCGTTTCTTCAGCCGACAGCGTGAAGTAAAAGTCGCGCAGGCCCAGAAAGTGTGGGCTGTTGACGCCCAGCATCGCCAGCGAGCGGCGCTCCTCTTCCTCGCGGATCAGGCCCAGGGCGCGGCCCGTTTCGCGGCCTGTGGCGTTGCCGCCGCCCTCACCGCCGGTCAGGGTCACCACCGTGCCCTTGTAGCCGCCGTCGAGCAGGTAGCGGGCCAGAATGCCGCCCACGCCGCCGTCGTCGTCAGGGTGAGCGCCGATGAACATCAGGTCTACGTCCATCAGATCCGTTCCGCTGACCGTGCCGCCGTAGGAACCGGGGCCGCTGTACATGGGACTGGGCGCGGCGGGCGTAGCGGCAGTCTGTGCGCCGGCGGCGCAAGCGAAGAGCGAAAGCATCAAAGCGGGCCAACAACGTTTTTTCATAACGGATCTCCTTGGAGGTGGCGGGCGTGATCGCGCCCCGAACGTATTCAGATCGGCCAGATTTGAAATGCCCGACTGAGGATTGACCCGCGAGACCAGCAGCGCGTTCGGGGCGCTGTAATAAACGACAAAGAGTTGTCGGCGCGGGTCTGGATCATCAGCCCGTGACCCTGAACTTCAGGGTTTTGACTTTCACCACTGCTCAACTCCAGCTCGGAAACACTCGAGATTAGGCCGCTAGGCGCTCTGGCGAAAGCGCGAAGGTGAGCGTCAGAAAAAAGCAGCGGGCCTTCGAGCGGGCGGCTGGGCAAACGGCCTGATTCAGCGTTGATTCCCAGTCAAAAGGCAGCATGTGGTTGAGTCCAGATCAGTTTAGCCGGATGACCTGCAAGTGAGCAAATGGGCCTCCCCTCAACCAATTCTAAATAAAAGCGGACGTGAAGCGGAATCGGGCACTTCAGGACTGCCAGAGGAATAAGCTCAATCACGTGAACTCTACTCTCCAGTACAGACCCGAATCCGGCGGTTCCGCATGACCTCCTGGCCTATTCAAGAAGGCGTCTTCTCACTGGGTGATCTGGAGGTCGAGCGCGGCGGCGTGATTCGTGACGCCCAACTCACTTGGCAGACCCACGGCACCCTCAACGCGGCCAAAGACAACTTGATCGTCTATCCGTGCAGCTACACCGCCACCCACAGCAGCCAGAACTGGCTGATCGGCCCGGACGGGATTCTCGACCCAGAGCAGTATTTCATCGTCATCCCCGACATGTTCTCCAACGGCTTGTCGTCGGGCGCGGCCAATACGCCGGACTACCCCGAACTGGTCACGGTGCGCGACAACGTGCTGGCCCAGATGCGGCTGCTGCGCGAGGTGTTCGGCACCGAACAGGTGGCCGCCGTCTACGGCTTTTCGATGGGCGCGATGCAGGCCTACCACTGGGCCGCGATTTTCCCTGAACTGGTGCAGCGGGCTATCGTCGTCTGCGGCAGTGCCCGCACGGCCATTCACAACAAGGTCTTTTTGTCTGGCCTGCTGCGAACCCTAGAGGCCGCACCGGAATATCAGGGACGCGGCCAGTTCTCGGCCCCTCCACGAGCGGCACTAAAAGCCTTCGGGCATATTTACGCCGCTTGGGGGCTGAGTCAGGATTTCTACCGCGCCGAGCTGTTTTCTTCGGTGCTGGGCGCACCCGATTTGGAAACGTACCTGAAAACCGATTGGGAAACGGGCTTCGGGGCGTGTGAGGCGGCCAATCTCTATGCTCAGGCCATGACCTGGACACACGGAGACATCAGCGCCGACCCGCGCTACGGCGGTGATCTGGCGGCGGCGCTGTCGGCCATTGACGCCAAAGTGCTGCTGCTCCCCAGCGAAACAGATCTGTATTTCCGGGTGGCCGACAATGCTGCCGAGTTGCCGCACCTTAAGGCGGGCGAATTGCGTCCCATTCCCAGCATCTGGGGCCACCGAGCGGGTAGTCCGGCGGGCCTACCCGCTGAGCTGGCCTTTGTGAAATCGGCGGTTCGTGACTGGCTCTCCCGCTAGAGCACCTTTAACTTGTAGGGCACTTGGGCAGACCGGCACCCACCGGGCCTGCCCGCCCAGTCAAAGCAGAGCTTGTTTTTGACGAATGCTCTAGGAACCGTGATTGAAGGTGGCGGTGCAGCCGCCGTCCACGGTGACCACCGAGCCAGTCATGAACGAGGCCGCTCCAGACGCCAAGAACACCACCACCCGCGCCACTTCTACGGCCTGTGCCTGACGGCCCAGCGGTTGCCGGGCGGCGTTGGCTTCGCGCCGGGTCTGGGCTGCCGCTTGCCCTGCGGGGCCAAGCCGGGCACGCCCGCCGCCCATGTCGGTGTCGATGTAACCCGGACAAACGGCGTTGACACGCACCTGCTGAGGGCCGTAATCAACCGCCAGTTGCCGGGTCAGGTTGATCAGCCCACCTTTCGAGGCACAGTAGGCGGCGGCGAGAGGTGCGCCGATCAGGCCGTAGGTCGAGGCGATGTTGACGATGGCTCCACGCGCAGCGATCAGGTGCGGCAGAGCGGCGCGGGCACACAAAAAAGGCCCGCGCAGATTGACGGCGATCACCCGGTCCCAAGCGTCCACCTCAAGCTGATGGGCCAACTGAGCGCCGCCCGAGATTCCGGCATTGTTGACCAGCACGTCGAGCTGCCCAAAGTGATTCACGGTTTCCGCCACCAAGTGCTCCACAGCCTGCGCATCGGCCACGTCGCAGGGCACGAAAAAGGCTTCGCCGCCCGCGTCCACGATGGCCCGCGCCGTCTGCTCACCTTCCGGCTGAAGGTCGGACACGACCACCCTCGCGCCTGCCTGCGCCGCCGCGAGGGCAATCGCCCGTCCGATGCCGCTGGCCGCGCCAGTGACGAGAACCACCCGCCCGGTCAGTTGGTCGGAAGCCGATGTGCCGGGTGCGTCCGTAGAAATTTGAGGCGACATGCTGCACTGTAATTCATTTTGCGCTCCAACCCGCGTTACAGCTCCAACTACCCAAACGCTGGGCTCGAACGCCTTCAAAAAACGACAACGGGCCAGTAGATTTTTGTCTGTCAAAAATCACCAGCCCGTTTCATTCAGGGCAATTTGGTTTTGTAGAGATGCAGACAAGGCTGGGGAAGAAGAGAACTCCATACCACAGCCTTGGCGACCTCGGCAAGCCCTGTTTTCAGCGGGTCAGAGGAATCCGAACGCTGTGCGGTGAGGGCAAGCAGTTTGCTTCAAGCCTTTTTGACTGTGACGCCCCACTGCTCCTGACACGGTCAAATTTATTTCTTGCTCAGCTCACGCAGGTACGTCCCAGTGAATGAAAAGCTGCGCATCGGGTTGTAATTGGTCGCCGAGACGCCCTGAAGGTCACTGCGGATAGGCCGGATATTCAAATCGGCGGGGAGCACCACGAACACACTTTGCTGGTAGGCCCGGTCAGCCACCTGCTTGTAAAGCTTATTGCGCTGCGCCGCGTCGGTGGTGGCGCGGGCTTGGTCGAGCCACTGATCGACTTGGGCGTCTTTCCAGTTGTTGGAGACGTAAAAATAGCCTTTGCTGGAATAAAAAGTGTACATGAAGTTGTCGGGATCGGCGTAATCCGCGCCCCAGCCCATCGGCAACATGACTTCCTCGCCGTTTTGAAACTTGACCGACTGCTCCGACCAGGGCTCTACGCCAATGTTGATGCGGAACTTCGGATTGATGGCTTCCACGTTTTGTTTGAGCAGTTCCAGCGCCGTTTGACCCAGAGTATGGCCGGTGCGGTATTTGGCATTGATCACAAAACCGTTTTTCCAGACTTCACCGCCCCAAGCTTTTTGGAAGGAGGCTTTGGCGGCAACTGGGTCAAACGGGTAGGTTTTGGTCTGCGCCGAGTAACCGGGGAACGTGTCGGGCAGCAGCATGGTTCTGGGCGAACCTTTGCCGCTTTGCACGTCTTTGATAAACCGGCTGTCATCAAACGAGAGCGCAAAAGCCCGCCTGACATCGGCGTCCGAGAAAAAATTCGCCGGAATACCTTTGCCGTCGAGCTTGCCGCTGCCCAGCGCCGCCGAGGGCTTGATGTTGTTGTTCATGAACAGGGCCTGTGCGGAGGTGGTAGGCAAGTTGTCGAGCACCACCACGCCGGGCCTACCTTTGAGCTGGGCTTCGACGTTGGCGCGGGTGCCCGCTTCGATCAAATCGGCGTCGCCGTTCAGGAAAGCCTGCTGACGCACGGCCAGCTCACCGACTTTTTGCATCACCACGTTCTTGATGGCGGGCTTGGCTCCCCAGTATCCGGGGAAGGCCTGCAAAAACACGCCGCTGGCATCCGACTTGACCAAGCTGTAAGCGCCAGTGCCGCTGGGTTTCACGCTGAGCGGACTGCCGCTGAGGTCTTTGCCAACCCAGGCTTGCCAGGTCTTCTCGCTGCCGTCCCACTCGCCCTGCTTGATGGCCCACTGCTTATCGATCACGCCCATGCCGGAAAACGTCATTTTCGCCATGAAAGCGGGATCGACTTTGGCCAAGGTAAAGACGAGTTGATTTTGGGCATTGCACTTGACGGCGGCGGCAATTTTGGCCCACGTGATGCTCTTGTTGTCCTGAGCATTTTTGGTGCTGCCCAGCAGCGCGTCGCTGATAAACCAGTTGGCCGATTCCGGCGCGTTGGTCACCAAATCGCGGCGGTAGGTGTACTCGGCGTCGGCGCAGCTCATGGCGTTGCCGCTCTGAAACTTGACGCCTGAGCGCAGACTGACCACCAGCGTCTTGCCCCCGTTGGTAAAGGTCGGCAAGCTGGAAGCCAGAAGCGGCGTCATCGCCGTCAAGCTGCCGCCCTTGTAAGTCCAGAGCGTTTCGTAAATGTTCTCGACGATCTGAGAGCTGAAGGTGTCGTAGGTGGCGCTCGGATCGAGGGTGCTGATCCCAGCGGCCTGCTGGATCACCAGCGTGTCTTTGGGCGTGGCGGCCAGCGCAAAGGAAGGAAGAAGGGCCAAGGAAAGGGAAAGAGCCGCAGTCCGGTACACCATAAAAGACCTCCTAAAAGCAGGTCTATTATCCATGATTCGGCAGATTGCTGCGGCGTGGTGGTGTCGGCACCAAATTTACAGCGTCCTTCACAACCAATCTGAATACGTGTCAGACGGCGGTGGTGTGCGTTTCAACACCACTGGTGTCGCCCCGTATGACACATCAAAAATGGCTCTCCAGTACTGATCCGAACACCCTCACTCCACAATTTCATCGTGACAGATGCGTTAGTGGTCATCTGTTGATTCAGTGGGGAGAGCCAATATCCGGCAGCTCAGCGCCCTTAGCGCACTCCCTTCCTACCAGAACCGACTTGCCCACCAACACCAACTCTGTGTTCTGGTTTCACTTCACCTGATCGCCAGCAAAATCTTATGAACTGGCGCGTTCGTTCAGCAGCAGTGCTGAGAGCGCCTCGCTGTACGCGTCTAGGTCTTCTAACAAGATGGCTTCTTGTGTGGTGTGGGCCAACCACTGATCTCCCGGCCCCCAGCCGACTGTCGGCCAGCCCTCACGGGCGGTGTAGCGGCCATCCGTGGCAAACTTCCACACGCCCGGCTCCGCGTGAAAGCGCTTGGCGTAGCGCCCCACCTTCTGGGCCAACGGATGCTCCGGCGAGGTGGCGAAACCGGGCGTATTCGCGGGCGTCCAAATTTCTTCCAGTTGGCCTTCGGCTGGCAGTCCGGCGAGCAGTTCCGCCAGGGTGGCGCGGTTCTCGGCGTCGCTCTCGTTGTAGCGCCAGCTCAGCATGACGTCGACGGTATTGGGCGTCAGGTTGTCACTGCCCGAGTCGGTAAAGATCTGTGTCGCGCTCAGCGACGAGGGGCCAGTCACCGGATAATCGGCGAACTGCTTGGCCTGAACCCTTTTCAGAAACTCCGCCAGCGCAAAGATTGGATTTTCATCGTTGAGCGCGAGGCTGGCGTGGTGGGCGCGTCCGGTAAAACGCACCTTGAGCCGCGCCACACCCCGGTGGCCCAACATCAACTGGTTGTTTGACGGCTCCCCGACGATGACCGCGCCCATCTGTGCCGGCGGATGTGTGACAAAGTGCGCTGCTCCCAATCCACCCGTCTCCTCCTGCACCGGGGCGGTGATCCACACATCGTTCAGGGGCCGCTCGCCGCGCCCGAGAAGCTGCGCTAGCGCGTAGGTCTGAGCGGCGAGCGGCCCCTTGATATCGACCGCGCCCCGGCCGTGCACGCTGCCGTTTTCCAACACTGCTTCGTAGGGTGGATGCTGCCACTGCGCCGGGTCGCCCGCATGGACGTGATCCAAGTGGGTCAGCAGCAGCCAAGCCGGGCCGGGTTCCTGACCTTTGACCATCCCGACCGCGTTGCCGATGTCGTCGCGGTACGCTTGATCGAAGCCGAGGTGTTGCCACTCTGCTATCACACGGTCACACAGGGCCTGCTCTTGGCCAGACAGAGCTTCGATGCGAATAAGATCGCGTAAAAAATTGGCGGCAGTCATTTCCATTTCCATATTCTCCTCAGCTCTTTGTGCGGTTGGCGACTTGAGGGTGACTCATGAAGCTTGGGTTTGGGATACACCTGAACTGACACAGCGTCAGTGTGCATACCCCACCCCCAAATCTACTGTGCTCACGTTCACCCTCACCGTAGAAGGATGCTCGGCTACTCAGACAACCCCGGCTGAGTTGGAATTCTGGTCGAGAGTGCTGCAAGAGGAAAAAAGTCCTGCCCTCCAGCGGCCTCCCGTAAAGTCAGGGCAAGCCGTTCAAGCGACTATTTGCTGACGGTTCCCAGCTTCAACAAGAACGGAGCAATCGGGTCGAGCGCAAAGCCTTTGAGGTTTTTGTTGTAGGCGACCACCTGTTTGGCGTGGTCGACAAATAGCCATGGCGCGTCGTCCACGATGACGGCTTCGGCCTGCTGGTAAAGGCCGCCGCGCTTCTTGGGATCTGCCTCGGCCCGCGCTCTAGTCATCAAGCTGTCGGCAGCCGCGCTTTTGTAAAAGCCGGTGTTGAAGCCCGGCGGAAACGAGCTGCTGGAGAGCAGCGGATCGAGCACGAAAGCGGGATCGACCGCCACGTTCATCCAAGACATCTGCCACATTTCCAGCCCGGACTTGTCGGCTCCCGCTCCGATCTTGGACAGGTAAGTGCCCCAATCGAGCTGCTGAATATTGATCTTGATCCCGATCTGGCTGAGGTAGGCCTGAATGGCGGTTCCCATCGCCACCGGGCTCTGCATCCCCGAACCCGAGGTGGGGACGAGCATGGTGGCGGTAAAGCCGTTGGGGAAACCGGCCTGGGTCAGCAGCGCTTTGGCTTTGGCGGTGTCGTAGGTGTAGGGCTTGAGGTCGGTGTTGTAGCCCGACTGCATCGAGGCCAGCGGCTGGGTCGCCATCACGCCGGTGTCGTACAAGATGCCCTTGATCATACCGGGACGGTCGATCGCGTAGCTCATGGCCTGACGCACCAGCTTGTTGTTGAACGGGGCTTTGTTGAGGTTCATCCCGATCCACCAGATGTGCGGCCCCGCGCCGGTGGCGACGTTGAAGCCCGCCGTTTTCAGGGACGCCAGATTTTCAGGGGCTGGATTGATCACCAGGTCCACCGTGCCAGATTGGAGGGATGTGGCCCGCTGGCCGGTCTGCACGATGGGCAGCCACACCAAGCGGTCTGCGCCGGGGGTTGCTCCCTTGAAGTAGGTGTTTTTCTTGAGGATCAGTTGCCCACCCCGGCTCCAGCTCTCGTAGCCGTACGGCCCACTCCCCGAGCCTTGCAGAGCAAAGGTCTTGCCCAATTTCAGCGCCACCTTCGGGTTGACGATGAAGCTGGTGGGCACCGTCAGTGCCGCCAGAAAGGCCGCGTCCGGCTTGTTCATCACGAACTGCACCGTCGTGGCATTGACTTTTTTGACGGTCTTGAGCGAGCCGTAGTAAAACTCGGCAAAGGGAAACGGCCCGAATTTATTGCCGGGGTTGGCTTTGTCGAGCTGCCGCATGAAGGTAAACGCCACAGCGTCGGCGTCGAGTGGATCGCCGCTTGAAAACTTGAGGCCGGGCCGCAGCGTAAAGGTGTAGGTGAGGCGGTCAGCCGAGAGCGTCCACTTGGACGCCAGACCCGGCTGGATCCCGCCGGTTTTGCCGATCATGACCAGCGGCTCGTACATCTGGGTCAGCACCTGCATGCTGTTGATGTCGGTGACCTGCGCGGGATCGAGCGAGGTGGCGTCGGCTTCGTAGCCGATCACGATCTGCTTGACGGCTTGGGCGTGGGCAACGGGGCTGATGGCAGCGGACAACAGGAACAGGGTCAGCATTCGTTTCATAATCGGGCCTCCAAAGGTTACTGAGCGTAGGGAAAGGGAGAGGGCAGGGAATTACTGGTCTTGCAGCAAACCGCTTGCACGGGCGGCCTGCATATCGAAAGTGCCCAGCGGCTGGGCTTTGGTGGGCATCATGTCGAGGAGCGGAACGAGACTGACTTTGGCGACTTCATAGACGCGCCGGAGTTCAGCCACTGGAGCGCTGTGTTCGTCCACCCGCAGGTCGAGCCAGGGGTAATCCTCGCCGGCGTGAACCTTGACGGCGGCAGAAACCTTGCCGCGCTTGTCGCCGCCTGCCGCTTGCCCGGCTTCCAGCGCCGAGATCAGGCGCTCGACGAGCGGATTTCCGGTGCTGCCGAGGAAACTGTGCTGCATGGCCTCCAGCGTCTCCGCGCCGACCAGCATGTTGCCGGCGATGGCGTAGTGCGGGCCGGTCAGCTCGCCGTACCACCCGTCACAGGCGCTGCCTGAGAAGGCCGCTGACCCACCGTGCCGGTCGACCACGCCGAGCTGGCGCAGCTCTATGCCCCCGTCCAGCGCTTTGAGAGCGGCGAGCGTTTCCTCGGCACTCTTTCCCTGCGCCAGCAACTCCAGGCCCCACAGTCCCAGATAAGGATTCACAAAGGACTGGGTGGCGACTGCGCCCACACCCGAGCGCACGAACGGGCAGAGCATCCCGACGCCCGGAATGGCGGTCGATACAGCGACACCGAGGTGCCCGGTGTCGGGACAGTGAGCGGTGATCGAAAACGTGGCGAGCTTGACCATCTGTAACCTCCTTGAGCCGTTTACTTTTCGCGCAGGGCGGCGGCCCGCAGACCCACACCGAAGAGGTTCATGCCGACTGAGGCCAGCACGATCATCAGCCCCGGCAACATGGCAATCTGCGGCATGGACGACATGTAGTTCTGAGATTCCGCCAGCATGCTGCCCCAGTCGGCGGTGGGCGGCTGGGTGCCCAGTCCCAGGAAGCTGAGCGCCGAAGTCTGGCCCAGCATCCAGCCTGCCGTCAGGAAGAAGGTGGAGATCAGCACGCTCAGCACGTTGGGCAGCATGTGCATCCAGATGATGCGGCTGTTGCCCGCACCCAGCGCCTTGGCAGCGGTGATGAATTCGCGTTCGCGCACCCGGATCGCCTCGCTGCGCACCAGCCGCAGGGTGAACGGCAGATTGGCGATGGCGACGGCCAGCAGGGCATTGAAGGTCGACGGGCCAAGCGCCGCCACCAGCAAGATGGCCAGCAGGATGAAGGGAAAGCCCATCAGGATATCGGTCACGCGCAGGGCAATCAGATCGATCCAGCGTCCGAAAAAAGCAGCGGTGAGGCCGACTGTGGCGCTGATTGCCGTCGAAATCAGGGCCGCCGTGAAGCTGCTGAGAAGGCTGATGCGGCCTCCGTAGAGCAGGCGGCTGAGCAGGTCGCGGCCCAGATTGTCTGTTCCCAAAAGGTGATCCGGTGAGCCGAGTGGCTGGAGCGCCAGCGCCGGATTGATCATGTTGGGGTCGACCCGGCTGAGCAGGGGAGCCAGCAGAGAGAGCAGGGCCAAGATCAGCATCAGCGCTCCGCCGATCGTCAGGTAGCCGTTGAGCTTCAGAAGCCGCCGGGGGGCGCGGGGTTGGGCGGTGAGCGCCGCGTTGGAAGCTGCGTCAGACACTTTGACCCCGCTGGCGTGGATCGACTAGGCCGTACGAGGCTTCCACCAGAAAGTTGACGACCACGAAAATGGCGGCCAGGATCAAGCTGGCTCCCAGCACCACCGGATAGTCGCGGCTGATGGCCGACTGCACCAGCAGCTGTCCAATGCCCGGCCAGTTAAAGACGTTCTCCACCAGCACCGAACCGCCGATGACGTAATTCATTTCCAGCCCCAGCGTCGTGATGACCGGAATCCAGGTGTTGCGCAGCGCGTGCCTGACCACCGCCCGGTTGGCCGATAAACCTTTGGCCACCCCGGTGCGGACATAATCTTGCTTGATCTCTTCGAGCAGCGTCGAGCGCGTGATCTGGGCGATGACGGCGGCAGGAGCCAGCGCCAGCGTCAGTACTGGCAAGATCAAGTGCCGGGTTATGTCACTCAGGTTCGGCTCGGCTCCCGGTGACGACATCCCACTGGTGGGAAGCCAGCCCAACGACAAACCGAACACCAAGATCAGCACCAGACCCAGCCAGAACACCGGCATCGCCAGGCCCACGAACATCACCGTGTTGGCGGTGTGATCCACCCAACCGCGCCGGTACATTCCGCTTAGCACGCCTGCCAAAATGCCCAGCACCGTCGACAAGATAAAAGCCGGGAGCGCCAAGATCACCGAGTTGTGCAGCCGCTCGGCCAGAATGGTCGTGACCGGAGCTTTGAGCATGATCGATGTTCCCAAGTCGCCCTGAAAGACGCGGGCCAGCCAGTGGCCGTACTGCACCGGCAGCGGTTGATCCAGTCCCAGTTCCAGCGTGAGACGGCTCAGGGCCTCAGGCGTAGCGAACGAGCCCAGCAGCAACTGCGCCGGGTTGCCCGGAGCCAAGTGCAGGGCCAGAAATACGGTGAGCGACACCCCCCAGAGCACAAACAGGAACATCATCACAGAGCGGAGTAAAGCAAGCAAAGCGGTCTCCTCTGGGCGTCCAGCCCACGAGATTGTGAATGAAACTATTCCATATATAGAACAATGAATAGAATGCACCAGCCAGCTTGATCTGTCAATCGGTGCTCCGAGCCGAGTGGAGCAGCGTCTGTAGCGCTTGACCCTATACGGCAGATGAATTGACAAAATCCATGCTGTGACGCCATGCTATTCATGTTCAATAAATTCTGAATGGTTTTATTCCACCTTCCCACTTCTACCCGCTTGAAGTCGTCCGCCCCTTTTTCTTGTTCAGGAGGATGTTTATGCTGCGGTCTTCTCAATGCACCGGACGCTCTTTGTTCCTTACCCTCGCTCTGGCGGCCGTGGCCAGTGCCGCTGCACAGACCCCGGTCAAGGGCGGCAGTTTGACCGTGGGGCAGCAGGCGGACATTGTCGGCCTCGACCCGGCCACCGTGTCTGCGGCTTCGTCGACTTCCGTGATCGAGCAGCTCTACAGTTCGCTGCTCTCGGTGAACCCCACAGGAAGCGTGCAACCTGAGCTGGCCCTCAAGTGGACGGTTTCTCCAGACGGTTTGAAATACACCTTTACCCTGCGTCCGGGAGTCAAGTTCGCCGATGGCCGCCCACTCACCGCCGCCGACGTGGTGTACACCATCAAGCGCATTACCGATCCCAAGACCGCTTCGCCGCGCCAGAACGACCTCGGGAAGATCGCCTCCCTCAGCGCTCCCAATCCGGTCACGGTGATCGTGCAGCTCAAAGAACCCTTCGCCCCCTTCCTCACCAAGGTGGCTTCGCCCCTGATGGGTATCATTCCTGCCGAATACGACAAGACCCATGATCTGAACAAACAACCGATGGGTTCCGGGCCTTTCAAATTCGGCGCTTGGGTGCCCGGCGACAGTGTGACGCTCAGCCGCAACCCCAATTACTGGGAAAACGGCAGACCCTACGTCGATACACTGGTCTTCAAGGCCCTCAAAGACGATGTGACCCGCATGATTGACGTTCAGAGCGCCGTGGTGGACTTGGCGCTGAGCGTGCCACAAAATCAGGTAGACCGCCTCAAAGCTCTGCCCGGCATGAGCGTGGTGGGAGGCCCCGGCACCTGGTACGACTACCTCGGCCTGAACTTGGCCCAGAAGCCCTTCAACGACGTGAGGGTGCGTCAGGCTCTCGCTTACGCCGTCGACCGTGACTCGATTGTCAAGACCGTTTTGTTCGGCAAGGGCACGCCCATCTTCTGCGGCCCGGTGCCGCCGTCGAGTTGGGCCTACGCGACCTGCAAGACGCAGGTTCTCAATCTGGCCAAGGCCAAGCAGTTGATGAACGCTGCGGGCTATGCCAAGGGCTTTGACATGACCATCAAAGTCGGGGCGGACTACAAATCACAGGTAAACATCGCTCAGGCGATTCAGGCTCAGCTCAAGCCGCTGAACATCAACGTCAAGGTGATGCCGATGGAATGGGGGGCGTTCCTGAACGATTACAACGCCAAGCGCTTCGACGCGGTGGTGCTGGGCTGGATCGGCTCGGTCGATCCGGACGACTTCTTGTACTTCCAGTTTCACACCGGCGAGAAATTCAATACCCAGAGCTTTTCCAACAAGCAGGTCGACACGCTCCTCGAAACGGGTCGGCGCACGGTGGATCAGGCCAAGCGCGGGGCCGTGTATAAGCAGGTGCAGCAAGTGATCTCCTCACAGGTCGGGTACGTCTTCCTCCACATCAACGACCAGTACGAGGCTTTCCGGCCCGCCGTCAAGGGGTACGTCCACTACGCCACCGGCTCCCTGAAATCGCTCAAAGATATTTGGATCGACAAGTAAGCCATGCTCAGTTACCTTGCCCGGCGTTTGCTCACCATCGTCCCGGTGCTGCTGGGCATCACGGTCATCGCCTACTTCCTCACCCGCACCATACCGGGAGACGCCGTCGCCATTTTGCTCGGTACCCAGAATGATCCGGTGGTGGCCGCACAACTCCGGCACAACTTGCACCTCGACCAGCCGGTGATCTTGGGGTACTTCGATTGGCTCAGTCAGGTCTTACGCGGCCACCTTGGGCAGTCGATCCGCTCGGGAGCCGACATCGGCCCAGACCTCGTCCAGCGCTTTGCCCGGAGTGCGCAGTTGTCGCTGGCCGCCATCTTGTTGGCGGTGGTGGTGGGGATTCCGGCGGGGATTGCCGCTGCCGTGCGGCGAAACCGTTGGCCGGATCAACTGATCAGTGTGGCCGCGCTGCTGGGCATCTCGACGCCGGATTTCTGGCTGGGCACTATTTTGGTTTTGGTGTTTTCTTTGCAACTCCAATGGCTGCCCCCGGCTGGTTACGTGCCGCCCAGCAGCGGTGTGTTGCCGTTTCTCAAAGTTCTGCTCCTGCCCGCCCTGACGCTGGGCCTCCAGATCGCATCGATCATTACCCGCTTTACCCGCGCGGCCATGTTGGACGTCTTGACCCAGGACTATGTCCGCACCGCCCGCGCCAAGGGCCAGACCCAGCACCGAATTTTCTACGGTCACGCTCTGAAAAATGCCGCCATCCCTATTCTCACGGTGATCGGCCTGAATTTCGGGTTTCTGCTGGGCGGCACCGTCATCGTGGAAACCATCTTCAGCTGGCCGGGCGTGGGCAATCTGGTACTCACGGCCATCAATCAGCGGGATTATCCTGTGGTTCAGGCCTGCGTGATGCTCTTTGCCATCACCTTCACCCTCATCAATCTGGCCATTGATCTGCTGTACGGTCTGGTCGATCCCCGGGTACGGTACTCATGACCCCAAAGATAAGCATCGCACCCACCCGTTCGCACCTTCCCTGGAAGCGTCTGTTCAGAAACCGCGCCCTGCTCATCGGGGGCGTCCTGATTACGGTGATGGTGATTCTGGCCCTCTTCGCGCCCTGGCTCGCTCCATACGGCCCGGCTGAGCAGCACACTGACCACGCCCTCGCCTCGCCCTCGGCGCAGTTTTTGCTCGGCACCGACATGTTCGGGCGCGATCAGCTCAGCCGCATCATCTACGGCACCCGGCTTTCCTTTCTGGTTTCGGCAGTATCGGTCAGCATTGCCCTGCTGCTCGGCACGGCTTTGGCACTCCTGGCCGTGACCTACCGTGGCTGGGTGGACGGCGTGATCATGCGCCTGATGGACATCTTGTTCGCCTTTCCCTTTTTGCTGCTGGTGCTGGGCATTATGGCGGCTTTCGGGGCGACCCTGACGAACGCCATGATTGCGATCGGCATCGTGTATACCCCGTCTTTTGCGCGTGTGGCCCGCGCCTCCGCACTCGGCGTAATGGAGCAGGACTATATCGAGGCTGCTCACGGGCTGGGCATCAGTCAGCTGCGACTGATTGTCCGGCACGTGCTGCCCAATATCTTGGGGCCGCTGATTATTCAGACCAGCCTCTCGCTGGCCTTTGCGATTCTGGCCGAGGCGGCCCTGTCGTTTCTGGGTCTGGGGGCGCAGCCGCCCACCGCCTCCTGGGGCCTGATGCTCAACGAAGGCCGCGACTTCTTTTATCAGGCCCCCTGGCTGGCGGTGTTTCCGGGCGTCGCCGTGACGCTCGCCGTACTGGCCTTCAACCTCCTCGGCGACGGCCTGCGCGACGCCTTCGATCCGCGTTCCCGGTAATGAGCAGTCCGAGAAAGAAAGGCGCTCTTGACCGCGACAAATTGACATACCGTGAGATCATGGGCCTGTTCTTCAGTTTCTAAGATAGGACGCTGACGCTCGGGCAGCGGAGTGGCGGCAGTGGCCTCAAACAGCCGGGCCGCCACCAGTACCAAAACCAGCGGTAGTGAAATCAGCTCAGCGCATCAGACTGATAACAACGTTCTGATGCGCTGAGTCTTGTGACCTGCACCAGCATCATCAGTGGAATCAATACCCTTTCCTATCCTCTACCCTTGTGTTTTGAGTACGCAGGGGTAGAGACTTGTCCGGTGTACCGACCACCACTTTCCGCCTTGAAATTTCGGCCCAGCACTCCGCAGCAGTCTTGCCGTAAGCACTTGGCCGTGGGCAGAGCCGTCACAGGTTCACCACAAAAAGACGGACAAAACAATACACACCCTCAAATTTGATCTTCTTGGGGACGGCAGGCGTGAGCGACTCAGAAGCCAGTCCCCAATTTCCGCGTAAGTCCTAAGATTTTGAGCGCCCTGAACAGGCTTTTTCAGGAGATCACTGATGGCTGATCCTACAACTCAACCCCTCACCCAGCCGCCCATATCAGCAGCGGTGCACACCTACATCTTGGGAAGCGCCGGCGCGGCAGCCATCCTCTGGCAGGCCGCGCTGATCAGCCCACCTCCCGAACACGGTTTTCTCTGGTTCGATGTCACTGACCCGGCTCCGCAGGATCTGGAACGCCTCCAGCACCAGTACCATCTGCACCCACTGGCGATAGAGGACGCTCTTCACGCGCATCAGCGGGCCAAGGTCGAAAGCTACCAGGGCTTCGAGTTCGTCGTCGCCCACGGCGTCTTTAGATCCCCGAATGGAACCTTGAAGACGCATGAACTTAACCTGTTCATTGGAGAGCGCTTTTTGATCAGTGTGCGGCACGGCTCCGGCCTGCCGCTTCAGGACATTTTGAACCGCTGGGAGCGCGTTCCCGAAGCGTGGCGGCCCGACTCCAGCAGTCTGCTTTATGTATTACTGGACGCGCTGGTCGATGAGTACGCCCCGTTTGCCGAAGAACTGGAAGCCGAACTCAGCAGGATTCGTCAGCGGCTGATTGATCCCACCCACTCGAACGAGCAGGAACTCAAAAAGATCTTCGAGATCAGTGAACTGGTGCATACGGCCCACGCCGTCATCTTCCCCCTCAAAGACGTGTTGGGCACTTTGCTGCGGATTGGCCCCCCGGTGGTCAGTCCGAAGGAGGTGCCCTATTTCCGGGATATCCGGGATCACGCTCAGCACACGGTGGAGCGCTTGGAACTCGCCGGCAACATGGCTGACCGGGCCTTCGACATCTACCACGCCCTCGAAAACCGGCGGCAGGGAGCGAGTTCCAGACAGCTCACCATGGTCGCTACCATCTTTTTACCGTTGACGCTGGTCACTGGTTTCTTCGGGCAAAACTTCGGCTTTCTGGTTAATCACGTGATCGCCAGCACCCCGGCCTTCTGGATTCTCTGCGTAGGTTTTGAAACGCTAGTCGCGGCGGTGACTATCGTGTTCGTTCAGCGGATCGGGTCGGACAGCAAGGCGGCGAACGTCAACCGCCGCCTGAGTAAGCGTGCATCAATCGAGTCTCACCGCAGCGAGGATTGAGCAGTGAGTGGAGGTTGATATTGGCTAAACCGCCAGAGCTGCCCTTAACAAAGAGGCACGAATTGACGGTGGTCTGAGGAGTAAGAGCGTCACCGTTTTCCGCTGAGTGTGCCCGGCTATGTCCTCCCACTCGCCTAACAGAGGCCAAAACACAGCTTTGAAATAAACTCGACTTCTCACCAACTCTTCCCTGGCCAACTGGCCCGATTTTCCTACCAAAGGGCCAGTACAGTTGGCGTTCATGGCGGCTCAGACTGTTCATATGGCCCTATTCCCCTCGTTGATGATCCTCAGATTGATGACGCTCACGGCGCTGTTTGGCTCAGTCCGTGACAGCGGTGTTTGGCTCTTTACCCTGTTCATCTCGGTCGCCCTGCTGGACGCCGCAGCGGTACGGAAGGTTCTGGCTTTCCGGGCCACCACCCGGCGGGCGAAGTCAATCCGCGTTACCGTTTTGCGCGTCCAGAAACGCGGTTGGTGAGGCGCACATTTACAAATGGAGTGCGGCTCAGCAGTGGGGCTGCTTGGCACTCAGCTCGGGTGCGGGCCTCCTGTTCAAAGCCGTCGGCAGCTTCATCTGGCCGACTGAGAGCAGCGCTTGGTTTCTTCTGACCGCGTCGCTGGGCTGCATTGCTGCCGCGCTGTACCTGCACCGCCGCTGAAGGGTTGATTGCGGCGGCGCGGCCAAAGACTAGACAGCCCCCGTCACTTTAGGGAGCGAAGTCGCTGTCTAAAAAAACTGATGGCCGCTCCCCCACCTGGCGGAGTCGGCCTGAAAGTCTGTGGGGGTAAGCAGACCGCGCTGTTGACCTGACGCGCCACGCAAATGACAGCACATCTACTGAGCCGCTTGTCTGGGTTGGCCCGCTGCTGATCGTGCATTTCCCAGATGTTGCGTTTCCCAGACCATCTGAGGCTACAAGCGGGTTCAGACCCGAAGTCTCAGAGTGGTCTTCTCCTGCAACTCCGAGCCACCCCGCCGCAAGGCAAAGGTCAGTCGCGCCCGCTTTGGCACTCGGGGCAGCTTTACTCGGTGAAAAAGTTTCGCACCGCAAAGTGAAAAATGGCCAGATGGCCAGCGCCGCCCGCCACCCGGCCAATACCGGTTGCAGCGCGGCCTCAGGATAATCGGTCGATATGCAAGACTTTTCTGCTGGAGACTCCCCATGACCGCTTCCCCTCCCCAGTCCAAGCGAAAAGGAGGCATTTTCTCGCCTCCACTGGTTCGCGCGGCCATCCGCGCCAGCTTCGCCAAGCTCTCGCCGCGTGCTCAGGCCCGCAATCCGGTGATGTTCTTGGTGTATCTGGGCACCATCTTGACTTTTTATGTGGCCGTCGCCAACCTCCTGACTGGTCAGCCGATCGGCTACCCGTTGGCCACATCACTGCTGCTGCTACTCACGGTGCTGTTCGCCAACTTCGCCGAGGGTCTGGCCGAGGCACGCGGCAAAGCGCAGGCGGCCTCCCTACGTGCCGCCCGCCAAGACACCCCCGCCCGCCGCTTGGTGGGCAGCGTGGAAACCACCGTTCCCAGCACCGAACTCCAGCGCGACGACCTGATCGTGGTGGAAGCGGGCGAACTCATCCCTGCCGACGGGGAGATCGTCGAGGGGCTGGCCAGCGTGGACGAGAGCGCCATTACCGGCGAGAGTGCGCCCGTGATCCGTGAGGCCGGCACCGATTACAGCGGCGTGACCGGCGGAACGAAAGTGCTCTCCGACCGCATCGTGGTGCGGGTGACCAGCGGAGCCGGCGAAAGTTTCCTCGACCGCATGATCGCGCTGGTGGAAGGAGCCAGCCGTCAAAAGACCCCCAACGAGATCGCCCTGAGTATTTTGCTCAGCGGCCTGACCCTGGTGTTCTTGCTCGCGGTGGTCACGCTGTATCCGTTCACGGTGTACTCGGGCGTGCCTGCCTCGCCCGTCACCCTGATCGCGCTGCTGGTCTGCCTGATTCCCACCACCATCGGGGGACTCTTGCCCGCCATCGGCATCGCCGGGATGGACAGAGCGCTCCAGGCCAACGTGATCGCCAAGAGCGGCAAGGCGGTCGAGGTGGCGGGCGACATCGACGTGCTGCTGCTCGACAAGACCGGCACCATCACCATCGGCAACCGGCAAGCGACACGCTTTAGCCCGCTGCCCGGCGTGAGCGAAATTGAGCTGGCCCGCGCCGCCGCACTGTCTTCACTGGCCGACCCCACGCCCGAAGGCAAAAGCATCGTGACGCTGGCCCGCACCCTCACCGAGTTGCCCGCCCAGCCGGAGAACGCCGAATTCATCGAGTTCAGCGCCCAGACCCGCATGAGCGGCGTGGACTTTTCCGACGCCGGAGGCACTGTCCGCATCCGCAAGGGCGCGGCAGACCGGATGGCCCGCTTTGCCTCCGAGTTTGGCGCGGCCGCGCCCGCCGACCTGACCGCGCTGGTCGAGGAGATCTCCCGCGCCGGCGGCACGCCGCTGACGGTGGCCGAGGTGCGCGGCAACGTGGCCCGCGTGCTGGGCGTGGTGGCGCTCTCCGACGTCGTGAAGCCCGGTATTCGTGACCGCTTCGCCCAGCTGCGCCAGATGGGCCTGAGAACCGTGATGATCACGGGTGACAACCCGCTGACCGCCGAAGCGATTGCCAAGGAAGCCGGTGTGGACAGCTTTCTGGCCGAAGCCACGCCGGAAGACAAGCTCCAGATGATCAAGGACGAGCAGCGCAGCGGCAAACTGGTCGCCATGATGGGCGACGGCACCAACGACGCTCCGGCGCTGGCTCAGGCCGACGTGGGCCTGGCCATGAACTCCGGCACGCAGGCTGCTAAGGAAGCTGGCAACATGGTCGACCTCGATTCCGACCCCACCAAGCTGTTGGAAGTCGTCGAGATCGGTAAGGGCCTTCTCATCACGCGCGGGGCGCTCACCACTTTCAGTATCGCCAACGACGTGGCCAAGTACTTCGCCATTTTGCCCGCCCTGTTCGTGGTCGCCTATCCGCCGCTGGCCGCGCTGAACGTCATGCAGCTGCACAGTCCCACCAGCGCGGTGCTGAGCGCCGTGATTTTCAATGCCCTGATCATTCCCCTGCTGATCCCGCTGGCCCTGCGCGGTGTTCCCTACCGCCCCACAAGCGCCGCCTCCCTGCTGAGCCGCAACCTGCTGATCTACGGTCTGGGCGGCCTACTGCTTCCCTTTGCCGCGATCAAACTCATCGACTTGCTCATCACGCCCCTGCTGGGCTGAGGTATTCCATGGACATTTTATTTGTGCTGCTCAGTCTGCTGATTTTTGGCCTGTGTGCTTTGTACCTCAAAGCGATGGAGCGGCTGTGATCTTCGTGCTGGGCCTGCTCGCTCTGGCCGTCTTCGTTTACCTGATGTACTCGCTTCTGCGCCCGGAGGATTTCTGATGGCTTGGCTGCAATTCGTACTGATCCTCGGCATCATGACCGCGCTGGTCGTGCCGGTGGGCAAATGGCTCCACAACGTTGTCAGCGGTGAGCGTCACAGCGCCGCCGAGCGGCTGACCTACGGCCTGCTGGGCGTAAATCCCGACGAGCGCATGGACTGGAAACGCTACGGCCTGGTGCTGATCGTGGCGAATCTGGCGCTGCTCTTGTTCGCCTACTTGCTGCTGCGCCTGCAAGGCATGCTGCCCTGGAACCCGGCAGGCCTGAGTGCGCAGGCCCCCGATCTGGCCTGGAACACCGCCGTCTCATTCATGACCAACACCAACTGGCAGGCTTACAGCGGCGAGCAAAGCCTGTCGTACTTCTCGCAGATGGCCGTCATCACCACCTTCATGTTCATCTCGGCGGCCACCGGCTTCGCGGCCGCTCTCGCCTTCATGCGCGGGCTGGCCGGGCGCAGCGGCGATCACCTCGGCAACTTCTGGGTCGACCTGACCCGTATCACCTACCGGATTTTGCTGCCGATCAGCTTCGTGCTGGCGCTGGTTTTCGTGTGGCAGGGCATGCCCCAAACGCTCAACAGCTACGCGGCGGCCACCACTTTGGAAGGAGCCGTCCAGCGCATCGCCCTGGGGCCTGTCGCCTCGCTGGAGAGCATCAAGCACCTCGGCACCAACGGCGGCGGCTTTTTCTCGATGAACGCCGCGCACCCCTTCGAGAATCCCACGCCGCTTACCAACACGCTGCACATCCTGTCCATGCTGCTGCTGCCCTCGGCCTTGACCTACGCTTTTGGGCGGATGATCGGCAACCTGCGGCAGGGCTGGGTCATCTTCGGCGGAATGCTGGTGATGTTCGTGGGCTTTCTCATCACCGTCTACAGCTTCGAGCAGGCCGGGAATCCTATTCTGAGCCGCCTCGGCGCGGAGCAGACCATCACGGCCACGCAGGCGGGCGGCAATATGGAGGGCAAAGAAGTGCGCTTCGGAATCGCGCAGACCGCTCTGTTTGCCACCACGACCACCGCCGCCACCACTGGCAGCGTGGATTCCATGCACGACTCCTACACGGGCATGGGCGGGCTGGTGCCCATGACGCAGATGATGCTCAACAATGTCTTCGGCGGCAAGGGCGTGGGCTTTATCAACTTCGTGCAGTACCTGATTCTGGGCGTCTTCATGGCGGGCCTAATGGTGGGCCGCACGCCTGAGTTTCTGGGCAAAAAGATCGAAGCGCGTGAGGTCAAACTGGTGATGCTGGCCGTTCTGGCGCATCCGCTGAGTATTTTGGGCTTCACGGCGCTCGCCGTTTCGCTGCCCAGTGCGCTGTCGAGTCTCAACAACCCCGGCCCACACGGCTTTTCCGAGATTCTGTACGCCTACACCTCCGGCACCGCCAACAACGGCTCGGCCTTTGCAGGTCTGAATGCCAACACGCCCTTTTACAACATCACCATCGGCCTCGCCATGCTGATCGGACGCTACCTCACGCTGCTTCCGATGCTGGCCGTAGCGGGCCTGTTGGCCACCAAACGCCGGGTGCCCGCCTCCAGCGGCACGCTTCCCACCGACACGGTGCTGTTCGGTAGCCTGACCGTCTTCGTCATCCTGATTGTCGGTGCGCTGACCTTCCTGCCTGCCCTGACCCTCGGCCCAGTGGCCGATCACTTCCAGATGCTCAAAGGCGTGGTGCTGAAATGACGTCACCTGAATCATCTCCCGTTCGCCCCGCCCCATTCCTCCGCCTGCTGCTGAGTGCCCTGATCGCCGCTGTGCTGTTTACGCTGGTCACGGGGCTGGCTTACCCGCTCCTGACCACGGCTGCGGCGGGTCTGCTGTTTCCCAGTCAGGCGCAGGGAAGCCTCATCAGCCGGAATGGGAAGGTCATCGGGTCGGCGGTGCTGGGCCAGAATTTCACGGCCTCCCAGTACCTGCACGGGCGGCCCAGTATGACCAACAAGACTGACGGCAGTGGCCCGCAGCCTTACAACGCTGAGAACAGCGGTGCCAGCAACTGGGGGCCGACCAACGCCAAGCTGTCGGAGGCTGTGCGTGCGCGGGTTGCTGCGGTGCGCAGCGAGAACGCTCTGAGCGCGGCAGCGTCTGTCCCGGTGGATCTGGTGACGGCTTCCAGCAGCGGCCTGGATCCCGATGTCACGTTGGCGTCCGCTCTGCTTCAGGTCAACCGCGTCGCGCAGGCACGCCGCCTGACCCCGGCACAAGTGGAGGCCGTGATCCGTGTTCACCTCACACCCAGGCAATTCGGCGTGCTGGGCGAACCGCGCGTGAATGTACTGGCCGTCAATCTGGCCCTCGACGCCCGGCAGTAACCTGAGCGGCGTTCACTGGGGCTCCGCTGTGTTTAACAGCTTCCGGTGTTCCCGGCTGGACAGTATGGCGCGTTGGAACTGGAGACGAAGTACCTATGCGATAGTTCCACTCCGAGACACAACAGAACGGAACAAGCTGGCCCGACACACTCAGTCGGCCAGCTTGTTCCGTTTTACTCCACTATTGCCTTGGACAGAGCGACACCTGTGTAGAGCCTGTCGGCTGGTCGGATTAAACTTTATTTGGAAGTGACCGTATCAGACATGCAAGGTCGTTTCTAAACACCCTCTACTCCTTTATTACGGTATCGGCTGTGTCGTTACTTATTCGTGGGCGCAGGAGATGGTGGTCGCGTTTCTCTTCGTACATGCGTTCGTCGGCCAACCGAACCAAGTCGCTCGGCAACTCGGCTTCCTTCGGGTAAAAGGCCACGCCTGAGCTGGCGTCAGCGTCTTCGAAGCCCGATTGTTTGACCAGTTCCACGGTCTTGCGCATCCGGTCGAGGATGCTGCGCGTCCGTTCAGGATCCGCGTGCGCCAAAATCACGCCGTATTCGTCCCCGCCCAGTCGGTACACCCGGTCATTGATCCGGAAGACGGCTTTCAGTGCCAAGGCAAACTCCCGCAGATACGCGTCGCCCCGCTCGTGGCCTTCGCGGTCGTTGAGCTGCTTCAGGCCGTCCAGATCGATCATCAGCACACCCAGCGAATGTTTGTGGCGCTTGGCTCCGGCCATCTCCACTTCCAAGTCCATATCAAAGGCCCGGCGGTTGTTCAGGCCAGTCAGCACGTCCACCAGCGCTGCCTCTCGCATAAACTGCAAGTGATTTTGGCGTTCAATCGACACGGCCATGATTCTGGCTGCCGCTTCGAGCAACTCTTTATCAAGTGGCGTCCACGGTCTCGGCTGGTGCAGCCTTGCCAGCATAAACAGCATCGATGTCTGAGACGAGGTTTTCAGCGGCACGAATGCCACCGACCGCAGGCCGAGGGCGGCGAAGCTGGGAACGCGGAGAACCTGCTGCTCGTAGTCGTCGACAAATAAGGTCTGGCCGCGTTCCAGCGCCACCCACACCATCCCGGTTCCTTTGGGCACGCCCTGAGTCAGAATGCGCTCGGTTTCGGCATCGACCGCCGCCGTTTTCCACTCGGTCTGCGCCGCCACCCACGGCTTTCCCATCCGCGAGGTGAGCTGAACCAAGCTCCCCCACTCGACGTCCGCCACCTGACAGATGGTGCGAATGGTCTGCCGGGCCGCTTCTTCGGGGGACAGGTCGACTTCCAGCAGCTTGGACACGTCGGCAATGGCGCGTGAGTACGCCGCGATCCGGGTCATTTCCCGAGTCTGCGCGAGAAGTTGCTGTTCGGTAAAGCGCTGCTGAAGATCAGACACGTGCAGTACCCGGGCGTACCACAGCAAAAATCCGCTCAGCACCGTAATCAGGATCACGACCAGCAGCGAGGTGCCGATCTCCCGGCTGTACAACCCGAGCCGTTCTCCTTCGAGCCGCAGCCACCCCAACACCAAGGGAATCAGCAGTGAGATCGGCAAGACCCGCCGGGCCAGGACTCCACCCAAACTGTCTCCAGTAAAAGTCTGCATGATCCCTAGGTTCGGGCGCACCGTCAGCAGGCCAACCAGCAGCACCAGAAACGTGAACGCGGTATGCAGGGCCATCGGAATGTACGTGCCGATACCGTAAAACTCGCTGGTTCCGTAACTATACCCGACCACCGGAATCAGGGTGATGATCAGCGCCAGAGCCACGAACACCTGAGCGAACACCTGCCGGGCGGGGACTTTCGAACCCAGCGCCAGCAAAGCGCCGCCGACCAGCATGAAGTTCAGAGCAGTGGTGGGAGCCATGTGATTGGCTTTTCCGGTGATCGGCTCGGTGTATCCCACGATCTTGGAGGCAAACAGCAGTTGATCGATGTTGAAGGGCAGCAGACCGAAGACCTGGGCCAGTTTCAGCAAGCCGGCGCTGAAGACCACAGCAGCCAGAACCTGCGCCCATACCCGGTGCGTTCTGGGCTGAGGTTCTGCGGAAAGCTGCAACGACAGCCCCCCCAGCAAAAAGCATGCGGCGGTGACAGGATTCATGGCGACGAAGCTGGGATGCACCCGCTTGAGAAGTTCGAGGTCGAACTGCCAGCCGAGCAAGACCAGTACGCCCATCAGCATGGCCGCCCAGCTTGCCGCCCGAGTCAATTGGGCAGAGGTCAGTTTCATAGAGGTTGACCTTCTCCACCAGCCTCCAGCGCTGCCAGAAACATCAGCAGAGCGCGGTTGAACACTCCAGGTTGGGTAAAATTAGGCAGGTGCCCGACGCCCGGCATCAAAGCCAGCTGCGCATTGGGCAAGTTGCGCTGCAAGTACTCACCGACTCTCACCGGCACCACGCTGTCGGCGCGGGTTTGGGTGATCAGCACCGGGTGACGAACTTGAGGGAGCAGGGCGCGGTAGTCCGATTGGAAGATGGCCCGGGCGACCACGCTCGCCACTTCGGGTTTGACCTCCCGGATACCCTCGGCCACTTCTTGGAGCGCCAGCGACACCGGCGCTCCGAGCATCATGCTGCTCAAAGCACCCGTCCAGTCTTGCTGACGGCGCACCAGATCGTAAAAAGCGTCGACGCCAGCTTGCTGAAACCCGCCGACATACGGCCCGTCGTCGAGGTAACGCGGCGAGGCTCCGATAAACGCCAGCGCTTCGAAGCGCTCGGGGCACTGGAGCGCAGCCAGCACCCCGATCATGGCGCTCATTGAAGCGCCCAGCAAAGTGATGTGGCGCAGGTCAAGTTCTTCGATCAGGTGCAGCATGTCCTCGGCGTAGCCTCCGAGATCAGCGTGGCGCTCGGCGCTCCAGAGGGACGGATCCGACTGACCGAATCCGGCCAAATCGTAGGTCACGATCCGGTGGGTGCCCTGAAAGTGCAGGTCACGAATCTGATGACGGAACACGCTCTGGTTGGAGCAAAAGCCGTGGGCACACAGCAGGGTGCGGGAGCCTTCGCCGAACATGTGGGCATTGGAACGCCGAGCGAACTCAGCCGTTTCAGGAATAGTCATACGGCACCTCACCCGGAGAAGTGGATTTGAGCGATCCATCGGTTTCAAACAACTCCAAAAAGATCTGCACGACCGATGCGTCGAGCAGCACGCCGGCCTCAAGCCGGAGTTGCTCGGCGGCTTCCTGATGTGACCAGGCCCGCTTGTAGGGCCGGACGCTCGTCAAAGCGTCGTAGACGTCCACCACGGCGAAGACCCGCGCCGAGAGCGGAATCTGCTGGCCTTGCAGACCGTCCGGGTAGCCACTGCCGTTCCAGCGCTCCTGGTGATACAAGACCACTTCCAGCGTCGCTGGGGGCAGAGAAGGGATGTGGTGCAGCATCTCGTACCCGATGCTGGGGTGCCGCCGGATGACAGTCCACTCCTCAGGGGTGAGTTTTCCGGGTTTCAGGAGGATGTTGTCGGGGATGGCGACTTTGCCGGTATCGTGCAAAAAAGCGCCCCAGCGTAGAGCGTCTTGATCGGCAGGCAAAAAGTTCAGGGCCCGGCCGAGGTGCTCGGTGAACAACACCACCCGGTCGGTGTGGCCTTTGGTTTCGTAGTCGCGGTATTCCAGCGCCAAGCCCAAAGCCCGCAGGGTTTCTTCGCGTGAGATGTTGAGCTGCTCGATGTGGTGGCCGCGCTCGAGGGCGTGGCTCAGACGGGCCGCGACATTTTGCAGCAGCTGACGGGTGTCTTGGCTGGTGGTTATCCGGCTGCTCGTCCCGAACATCAGCAGGGACATCAAGGTGCCTTGCCGGAGAATCGGCAGCACGCACAGGGATCGCCAGTGCGGGCGCGGCAGCTCCTCGGGTGGATCGAGGAAGGCTTGCTCATCCACCGCGAAGTAAGCTTCCCCTCTGCGGATGGCCTGCTCAGCCAGCGGCGTAAAAGCGTGGAGGCGCAGTTGATCCATGAAGTCGCTGATCGGCACTGAGTTCAGCCCAGCCTGCGCTTCAAATGTCAGCCCAGAAGCGCTACAAGCAAAGGCGTAGCCGTAGTCATACTCGGTGAGTTCTAGGCTCTTCTGGAGGGCTTCAGCAGTCAGGGCCGCCGGGTCACACAGCTGTTCGAGCGAAGCAGTGAAGTCCAGCAGGTGGTGGTAGCGGTCCAGCTGAACTTTGAGGTGCTGCTCGGCTTGTTTGCGCTGGTCGATGTCCCTGGACGTGTCGACGAACGCGGTAATGGCCTGAGTCTCAGGATCACGTACCGCCTTGAAGACCGTTTCTACCCATACGTAGGTTCCGTCACGCCGCCGCAAGCGGTATTCGAATTTCTCGTGTTCAAAAGCGGCGGTAAACCGGCGTTGAAAGGCTTGCTCAAGTGCCGGGAGATCCTCTTCATGGACGTGGTGCAGCGGGTCAGGCCCCAGCAGGTCTTCGCTGTTATAGCCGAGCAAGTCCTGCGCCGTCGGCGAAGCGTAAATCACGCTGCCATCGAGAGCGTACTGACGCACGAGGTCTCTGGAGTGGTCGGCCAAGCGCTTGAAATTGCGCTCGCTGAGACTCAGCTGATCGAGGGTGTCTTGCTGCACGGTGCGGGCTTTCTCGCGGGCGGTGACATCACGCGAATTGACCAGTACGCCGCTGACGTGAGGTTGGTGCCGGAGATCGGTGGCGATGCTTTCGAGCCAGATCCAGTGCCCGCTGTAGTGCAGGCAGCGAAAGATCACGGTCACCGGATCGCCGCCGGGCGAGAGCTGCGCCAAGGCCGCCTGCACGCGGGCGTGGTGATCCGGGTCAATCAGCGCGTAGATGCTTTTTCCGAGCAGATCGGTCGCCGCGTAGCCCAAGATGCGCTCTATCGATCCACTTTCATAGCGGATCAAGCCCTGATCATCAAAGACCGTGACGATGTCGGAGCTGTTGAGATTGACCGCCTGTGACCAGTCTTGTTCACGCTTGAGTTCCTGAGAAAGGCAGCGGCAGTCCAAGGCGAGCGCACACAAACTGGCGACCATCTGAAAAAAGGTCTGCTCCTGAGCACTGAAGTCGTGGTCTTCTTTAAACCCAAGCGTAAACACTCCGATCAGCCGCTCTCCGATGCTGAGCGGCAGGGCGGCAGCGCTCTGAAAGCTCAGGCCATAACACTGATAAACGTCTGGGTAAAGGGTCTGGAACTTCTGCTTACCCAAAAAAAGAGCTTCGCCGCTGCGGGCCACGTCGGTCACCGGCATCCTGAGCGTCAGGGGGAGGTCGTCCATCAGCTGTATGCCCTGATTTGAAAAGCCCGCTTGACCGCTCAGCTCAAGTTGCTGTCCATCGGAGCTGATTAAACGCAAACTGCCTGATGAAGCGCCGAGCAACTGAAGGCCGGTGGTGAGCAGGGCGCTGATGACCTCAGAGAGGTGGCCAGTGCTGTTCATGACCTGAGTCATTTCCCACAGCGCCCTGCGGTGCTGGTCTTGGCTGTGCCGATCTTGGTGGTACGGCTCCGGGCGAAATTGCACCATGATTGCCTGCACGTCCGGATTATCCAGGAAGGACACCGAAGAAGCGCTGACCCACAGCCATTCACCGTTGGTCTGCCGAACGCGCACCCGTAGAGTCTCAGCAGGATGTGCAGCTGGAGTGCGCTGGAAGGAACTCTTTAAGGTGAGTTGATCGTCAGGATGAACCCAAGAACTAAGCTCCCACCCCAGCAAAATCTCTACCGAATCACCGAGCAGCGCCTGAGCAGCCGGATTGAAAAAGAGAACCCGGCACTGAGAATCAATCAGCAACGTCAGTTCGGCATTGATCGAAATCGCCTGGCGAAGTAGGGTACGTCCTGATAGAGAAGGGGGGAAAGAAAGCAAGTGCGCCATCTTGAGCTCCTTGTGAGCGTGTACGCACTATCCATCCGGAAAGGGCTCTGTAGAACTTCCCACAAAGCTTAACCTCCACTTTCTTACACGTCTATTACACCTTAGTTATCGTCTCAGTTTGTTATAAAAGCGACTTCGGTGGGGGTTTGTGAAGAAGTTCGAGCTGATCTATCCCAGAGAATGACATATTGGTGTTCAGTCCACAGCACACCGGTAACTTCAAAGCACGAGCCGTTTAGCCACTCATCAGCGGGGAGATTTACGCTGAGGTCGCCCAATGCATACCGGGCGTGACATCACCGGAGTGGGGAGGAAGCCTGGCTCAAACAGACACTCCTAAATTACTGAGTCAGATCAAAAGCATTGTGCAGGTACATGGCTACGGTGTCGGCGGCAAGCACCAGATCCTGAACATCCGCCCATTCTTCCGGCGAATGGCTGACGCCGTTCAGACAGGGAACGAAAAGCATTCCCGCCGGAACGAGGCCGGCCATCATCATGGCGTCGTGGCCCGCGCCGCTTGCCATGCGCTGCGTTTGAATTCCCTGTTGACTGGCCGCTTCCCCAAGACCATCGACCACCGACAGATCAAGGGGAACAGGCGCACTGAACAGTTCTTCCCGGTAAGTGAACTGCTGATTGCGCCGGGCCGCCAGAGCCTGACCATGCAACTTCACCCGCTCAGCGAGTGAGCGCAGGTTCGATTCATCCGGGTCACGGAGATCGAGACTCAGGCGTGCGCGGCCCGGCACGACATTTGCCGCCCCCGGCCCGAATTCTAGAACCCCGACTGTCCCGACGGCCTTTTCTCCAGTCTGCCGAACCAATTCTTCAAGGTCGACGATGAATTGAGCGGCGGTTACGCCTGCGTCACTGCGGGCCGTCATGGGGGTAGTCCCTGCGTGGTCGGCGCGACCAAAAAAAATCAGCTCCGCCTGAATCAAACCCACGATGTCGGTCACCACACCCAGCCGTGCGCTGCCGTCTTGCAGCACTCTGCCTTGCTCGATGTGAATTTCTAAATACTGACGCCAGTGTGGTGTGCCTGTACTCACAAGTTGCGGCACGTTGACTGCCTCCCGTGTCCAGCGTGCTCCCTCGGCAAACGACCTTCCATTGCCGTCCAACAGCTGTTCGAGGTCTACGGAAGTCAGCTTTCCAGAGGCGAACCGGCTGCCAACCAGTCCCCCTGCAAAGCTCGCTCCTTCCTCTTCGGCGAAAATCACCACCGTGATGGGCAGTTCGGGGTAACTCTGCAGAATGTCAAAGCCGCAAAGTACACCGGCCACGCCGTCATAAGCCCCGCCCATCGGCACACTGTCGATATGTGAGCCGACAGCGACCGTCCAGCCGAGGTGTTGCGCTGCTGCCGAGGTCACGTGGAAGTTGCCGGCCTCGTCGCTGTGTACTTGGCAGCCCAGTGAAGTGGCGAGCGCTGTGAGGGATTTGAGGGCGTCCACGTAACGCTCACTGAACGTCAGGCGGGTTACTCCTACGGCAGAATCGCTGAACGCGGCAAGTTCTTTGACCTGACGTTCAAGGCGTTCACACCGGGCTGCAGTAAAATCGTGCATACCTTATTGTAACGGATTTTGGCAGCTTGATTTTGATGTTTTCCCTTAACAGTTCGGCAAATCTTGTTAAGAACATCTCCAAAAAAAGCACTCTCCATACACGATCATAGAAAGTGCCTCCAGAGTCTCCGCCTAGTCTTACTTAGCTGGTCTATTCCGAAATAACACTTATGATTCGGACTATTATCTCAAGTAAAACTAGGCTACCGTTGGACAAGCGTAAACAAAACGTCCAGACCGACTTCTAATGCTCAAAGTCGACTGGACGCCGGTTTTTTTCGCATGTGAAAAATTGATCAGGCTTTCGAAGCCCATTGGATAAACTCACTGAGATCTCGGTGCTGCTGCGCTAAGCTCGGGAGGTGAACATACATCATGTGGCCCGCTTCATAGTAGGCTTCACGGATGTTGCCGCGCAGTTGCTGGTTCAATTGTAGGTGGTCGAAAGTATGCCGCATTGCCCAGTAAGGTGTGGCGAAATCATAGTAACCGGCGGCCACCATCACCTTGAGATGTGGATTTTGGTGCATGGCGCTTCTCAAAGTATCCGAGACGCGGACGTGACGATTCTCGAAATCTTTGAAGCTCCACGGCTGAGTCCGTCCGGAGAGCACTTCATACGCCAGATCGGACTCGAAGTGCAGTTCTTGGCGGACATAATGATTCAGCGTAGCCGTGTACGGGCCGAGGATGGCGCTGTAGCTGGGGTCATAGTCGGTACTGCTGCCGCCCGCATCTCGGTCGATCCCGGTAAAGCGGCTGTCCAAACGGCCCACAGTCAATTCCTGATCGCGCAGGAGTTCCTTGCAAAAGCGTGAGAGCGGAACGCGTAGGTCATTTTGCAAAACAAAATTTTCACTCAGACCTGTCATCTGGGCGTACTGCTGAGCGATCTGGCGTCGGGCCGAGGGGGTCAGCCGCGCTCCGAGGTGCAGGGCACTGGCGTATTCATTGTCCGCAAACGCCTCCGCTTCGCGCAGAACAGTTTCCAGCGAGCGTTGTTTGCCGAGTTTGCCGTGATACCAAGCAGTCGCCACCTGCGTCGGCAAATGGGTCACGTAGGCGAGGTCGTGCCCCGGCGTCGTGTCGACTGTCGCGTAGTCGAGGATGGCGCTGATCAGCATCAGGCCGTTCAGAAACAAGCCGTGCCTTTCTTGTAAGTAGCCGCTGAGCCCCGCCGAACGCAGGGTGCCGTAACTTTCACCGATGAGAAATTTGGGACTCAGCCAGCGCCCGGCACGGGCCGTCCACAACCGGATAAAATCACCGACCGACTCGACATCCTTTTTGAAGCCGTGATAATCGCTGGGATTTTCTCCTTCCACAACGCGGGAGTACCCGGTACTGACCGGATCGATGAAGACGAGGTCCGTGTGGGTGAGCAGCGTGAATTCGTTGTCGGTGAGCTGGTAAGGCGGCCCGGTGAGCTGCCCGGCGTCGCCCATGACCACCCGGCGCGGCCCGAGCAGGCCCAGGTGCAGCCACAGCGAAGGACTTCCAGGCCCACCGTTGTAGGCGAACGTCACCGGACGCTCCTCCGGGTGCTGATCGTCTAAGGCGTACGCCACGAAAAAAATCCGCGCACGTTCCAAATTGCCGTCAAATTCGCCGTCCTTGTTGTGTTTTTCCTCGGCCAGCACCATCGTTCCGGCGGTGGCGGTGTAGTTCAGGGTCTGACCGTTTACCGTGATGCTGTGCCGGGTGACACTGATCTCGTCGCGGGGCTTTGCTTCCGGTTTCTCGGTGCGTTTGATTTCGACTTCCAAAGCTGGTTGATCAGAATTCTCGCTCACTTGAGTCCTTTTGTAGAGGTGCCTGTACGCTGCACCCGGTGAGATGTCGAATGGTTTGTGGTCAAATGACTCGAATGTGAGTAGTCTGACTTGGGAAAGATGAGCATTAAACCGGCAGGGTCAGGCTTTCCAAGTCACGCGGATAGTAGGTGAGAAATTCCACGCCCTGTTCCGTGACCATCACAGTATCGGAGTGCCGGAAGCCGCCCACTTCCGGATCATAAATTCCCGGCTCGACCGTGAACACCATACCTGCTTCCAAGATGGAGTGGTCGCCAGTGTCCAGATACGGCCCTTCGTGGTAGCGCATGCTGATGCTGTGGCCGGTGTGGTGTCGCCAGTACGGTTCGAGGTGGTGTTTGCTGAAATACTGCCGAACCGCTTGGTCGACACTGGAAGCGGTCACACCCGCCCGCATGCTCTCAAAGGCGATGTCCTGCACAGCGATCATGTGATCAAAGTAGGTTTTTTGCTTGGCGGTGGGCGTTCCAATGATCATGGTGCGCTCGAGTTCGCTGAGATAGCCCCAGACCGCAGAAGCAGCGCCGGTCACCAGCACGTCGCCTTCCTTAAAGATCAGATTGGCCCCGACCGCGTGCGGCACGCTGGAATTCCGACCGATCTGGCCCCGGTATCCGGCGACGGCCCCTTCTTGCCAGCGGCTGTTGGACTTATGGTACGGCGCGAGGGTTTCCACCATGATGCGGGTCGCTTCCTGGGAAGCCCGCATGCTGACCTCGGTTTCGATTTCGCCCACGCGGGTGTACTTCTGCAAAAGGCGGTGGGCCAAGTTCCCCCAGCGGCAGCTTTCGCGGATCAGTTCAATTTCGAAGGGCGATTTGACCGCGATCAAACGGTCGAGTTCCGGATGCATCCGCCGCAGTGGATTGCTGATCAGTTCAGACAAAACCGGCCCCTGATAGCCGAGCACATGAGGGTAACCGTCGTAGTCGATGCCCAATGTCCCCTGGCCGAGTCCAAGCTCTTCGAGCAGCTTCACAAAGAGCTTGAGCGGATGCACCTCACCCGGGTACTCGGGGTAGCTCACGACCCGGTCGGCGTGTGAGGCTTGTTTGGCGTGTTCTTCTTCGAGGCGCGGCACAAACAAAATGCGCTCGCCTTCCCGCGTAATGACCAGCATGATGGGGCGTTCAGTCGGGATGAAGTGAAAAGCGCACAGATAATAGATGTACTGATCGTCGGATAGGACTGCCCCCATCATCTCTGGGGGAAACGTCTCGGTGAAACGGGAGACACGCGTACGGGTTTCGTCCAGCGGTATACCTTTGATCATACTTCCTCCAATGCACGGTTCAGTAAGCGGCTCGGGGATCGAAAATATCGCGCAGGCCGTCGCCGAGCAAATTAAAGCCCGTGACGAGCAAAACGATAGCCAGGCCCGGAAAGACCGATGTCCACCATGCCCCGGAGATGATCTGCGTGCGTCCTTCGTTGATCATCGCTCCCCACTCCGGCGTCGGCGGCTGGGCACCCAGACCGATGAACCCCAAGCTGGCCGCCAGCAAAACGGCAAAGCCCATTCCCAAAGTGGCGCGGATCATGATGGGCGAAACGATATTGGGCAAAATGGCTTTGCGGATGATCTGGGGTGTACTCATGCCGACTGCCCGGGCCGCCTCGACATACATCAGCTCCCGCGCCGTCAGCGTCGAACTGTGCGCGAGCCGTGCGTAGCCAGCGATTCCGATGATGCTCACCGCCAAAATAGCGTTGCTCAAGCTGGGGCCGAGAACGGCGGCCAGGGTGATCGCCAGCAAGATGTCTGGGAACACCAGCAAAAGGTCCATGCAGCGCATGATGACGCCCTCGGTGCGGCCCCCGAAATAGCCTGCGATCATTCCCAGCGGCGTGCCGACTCCTGCCGCGAAGGCAACGGCGCTGACCGCGATCAATAAATCGTACCTCGTGCCGTAGATGATCCGGGCGAGAACGTCACGGCCATATTGGTCGGTTCCCATCCAGTGCTGAGCGCTGGGCGGCTGCAACTTGCTGGCCACCTCGACCTGAACGGGGTCATATGGCGTCAGCCACGGAGCCAGCACAACGGCGAGCACCATGACGCCGATGATGAACAGGCCCAAGAGGGTCAAGCGGTTGCGGCTCACTTTACGCCACAGTCGCCGCCTGGATGTTTGCGTGGGTGTTGCAGTTGTCGTTGTCATCCGTACTGAATCCTCGGGTCTATGGCGGCGTACAGCAGATCGACGCCCAAATTCACCAAAGCAAAGATCAGCGCGGCGATCATCGACACGCCCAGAACCGCCGCGTAATCCAGACTCTGAATTGAGTCGATGAAATACAGCCCGATTCCCGGCCAAGAAAAGACCGTTTCGACGAGTGCATTGCCCGATAGCAGGTAGCCGAGCTGAATGCCGACCACTGTGATCGTGGGAATAATGGCGTTCCTGAGCGCGTGCTTGAACATCACCTGACGTGAGGTCAGACCCTTGGCACGGGCTGTGCGGACATAATCTTGATTGATCTGCTCGACCATGCTGGAGCGCAGCATTCGTATGATCACCGCAATCACGCCGAGCGCGACCGTCAAAGCTGGCGCGACCAACTGAAAAGCGGTTGCAGCGAAAGTGGAGAAATTGCCAGTCAGTAAACTGTCGAGCAAGTACAAACCGGTGATGTCTGTCGGAGGTGTAGCGTCGATAGGCAGGCGGCCTACCGCTGGGGGAAGCAGCCGCCAGACAAAGTTGAACAAATAGATGATGACGATGCCCGCCCAGAACGTCGGTACACCCAACGTAATGAGCGACAGCGTCCGCACCGTATGATCGATCCAGCCGTTGCGGCGCGTCGCTGCGACTACAGCCAAGGGTATGCCGATCAGTACCGCGAGCAGCATCCCGATCAGCGTGAGTTCAACGGTGGCTGGCAGCCGAGCCGCGATATCGCTGAGTACACTTTGGCCCGTGTGGGTCGCCACGCCGAGGTTGCCGCGCACGACCCCGCCCAAGTAGTACAAATACTGCACCGGCAGCGGCAAATCTAAGCCCCACTGGCGGCGAACATTTTGCAGAGCTTCCTCGCTGACGGCCTGCCCGCCGAAATACAAGCTCGCCGGATCGCCCGGCACCAGATGCACCAAGATAAACGTCACCAAGCTGATCGCCAGGACAATCAGTGGAATCAGCAGCAGTCGGCGCAGCAGATAGGTCAGCACCAGCTACTCCTTGCTGACATCTTTGAAGTACCAGTTGCCGCTGGGATACAGCGTCCAGCCTTTCACCCATTTCTGCATCACGTAGTACAAGCTGACGTCGTAAAGGGGCGCGAGCGGCAGGTCGGTGTTGATGGTCTTTTGCAAACGCCGGGCAAGCGCGTTGCGGTCTGCTGGGGCGGTGGTCGCCGAGAGCTGAGCAATCATCTTGTCGACCGCCGGGTTTTTGTAAAAGCTGTAGTTGCCCCCCGCCCCGGCGCTGCCCGAATCGAAGTTCTGAGTCATGTACTGATCGAGAATCGGCGCGGCCAAATTGCTCACGACAAACATGGGGAATTTCCCGGTCTGGTACCCGTCAACGAAGGTAGGCCAAGCCACCGAGCGCACATCGACCTTGATGCCCACTTTGGCGAGTTGCGCCTGAAGGGTGACAGCCGTCTTTTCGCGTTCGGCATTGCCACTGTTGTAGTAGATGGTGCTCGCAAAGCCGCTGGGATAGCCAGCTTCTTTGAGCAGCGCCTTGGCTTTATCCAAGTTGGTTTTGTAAGGCCACTCGTTGCCGGTGTACCCCGGCAGAGCGCCAGGCAATACGCTCCGTGAGGGTTTGGCAATCCCCAAGGTCGCCGCGTCGGACAGTTCCTGCTGATTGACAGCGTACATGAGCGCTTGCCTGACCTTGGGATCGTTAAAGGGCTTTTGGGTGTTGTTCATGTACAAGGTTTGTGCGCCGATGGCCGACTGCTTGTTGACCGTCAAGCTGGATTCCTTCATGGACTGTTCCAGCAGCTCGGAAGGCAGGTTATAGACAACGTCCAGCTGGCCTTGCCGCAGCAGCAAATACTGGTTCGAGAGGTCTTTGATCACCCGGAAAACGATCTTGGCGAGTTTGGGTTTTCCGCCCCAGTAATTAGGGTTGGCGTTCAGTTCGAACTTCACGCCAGCGGTGGTGTCGCCCATCGTAAACGGCCCAGTGCCCATGCCGTGCGTCCTCAGATAATCATTGAGCTGACCGGGCTTGACGCCGCCGTTCTTATTGACGTACGCCTTGCTCATGATGGCCCCCGTGTTGGTCTGAGCCAGCAGGGCCAAAAAGCTCGGACAGCTGTTCTTGAGATCAACTTGAACACGGAGCGGATCAAGAACTTTGATGCCCGCAGGGTCTACGCAGTCCTTGAGTTGCTTGGCCGGGCCAAGATCAAGGGCCAGTACACGCTGAAGCGAGAACTGCACGTCGTCGGCAGTCAGAGCAGTGCCGTCTTGAAATTTCACATTTTTGCGTAACTCGAACGTGTAGGTCTTGCCGCCGTTGCTGGCGGTGTACTTCTGGGCCAGCCAGGGTTGAAGGGTAGTCGTGCCCTCCAGCTTGCCGCCAACCGATTTAGTCTTGTAGCGCACCAATGTTTCGTAGATGTTGTCGTCGAGCCACATGCCCGCCCATTCGGTAATGGCGTGGGCGTCGATGCTGGCGGGTTCAAAATACACGCCGAAATACAAGGTATCCGGGTTGCTGACCGCCTGCGCGGGAGAAAGCAGGAGCGCGGCACTCAGGGTGATCCAAAGACGTTTGTTCAACATGGGTTCCTCCAGAAGGCGTAAGATTTCGCTAGGCGAAATGTGTTTTCGGAAAGTGAACGCGAAGGTGCTTGTCTAAATTTTCTTGTGATTGTGGTTGGTCTATTTTAGGAGTCGATCTATGCCCCCTGTCAAGACACCTCTCTATACAGATCCTTACCTTGTCGCTTCGGTCGACGCCGCTTTCTCTGTTCTGGCACATATTGCCCGGGAGCCCGATCAGAGCCTGCAAGAAATTGCAGGGCGCTGTCAGCTGAGCGTGAGTCAGACCAACCGCCTCCTCCATACCCTCCGGATGCACGGGTACATCCTGAAGACGCCACTCAAGCGCTACAGGTTGGGTTACAGCGCACTGAACTTGGGCCACCACGCCAATCATCAGTTTCCCTTGATCGAGTACGCCGCCGCAGACCTCGATCAGGTATGGCGTGAAACTCAAGAAAGTGTTCACTTGGTTCAACGTTCCGGACTAGAAGTGATCATTTTGGATTTGCGCGAATCGCTTCAAAATGTGCGGGTGGTTTCCGAGATCGGCAAACGTGGCCCCCTTCATCTCGGCGGCAGTGGCAAGGTCTACCTCGCTTACGACGATCCAAAGTTGCTGGAGCAGATGCTGGCCCTCAACGCATCAGCTCCAGACACGTCTGGACACTCCACGCTGGTGCGTGAGATCAGGCAAATCAGAGAACAAGGCTACTACGTGGCCAGGGGCGATTTTGAAGCGGAGGCCTTCTCCATCGCGGCTCCCATCTTGGGGACACAGCACCGGATCGTCGGAAGCTTGGCGATCTCGGGGCCTTTGGCACGCCTCACGCCGGAGCACGAAGGCAAACTCATCGCCAGCTGCTTGGCTGCCGTCAGCAGAATTGGGCAGCAGATTCAGGGAAAGCTCTAAGTTGATAAGCACTTGATAACTACACTGCATTCATCTGATCCCGCGTCTCTCCCGGCACCCTCCTCAGTACCTGAAGCAAACGTCGCGCCTCCGCAGCTCATACCTTAAGGAGAAGAGTGTTCTGGCCGCAGGAAGGCCTTGACACCTGAATTTTTCGCCTAGCAGCGACATGCAGGTAGATTTTGGCAGGAGATGTGTTCAACCACAATGGCAAGTTGGACAGTCTTGCCGCTTTGAACAGGCGGCGAAAGCCGATCGGTGGGACGGAGTTCTAATCGACCTCTACTGTCCTCACATCAAGAGACCTATTCTTACAAATGACCGCTAGACTGCTTAATTATTGATGACCTTTTTCCCATCAGAAACTTGTAAGCCCTCTTTTTGTACAGTGAAGCGCTGCACTCATGATCGACCGCATTCTTCAGCTGGAGGACTTATATGCATCCAATACAACGACTGATTCCCGGCTTATTATTGACTGTCGGTCTTTTATCGGCCTGCTCACAATCACAGACGATGAGCACTACCAATTTACCTGGCCACAGTGCGCCGCGTTATGACTACGTGGTTTCGGTGCCGCTAGAGGCCGGAGACAGCCGCGCAGCGCTGGAAGCTCAGCTCGGTGGCACTGTCGTCACTTGGCCTGGCAGCGACTGCATGGACGAAACCGATTGCGTGGCCCTACTCGGCTTCAACCGCTCGCCCGCCGCTATGCAAGCCCTCAGCACTACCGCTACCCGCCCAGTCTTCATTGAGCGCAACAAAGATGTATTCAGTGGTGGCGGCGTGCTGACCGCTTCTATGGGCGGTTCGCGGAGTATTTGGGCCAGTGGGGACATTCAGGCTTGGGCAGGTGGCTCACGGAGTATCTGGGCCAGCGGAGAATATTCATTTTTACCTCAAAACACGGCCTTGTGGAGCAAGATTAACCTGCAAGCGGCTCAGGCGCTGGCCCCCAATCTGGGTGCGGGCGTCACGGTGGCCGTGATCGATACCGGCTTAGACCTGAATCACTCGGCCTTTCAGGGATCGCTGAGCGACCCGTCCACTTGGTACGACTTCTACGCCGGTGACGCTCTGCCGCAAGACGAGGGCACGCTAGGCACCGGCGGCTACGGCCACGGCACTAACGTTGCAGGGATCGTGCTGCAAATTGCGCCTGGGGCCAAGATCATGCCGCTGCGGGTTCTGGGGCCGGACGGCTCTGGTGACGTGTCCACCATCGCGCAGGCGATCTTGTGGGCAGCAGCCAAAGGAGCCGGCATCATCAACTTGAGTCTCGGCAGCACCGAGAACTCCAAAGTCGTCCAAGACGCCATCAATAAGGTCACCGCCAAGAATGTGCTGGTCGTTTCCTCAGCGGGCAACGCCAACAGCAACAAGATCACTTATCCGGCAGCTTTGGCGGCTGACGACAACGCTGCTGATTTCTCTTTGAGTGTTGGCAGCGTTGATCTGAGCGACCGGAAGTCGAGCTTCTCGAACTATTCAGACAAACTCGAAGTGGTGGGCCCCGGCGAAAATGTCTACGCGCCTGCGCCCGGCGAGTTGATGGCGGCTTGGAGTGGCACGTCGATGGCCGCGCCGATGGCCTCGGGTGCGCTGGCACTGGCGCTGGGCCAGCCCATCAAAGTAAAGCTCAAAGACCTTGAGAACACCCTGATCAACAGCGCCGACGACGTCTACGCCAATAATCTCAACAAAGCCTACAAGGGCAGGCTAGGCGAAAAGGGACGGCTCAATCTGACGGCCTTCCTTAGAGCCAGCCTCAAGTAGCGCGGGAGAGGAGGCGCTGAGGTGAAGACTTGGGAAACGCTTGGGTGGAGTGAACTGGGAAACGGGCCGTGATCCGCCCCACCCAGCCACTTTCCCCCTTCGGGCACGCGCCGGAAAACATGACCTTTGAAGCTCAGTGTCGGGCCTTCGAGGACGCGGTACAGGCGCTGATCACCGCCGCGCCTCAGCAGGCCCTCTCAGTGGCGAGCGATTACCTGCGCTTTACTGGGGGCCGGGGACTGGCACAGGCCCGCAGCCACCTGCTGCTCGGCCAAGTCCAGCTCGAAACCCGTGATCTGCTTGCCGCTTTGCAGAGCTTGGAGCAGGCTGCCACCGTATTTCTCGAAGGTCGAGACAGTTTAGGCGCAGCGCAGGCACATAACCTAGCGGGCAAGGTTTGCGCCGATCTGGGTGGGCTGGATGACGCCGAGAAGCATTTGAACGCAGCCATTGCCCAAGTAGAGGGCAGTAACGATCCGGCTGGGCAGCAACTGCACGCCACTGCACTTAACCATTTGGCCGGCGTTTACCATGCACGCGGCCAAGTTGAACAAGCGCTGAAAGCATCAGAAGCGGCTCTGGAACTTTGGATCAGCTTAGGCGATGTGCAGGCGCAAGCACGAGTTCTGAGCAATATCGGCAACATTCAGACTTGGCAAGGCCAGTACGACACTGCCGTATTGACTCTACGGCGAGCTTACTATTTGCATCAGACGGCCATTGAAAATCCCAGATCTGAAGCATTCATCTTGAGCAGCCTGGGGCGTCTCCACCACCTCAATGATGAGAATGCTCTGGCCATCGAGGTGATGATCGCAGCCCGAAACGCTGCCAATCGGTGCGGAGACGAACTCCTGAAAATGCGAGTTGATCTGAACTTGGGCACTTTTTATCTTGCTGCCGATCAACTCCCTGAGGCCGCCACACATTTAGAACAGGCGCTTGAAATCAGCCGGGTCAACAATTACCGGCTGGAGGAGGCGTCTGTTCTCGACAGTTTGGGCAGTCTGCGAACCAAACAAGGCGACCTTCCAGAAGCCCGATCCCTCCATCAAACAGCCTTAGAGATAGCGCTGGAGACTGGTGACGAACAGGGGCAACTTGACGCCCACCTGCACCTGGGCCAAGTACAGCACGCTCTTGGCAAGAGTGTGGCGGCTGAGGCGAACCTCGGGCGCAGCTTAGAACTCGCAGAGCAGCAGCACGCCCCCAAGGAACTGGCTCAAGCACATCTGGCGCTGGCCGATCTGTTCCAGGGTCAAGGTGAATGGGAGCAGACTGCCTTTCATCTACGGGCGCTGCGCTCTACCGAGCGCGACCTTTTTAGTCAGCAGCGCGAGCGGCAAGTTCGCAAGTTCATGGTGCAGTTTGAAGTCGAGCGTGCTCGGCACGAAACTGATGTTTACCGCTTACGAACCGAGGTCGAGCAAGACGCCCGACTAGCCGCTGAGCAGCTGGTGACGGAACGCACCTCGGAACTGGCCCGCGCCCAGCATGAGGTCGTGACCCGCCTGGCAATGGCTGCCGAGTACCGAGACGACACCACCGGCGAGCATACCCGCCGGGTAGGACGCTCGGCAGCCCGGCTGGCGCAGGCGCTGGGCTGGCCCGAGGAACGCGCTCAGGTGCTGGGCATCGCCGCCCGCCTGCACGATGTCGGCAAGATCGGTATTCCCGATACCATCTTGCTCAAGCCGGGAAAACTGAGCCAAGAAGAGTACAGCCAAATGCAGACGCATACCCTGATCGGCGCACGTATTTTGTCGGGAGGGCAATCCGAGTTGCTGCGGCTGGCTGAAGAAATCGCCCTCACCCATCACGAACGCTGGGACGGCCAAGGCTATCCGCAGCGACTGTCCGGCGAGGGCATTCCGCTGACGGGCCGGATCGTGGCGGTGGCCGACGTGTTTGACGCCTTGACTCAGCCACGGCCCTACAAACGGGCTTGGAGCGCTGAAGAAGCGCTGCGGGAAGTGCAGGCGCAGGCAGGCAAGCATTTCGATCCTCAGGTGGTCGAGGTGGCCCTGCAGGTGCTGACCGAGGAGAGCAGCGCCCGGCATGACCCTGAGTTGAGTGGTGAAGCCAAATTTATGCCCGGCGAGGATGCCAGCCACATGCTGGCGGTGTTCGAGCAGCTATTGGTCGAGCGCAGCCGGGAGCTGGACGTGGCCCGCCGTGAGGGGGAGCAGGTCGCCCAGCAGATGGAGCGCATGGCGTTGACCGACAGCCTGACCCAGTTACCCAACCGCCGCGCCTTTGAGGCCGACTTGGAAGCGAAATGCGGTGTGCAGCCACCACACGGAGCCAGCATGTTCGTGATGTCTCTTGACCTCGGCGGCCTCAAACTGATCAACGACGCGCAGGGACACGCCGCTGGAGACCGCTTGCTCACTGCTTTTGCCCGCTGCACCGCTGAGGCATTTGCGCCGCTGGGCGGGGTCTACCGGCTGGGCGGCGATGAGTTCGCGGTGATTGGCACGGCTCCTTTGCACACCCCAGCGCTGCTTGAGCGGCTGACCGGAGCGCTGGACGCGGTTCGCGCCGCCGGGTTCGAGGCCGCCAGTGCCAGTTGCGGCGTCGCTTGGCTGCCACACGACGCGCAGACATCCGGCGATTTGCTGCGCATCAGTGACCGGCGGATGTACCAGCAGAAAGCGAGTCGGCAGCGCGGTACCATCAACTGACCCAACGCCGTGCGAGAAGTGGCGATGCTGAGTCTAGGCAAGAGTTACTGAGCACGCTGAGTCCAGAAGTGCAGGTTCATCAGCGCGTTCTTGAGTCGGCCTCGTTGGGCAGGCCGGTCACGGCTGAACCTGCCTGCGACATTGGTACTCCAGTTGAAACTCATGGCTTAATTGAAACCGCAAAATTGAGATGCGAGTAAGGGTAAAAGGAATTCCTGTCAGGTACCCAGACTGCGGAGTTTGAGCGCCGACTCATCCCTTCAAACGATCTACGAACCCCACTTCGCCGAGCGCCAGCGCCAAGTAGGGCGCGGTTCGGCTGCCCGGCGTCCCCGCTACTTCTTGGGGCGTGCCCTGCGCCACGACTCTGCCACCCTCATCGCCCGCGCCGGGGCCGACGTCAATCACCCAGTCGCTGCCGACGACCAGTTGCATGTCGTGCTCTACCGTGATCACGGTGTGTCCAGCCTCAACCAGCCGCTCAAGCTGGCGGGCCAGGCGCTCCACATCGGCGGGGTGCAGGCCGGTGGTGGGTTCATCCAAGATGTACAGCGTCTGTCCCCGTCCGGCACGCTGCAACTCGGTGGCCAGCTTGATGCGCTGCGCTTCACCGCCCGAGAGTTCGGTGGCGGGCTGCCCCAGCCGCAGGTAGCCCAGCCCCACCTCGCGCAGGGTGTCTAAGCTGCGGAACACCGCTGGGTCATCCTTGAAGAAGTCCCAAGCCGTGTCCACCGTCATGCCCAGCACCTCGGCGATGGTGCGGCCCCGCTCCTGCACTTCCAGCGTCTCGGCGTTGTAGCGCGTCCCGTGGCAAACCGGACACGGCGCATACACGCTGGGCAGGAACAGCAATTCGACCATGACCCAGCCCTCCCCCTGACAGTGTTCACAGCGCCCACCCTTGACGTTGAAGGAAAACCGCCCCGCGCCGTATCCGCGCTGCCGGGCCAGTGGGGTGGCGGCGAACAGCTTGCGGACATGGTCGAACAAGCCGGTATAAGTCGCCATATTGCTTCTGGGTGTGCGGCCAATCGGCTTTTGGTTGACTTGTACCAGCCTTGAGAGTGAAGTGAAATCGCCTCCCAGATGCGCGGAGGTGGTGGGCAACTGGCTGTCCCCGAGGTCTTCCTCGTCTTGTGACCCACTGGCCTGCTCCACGCTTCCCTGGCCGAGGTGGGCGGCCAGCGTCTCGGCTAACACCTGACTGACCAAGGTGGACTTACCCGAGCCCGAGACGCCGGTGACGCAGGTCAGCACGCCTAACGGAAACCGGACGCTGAGGTCGTTGAGGTTGTGACGTGTCACGCCGTTCAGTTCGAGCCAGCCAGAAGGCGTGCGCGGCTGACGCGCTTCTTGGGAAGCTGCCCTGAAGAGGTACTCGGCGGTTTTGGAGTTCTGTATGTTGCGCAACCCTTCGGGCGGCCCGCTGTAAAGGATCTCACCGCCCTGCTCCCCTGCTCCCGGCCCGACATCCACCAGCCAGTCGGCGCGGCGTACCACATCCAGATCATGCTCGACGACGAACAGTGAGTTGCCCGCCGCCTTCAAACCGCTCAGTGCCGTGAGCAACGCCTCGGTATCGGCGGGGTGCAGCCCGGCGGACGGCTCGTCGAGGACGTACACCACGCCGAACAAGTTGGAATACAGTTGGGTCGCCAGACGCAGGCGCTGCAACTCGCCGGGCGAGAGGGTGGGCGTCGAGCGCTCCAGTTGCAAGTACCCCAACCCCAAGTCCAGCAACACGGCCAGCCGGGCGACTAGGTCTTCGGTCAGGCGCTGCCGGGCGATGGCTTGCGCAGGCTGGTCTTGGGCGAGCTGCGCGTCCTCCTGACCGGCAGCGTAGGGGCGCAGCAGCGCAGAGACTTGCTTGAGTGGCAGGCGCGAGAATTCGGTGATGTCATGGCCCGCGAACGTGACCGCCAGCGCTTCCGGGCGCAGCCGTTTACCGTGGCAAACTGGACACTCGGCGGCAATCATGTAGGTCTGCACCCGGCGTCTCATGGCTGCGCTTTCGGTGCTGGCGAAGGTGTGCATCACGTGCCGCCGGGCGCTGCTGAAAGTGCCCATATAGCTGGGTTCGAGCTGGCGCTTTACGGCCCGCCGGGTTTCCTCAGGACTCAGGCCCGGATACACCGGCACCACCGGCTGCTCATCACTGAACAAAATCCACTCGCGTGTCTCGGGCGGCAGTTCGCGCCACGGCACGTCCACGTTGATGCCCAGCGACACCAGAATATCGCGTTGGTTCTGCCCGCCCCAGGCGAGCGGCCAAGCGGCCACTGCACGCCCACGGATGGTCAGCGACGCATCGGGAACCATCGAGCCTTCGGTGACCTCGTAGACCCGGCCTTGACCGTGACAGTTCGGGCAGGCTCCCTCGGGCGTGTTGGGCGAGAAGCCCTCGGCGTAAACGATGCCCTGTCCCGGCGGGTATGTCCCGGCCCGCGAATACAGCATCCTGACCAGATTAGACAGGGTGGTGACGCTACCCACCGAGGAGCGGGCGGTGGGTGCGCCGCGCTGCTGCTGTAAAGCTACGGCGGGGGGCAGGCCCTCGATGGCGTCCACGTCAGGTGCGCCCACTTGATGAAACAGGCGGCGGGCATATGGGGAGACCGATTCGAGGTAGCGCCGCTGCGCCTCGGCGTACAGCGTTCCGAAAGCCAGCGAGGACTTGCCTGAGCCGGACACGCCAGTGAACACCACCAGCGCGTCACGCGGCACCCGCAACGAGAGGTCTTTGAGGTTGTGTTCCCGCGCTCCGCGTACTTCTACGAAGCCGGAAAATTGAGGGGGATTCTCCATGGCCTCAGTAGTATGGAGGGCGATTTAGAGTGACGGTGCAAGTCGCAAGGATGACTCAAGCTTTGGCTCCAGCCTCCAGCATGCCTTGACTTTCGTCGGGGCTCGTGGCCGCAATGATGTGGAGCGAACCATTGCTTGGCTTCAGAATTTTAGACGAATCGTGACCCGATATGAACGTCTTGCCGAGCACTTCCTGAGCTTCGTTCAGCTCACCTGCCTCCTCCTGCTCCTTCGCAGAAATAAGCTCTAGGATCGTCCCCTAACCTCACCTACGCAAAGTCGGGGTAACTCCAGTTGTCAATGAGCCAACGCAATATCGGCAGCCATGATAAGTACCATCAGAGGTGCCTATACCCCTGGGGGGTATTTGACTTGGCCTTGGCTGCGGGGCTAGTGTCAGATCAAAGGTCAGTCACTCTCTCTCTCGACCACCAGGAGATTCCATGTACTTCAAACGCATCTATGACAGCGATCTGGCCCAAGCCTCATATATTGTCGGCTGCCAGAAAAACGGCACAGCCATCGTCATTGACCCGGCCCGCAATGCCCAGCAGTACGTCACTCTGGCCCAGCAAGAAGGGCTGATCATCACCCACGTCACCGAAACCCACATTCACGCTGATTACCTCAGCGGCGCACGCGAACTGGCTGAGCAGACCGGAGCCGCCCTGCTGCTCTCCGCCGAGGGTAGCCCCGACTGGAGCTACACCTTTGACCACGAAGCCCTACATGACGGCGACAGTATCGCACTGGGCAATATCACCCTGAAGGTGCTGCACACCCCCGGCCACACACCCGAACACCTTTCCTTCCTGATCACAGATGGAGCGCGGGGGGATCAGCCGAGCATTCTGCTGACCGGCGACTTCGTATTTGTGGGTGATCTGGGCCGCCCCGATCTGCTGGACGAGGCGGCAGGCGGAGTGGATACCCGCTTTGAGGGCGCGAAGCAGATGTTCGCCTCGCTGCGCGGCAAATTCCTGACCCTGCCAGATTTCGTGCAGGTCTGGCCCGGACACGGCTCGGGCAGCGCGTGTGGCAAGGCGCTGGGCGCAGTGGAAAGCACCACCGTCGGCTACGAACGCGCCCTGAGCTGGTGGTCGCCGCTGGTTCAGAGCGGTGATGAGTCGGCCTTTGTGGACGAACTGCTGTCTGGTCAGCCGGACGCGCCCGCCTACTTCGGCAGAATGAAGATGCAGAACAAGGCCGGCCCAGCGCTGCTTGGAACTCCCGAGCCGCTGGGGCCGTTGTCGCCCGCTCAGGTTCAGCAGGCCATTGCAGGCGGGGCCAGAGTGCTGGATACCCGCTCGCGGGAGGACTTCCAGCAGGGTGCGCTTCCCGGTTCCATTCACCTCCCGGCGGGCAAGACCTTCGAAACCTGGGCGGGCTGGCTGCTTGATCCCAAGCAGGACTATGTCCTCGTTGCTGGCGACGCTGAGCGGGCAGAGGCCCTGCATCAACGCCTGTGGATGGTTGGCGTAGACCATGTTGCCGGTTTTATCGCCTCGTTTGGCAGCCTAAAACTGGAGTCGCAGGCAGCGGTTCCCGTTGACCAGATTCCCAGTCTCCAGAGCGCCTACATCCTGGATGTGCGGGCCAAAAGCGAATATGCCGCCGGACACCTGCCGGAGGCCCACCAACTACATGCAGGCCGCCTGATGGCCCATCTGGACGAATTGCCCCGCGACAAGCAGATGGTCGTGCATTGCCAGAGTGGGGCCAGAAGCGCCGCCGCCGTCAGCTTGCTGCGGGCCGAGGGCTTTGACAACGTGACCGAACTGGCAGGCGGCTACGAAGCTTGGGCGCGTCAGTCTGAACCGGTGGGCTGAAGTGCTGACTTGGTTCAAAAAACTGCTGGGCAGCGGCGCTGAAACCCATCATGTGTCGGCGGCAGAAGCCCAGCTACTCGTGCAGGGCGGCGCACTGCTTGTCGACGTGCGCTCCAAAGCTGAGCGTCAAATCTTACTTATTCCGGGCAGCAAGCACCTTCCACTAGAGCAGGTGGGCCATCCGCCCGCTTCGTTTGCCAGTGATAGGGTCATCATCTGCCAGTGCGCCAGCGGTCACCGATCAGGTCTGGCCGCTCGGCAACTCCGGGCGCAAGGCTTCGATGCCCGCAGCTTATCCGGTGGCATCACCGCCTGGAAGAACGCGGGCTTTCCGGTGAAGAAGGGATGACCGTGCAAGACATTTTTCCGGCGGAAATCAGCTTAGGGCAGCGGCGCGGCGCAAGGCTCATCGACGTTCGTGAGCCAGCCGAGTATGAATGTGGGCATCTGCCCGGTGCCGTCAACATTCCCCTTGCCAAATTGAGAGGCAACCAGGAATTCGGTGGCTCTCCCGTTGTTCTGGTCTGTGCCAGGGATTCCCGGAGCGCCCAAGCCGCCGCGCTGCTCTTGGAGGCCGGACACGCTGACGTCGCCAATCTGCTGGGCGGCACCCTCGGCTGGATGCAGGAACACCGCCCGGTTGACTTTCTGCCGGTTGAAGCGGCCCAAAGTCAAGCATGAGCAGCACGGATTCAGGTGAAGCGCCGTGGTGTTGACCGTTCTGGGGGCCTTGCTCATCGGCCTGTCGCTGGGCCTGCTCGGCTCAGGCGGCTCGATCCTGACGGTTCCCGTGCTGGTCTATCTGGTCGGCGAATCCGGCAAGACCGCCATCGTCGAGAGCCTCGCCATCGTGGGGCTGATCGCGCTGGTAGGGGCTGCGCCACACCTGAAAAAACGCTGTATTGATGGGCGGGCCGTGCTGCTTTTCGGAGGTCCCGGCCTCCTTGGAACGTCGCTCGGGACGCTGCTCAGCCACCAGATGCCTGCCGCCCTGCAACTGCTGATCTTTGCCGCCGTGATGCTGATCGCGGCGGTACGGATGTTCCAGCCCATGTCTGGGCCGTCCTCGAACGAGCCCCGCCCGTGGTGGCAGGTGGCGCTGGCCGGAATGGGCGTCGGGGTGCTGACGGGCGTCGTCGGCGTGGGCGGCGGCTTCCTGATTCTGCCCGCGCTGGTGCTGCTGCTGGGCTTGTCTATGGCGCGTGCGGTGGGAACCAGTCTGGTCATTATCGCCCTGAATTCCGCGCTGGGCTTTCTCCTGCATACCGCCGGGCAGAATACGACCCTGCACTGGCCCGTGATCGGCTTGATCGCTGGAATCGGCATTCTGGGCAGTCTGCTCGGCAGCCAGCTCTCGGGGTTTTTCTCACCACTGATGCTTCGCCGCTCGTTCGCGGGCTTTCTGGTGCTGCTCGGCAGTTACATCCTGATCACCAGTCTGCCCCACGCCCTTCAGGGAACCGCTCAGCATGCTGCTGTGGTTGCTCCCGTCTCTCCCTCTATTCCCTCTACAACGGTGACTCTTCGATGATGACCTTTTTTTTCTCCGCCTGGCCCTGGTATATCAGCGGGCCACTGATCGGGCTGATGGTGCCGCTGCTGCTGCTGCTCGGCAACAAGACCTTCGGGATTAGCGCCAATTTGAGACATGCCTGCGCAATCCTGCTGCCCAAGAACGTCAAACCCAGCTTCTTCCGCTATGACTGGCGCGGGGAGAAATGGAATCTGATGTTCGCGGGCGGTCTGATTCTGGGCGGGCTGTTGGCTGGGCTGATCTTCGCCAACCCAGAACCGACGCGCCTCAGCGCCGGGGCCATCGGCTCGCTGCAAGACCTTGGGGTTAGACTCAGCCCCGGATTGGTGCCGCCCGAACTGCTCGATCTGCGCCGCCCAGTCGTCTGGCTGATTCTCTCGCTGTCTGGCCTGTTGGTGGGCTTTGGCACGCGCTACGGTGGCGGCTGCACCAGCGGTCACGCCATCACCGGCCTGTCTACCCTGCAATTTCCCAGTCTGGTTGCCACCGTCAGCTTTTTCGCGGGCGGCATCCTGAGTGCCAACATTCTCCTGCCGCTGCTGCTCAAGTAGCGCCCCCAACTTCAAAGGACTCCGTTTTGATTTCCAGCACTCCTACCAGAACCGAATCTCAGGCCCCGGCTTCCACCCTTTCCCTCCTCGCTTATCTGCTGGCTGGAACCTTCTTCGGCGTCGTTCTGGTCAAGAGCGAGGCCGCCAGTTGGTACCGCATTCAGGAGATGTTCCACTTTCAGTCGTTTCACATGTACGGCCTGATCGGTTCAGCCGTGCTGACGGGCATGCTGACCACCGGGCTGCTCCGGCATTTTCGAGCACGCTCGCTGGACGGCCAGGCCATCAAGATTCAGCACAAGGCCCCCGGACTGCCCCGTTACGTCTTCGGGGGCCTGACGTTCGGCCTCGGCTGGGGTCTGGCAGGTGTCTGTCCAGGGCCGATTTTTACCTTACTCGGCAGCGGCATCTGGGCCATGCTGATCGTGCTCCTCTTTGCCCTGATCGGCACTTGGTTGTATGGGGTGCTGCGGAACCGCTTACCGCATTGAGCGCAACCTGAAACTTTCAGGTCAGGGCTTGATGTAGGCAAACCCTTCCCTCTGAGCTTCAGCCAGCGCCACCACCCCGGCAGGCACCACCGTGACCCATTTCGGAAGGTGCGCGGGATCAATGTCATGGCTTTTCAGAGAATTGGCGCAGGCTTGAAAGGCCACCTGTTTTTCGGCGGCCTCGGCCATTTTGGTCAGCAAGTCTGTACGGCCTAGGAAAGCATAAACGCCTGCCTCATTCGCCACAATGCGCAGAGAGATAGCTGGATAGTCGCGCAGCACGTTGGCGACGTTGCTCAAGGCGGCAGGCCAGCGATCGGCCTGGTCGATGTGCAGCACCAGTTTCAAGTTAGTCATTTTATTCCTCCTGAATAAGGATAGAGCCGTATTGAGGCGGTGTCCCTCCCCGGAGTGCCTCGGCTGGGACACCAGCATCTATTCAGGCCCGTTCTACATCAGGCCAGTCTCCTGAGCATCAGGTTCCAGTACATGAAGGGCAGACCGTGCCGCTTGAGCAGGTACATGTCGTAGCGCTCCTTGGCCTGGTTGAACGGGAAGGACGGCGTCGCCTCGTTCTTGTCATTGAACTCGGCCAGAATCAGCTTGCCGCGTCCAGTTACCAGCGGGCAGGAGCCGTACCCGTTGTAGATTTGGGTGAGAGGCTGCCCCCGAATCACTGCCGCCAGATTCCCTGCCACCACCGGGGCCTGCTTGCGAATGGCCGCCCCGGTCTTGGCGTTGGGCGTGCCGATCACGTCACCCAGACCGAATACATTTTTGAAAGTGGGGTGTTGCAGGGTCGAGTGATCCACCGTCATCCAGCCTTTCAGTGGGCTGTCTTGCAGGGCCAGCGTGCTGACAGTGTTGCCTGTGCGACCAATAAAATCAAATCGTATTTCTATATAACAATTATAGGACTGGGCAATATTGTGGCCCACAATTCTGATAGCCTGACGCCGTGCGCATCAACCCGGATTATCTGGTGACCTTCAGTGCAGTGGCCGAGTTGGGGAGTGTCAGCAAGGCGGCTGAGTTTCTGCATCTCAGCCAGCCTGCTGTCTCCGGCCAGTTGCGGGCGCTGTCCGACGCGGTGGGAGCGCCGCTGTACACGCGTCACTCGCGCGGCGTTGCGCTGACCAGCGGCGGCCTTGAGTTGTTGCCGCTGGCCCAAGCGGTTGCCCGCAACATCCGGCGTGTGGGCGATCTGGCCCATCAAAACCGAAATCACCTCAAAAAACAGGTGCGGCTGGGCGTGTCCTGGACGCTGGCGACGCGGGCGGTTCATCTGGCCGCCCACTTTTCCGGCGACGCGTTGAAAGTCAGTTTGCACTCCGACCACACCCCACGCCTGATTCAGATGGTGGCGGACGGCGAACTTGACGCCACACTGGCGGTGGACGCCTCGCACGCCTTGCCAGACGGCTTGGAAGCGCGGCGGTTTTCGAGTGAGGATCTGCGCTTGATCGTCCCTGGAGGACACCGCCTGGCGAAGATCGGTTACGTCAATCTGGGCGTTCTTCAAGACGAAACAGTGCTGTGGCCGATGCCCGAATCCTCGGTGCGGCGGCGTGCGGTGAAACTCCTGCGGGCCAGCGGCGTGACTCCGCAGCGCGAACTGGAACTGGGCAGCTTTCTGGCGCTCAAGGCCGCACTCGTCGAGGGTCTCGGGGTGGCCCTCCTGCCGCGCAGCATGGTGAGCCTAGAAATCACAGGCGGTCACCTGAGCAGCCTGGGGCTTGAAGCCAATGACATCACGCTCGGCTACCACGTGGTGTCTGCCCCACTCGCCATGTTGCCCGGCGCAGTGCGGGAAGTGCTGGAGCATCTGGGGCGCAGGCCATCTCCGAGCAGCGCCGACGCATGAGAGCACAAAAGGCGAATGGCTTGACCCTCAATATCTAGGGGTATAGAGCAGGCCAAGATATCAAGAATATGGGGGTGGCATGAACGACTGGATCGCTGCCGGTTCTCCCATCAAGCGCTGACCCGGCCACGTTTGACGCAAACGCCATGAATCTGACGGCTGGTAAACTTGAGCTGGCAGAGCCTGACGCTGTTGTTGAGGGTGATGGCGTGGTTGGGTCTGGCCCATTTTGTTCACGCTGAACGCACTTGCTAGGATTGGGTGGTGGGTAGCAGAAGGCCGCCGTTAGAGAACCTGCTCATTTCTGCATAGCTGGGGTTTCAAGCAGTTTCACCATCACGTTGTAGCCGAGCTGGCGGGCATGTTGAAGCGGTGTCACGCCGTTCTTGTCACCCAGGCTGCGGTCTGCGCCGTGCGAGAGCAGTTCGCGCACGATTTCGGTGTGGGTGGGACCACCGTCGCCCAGAATCACCGCTTCCAGCAAGGCCGTCCAACCCAGATTATTGACATGATTCACGTTGATCTTGGTGGTGGCCAGCAACTCGCGCACGTACGGCAAGTGGCCCCGGTCGGCAGCGGGGATCAGGGCAGTGCCGCCGTAGCGGTTGGTGCGGGTCAGATCAGGCTTGGCCCTGAGCACCTCACGCAGCATGGCCACGCTGCCCGTTTCACCCGTGATGAGCAAGGCATTGTTGCGCTGATCATCCTGCAAGTCGGGATCGGCCCCCGCCGCAATGAGGGCGCGGGCCACCGAGACGTGATCACCCTTGGCTGCCCAGGTCAGGGCCGTGCGCCGACCCGAATCTGACGCGTTGACGGACGCGCCTGCGTTCAGCGCAGCTTGGATCCGCGCCAGATCTCCATTTTGAGCGGCCTGGAGCAGCTGTGCATTCAGTTGAGTTTGATGCTGTGAAACGTTCACCGTTCTCCCCTTGGCGCTGACTGTGCTGAAAGGCGTCGGAAAGCTGCTCAGCACAATTATCCCAAATATCAGTCCCCTGGCCGCCATCACGCGCCCTGGCATTTTACTGGCCCAGCACCGTCGTGACAGCGTCGGTGCCGCATTTCTCGTCGGTCAGGCCGCTGGGTGCGCCGCCCACGCCCACCGCGCCCACCACTGCGCCGCCGACCCGGATTGGTGCGCCGCCCGCCAGCACCAGGTAGCCGGGAATATCGGCCAGTGCCGGATTATTGGGCAGGTTCTTGGCAATGTCGCTGGTCAGCGCTCTGGCACTGGCGCTGGTAAACGCCTTACCGGAGCTGGCCCCCAACGTGTGCGGCCCGGCGTTCTCGGAACGGGCCACAGCCAGGGTCACGCCGCTGCGGATCCACCACGGTGGCGCTGACGTTGTAGCCGAGTTGTGCACAGTTATTCACGGCCAGCGTGGCAATCCGGCTGGCGGCGCTCAGACTCAAGCTGGCTGGGGACACCGTGGCGGTGGTCGCCAGATTGATCGGTGTGGGCGTAGTCTGGGCGGCAGCGAGTGAAATGACGGAAACGGTCAGCAGAGCAGTCAGGGTCTTCATGCCTCTTATCTTGCGGCCAGCACGCAGAAAACGGTATCCGGACAATTCGCGCAAGCTCTCCGTAAAACTACGGAGGAGAGAAAGCCAACGTCTTCAGATCTCCTCTCCCTCCAGTGCCAGGCGGATCACCTCGGCCAGCGACTCGGCTTCCAGTTTGGCGAAGAGGCTGGCGCGGTGCGTTTCCACGGTGCGGGCGGAGATGGCGAGCGTGCGGGCCGTCTGCTTGCTGGTCTGACCGTCCAGAATGCCCCGCAAAACGTCGTGTTCGCGGGCGGTCAGGCGCGAGAGGCGTTCGCGGGCCTGACCATTCGCCGCCCGGCGCTGACGCCCCCGCAGGTGCTGGCGCACGGCCCGCTGAACAGCTTCAAGCAGCTCGGTCTCGTCTACTGGCTTGCTCAGGAAGTCCGCCGCGCCCTGACGAAAGGCCCGGCGGCACAGCTCCACGTCAGCGTGACCGGTCAGCAGGATCACGGGTAGATCCACACCACGCTCCTGAAGGCGGAGTTGCAATTGCAGGCCGCTGATATACGGCATACGAATATCCAGAAGCAGGCAGCCGATGGAGGGCGGCCCCTCAGCTTCTAGGGCGCGTTCCAACTCCAAGCCGTCGGCAAAGGAACGCACGTTCAGGCCGACGGTGCCCAGCAAAAACCCCAGCGCGTCCCGCACCGCGTCATCGTCGTCGACCAGGTAAACGGTCGGTTCCAGCAGCAAAAGCGGCTCAGTCACTGGCCGCCTCCATCATCAGGCGCGGCAAGCTGAGGGTAAAGACCGCGCCGCCCACGTCGGCATTTCTTCCGCTGAGATCGCCCCCCATCCCCTGTGCCAGCGTCTGTGACAGGCTCAGGCCCAGGCCTAGGCCGCCCGCCTTGCTCGTCGTGAAGGGCGTGAACAGGCGCGTGGAAACCTCGGCAGCGATCCCGGGGCCGTTGTCTCGCACGCTCAGGATCCAGCCCTGCTTATCCAGGGCGATGCTCAGCCCAATGGTGGGATCAGGGGTGTCCTGCACGGCATCTAGAGCATTCCGAAGCAGGTTCAGGATGATCTGCTCCAGTTGCACTGGATCGGCCCGCACCAGCGGTGTGTCGGCATACGACGTGACCACCCGCACGCCAAGGCGGTTCAGGTCGGCGCGGCAAAGCGTCAACACGTTCTCGGTCGCCTGTGACAGATCGGTGGGCCGGGACTGGCTGGGTGTGCGCTTCACCCACTGACGCAGCCGAGTGATGATCTGTGCTGCCCGCCTCGCCTGAGTGACCGAGGCACCCACCGCATGCCGCACCCGTTCCAAGTCAGGTTCGGGCTCGTCGAGCAGCCGCGCCGCCGCTTGACCGTAGCTGACGATGGCTGTCAGGGGCTGGTTCAGCTCATGCGCCAGGCCCGCCCCCATCTCACCCAGAGTGGACAGGCGTGAGACGTGGGCCAACATCTCCTCGTGTTCGCGCACGCGCCGCTCGCCGTCTTCTAGATGTTCGAGCATTCGGCGCTGAAGCGGCCCCACCTCGCGCAGAATCAGCACCCGGCCACGCAGTTCGCCACCCGCGCCGCGCAGGGGAGCCAGCGAACCCTCTACCTGTACGGCTTCCTGACCCGCTGCACCGGTACGCAGCAGCGTCAGTCCTTCAGGCAGCGACGTCGGCTGCGGGCTGTCCCAAAATGATGCGGCGTCAAACGGTGCCTGCAGTAGTGTGGCCTGAAAGGTGGTCACAGCCCGCAAATCGGTGCCGGGCGGCAGCGGATGGAACAGTGCCGCCCGCGCCGCCGGATTGGCCAGTGTGACCCGGTGATCCTCGTCGAGCGCCACGATGGCCTCGGAAGCGGCCTCCACCACGCCGCCCGCCCGCACCCGCTCGTCAAGCAGGGCGCGTTGCGCGGCTCGACGGGCTTCAAGGAGTTGCCAGACCAGCAGGCTCAGGCCAGCTGTCAACAGCGTCCATAGAACACTGCCCAGCCATGGCCAGCTTCCCCACGCAACCGGGCGCGAGATGCGGATGGGAAAGGGCTGAAGGGCAGTGCCCAAGATTTTTTCCACGTGTAGGGTCGTGGAAGCGCTGCCCCAATTCTCGGTCGTGGTGTGGGCCACGATAGCCGTATCTGTCTGGGGGCGAAAGAGCGTATAGGACAGCGGCGCGGCCTCACTGTCCAGTGCTCCGGTCAGCCGCCGGGCGTCCACCCACACCCGCACGTTGCCGCGCGACAGGGCGTAGAGCGGGCCACCGTCATCCGGCCAGCCCACGGCGGATGCGGCGGAGAGAGCAGCGGCCAGACGCGGCGGCCTTTCGGTGGGTGATCCCAGCACTTGGCAGCCCAGCGGCGTGCAGCGCTCCACGGCCACCACCTGAGGGTAGGGGCGAAGCAAAGTGTTGAGGTAGGTGCCCAGCGCCGCCGTACCCGTGCCCTGCCGTTCCAATGCATACACAGCGTTCAGCACAGCTTCCTGCTGCTCCATGCGCTGTGAGAGAACCCGGTGCAAAATGCGCGCGTCGGTGTTGAATGTCTCGGCTAGATGCTTACCCACCGATACAAAGAGCGCCGTCACACCTACGCCGGATAACAGGAGCCAAATCAGGAGGGCGAGAGAGAGACGCTTACGCTTCATAACGCCATTGTGGCCTGAATAGGTGATGAAAATAAAATCCACCGGTACATAACGAATCTACCAATCAGAAAGCTGGAGGCAATGGAGTAGCGCTTGACCGGAAAGTCTTAGCTGTGCTTTGGAGATATTCAAGAACCACTGAATAACGCTGTATACGCACAGCGAAAAGGGCAGGGAGGTGGCTGGGGCACACCCTCGGCCACCTCCCTGCGAATAGCAGGTACGGAATCGCCCATCAAATCATCTGGCTGGGTAAGTCGCAGCCACTGAAAAAAGCTCAGGGCAATCATGCAAAGCAGGGCGTGATGATGGAGGCCGTTCCAGGATCAGCCTTCGAAATAGTCCAGACCGACCTCTTGCTTGAGTTCACAATGGGTCAATTTACACGCCCAACAGCGTTTGGTCACTTCAATCAACTACGCCAGTGATGTTGTCAGTGGGAGGTTGCAAACATAATATTTTCGATCTTCACCACGCCGCTGTTCACCGATCACCTAAGCCGCTTGTCTTGGAAGATGTTGACCTTGGGCGTTCCCTTCTCCATCTGCTAGCCGAACATAAACGGCGGCGAAGCGACCTGAAAGCGCCCCTTGGTGCTGTGACGCTCTTCCCGGCGGCGGCGTCCAGCGACAAAAACCAGCGTGCGTTGAGGTATTCATTCCGAAAACTGCCTTTGAACGATTCGATGTGGCCATTGTTTTGAGGCCGTTATGAACGGGGAAAATCAAGGGTAACCTGACGCTGATAGGCACAAAGATTTAAGGCTTTAATGATGAACTCACTGCCATTGTCTACTCAAATCTTGCCAGGAGCTACACGGCCTTTGGTAGCCTCGGTGACGATCTTGACGATCCACTCAGCTTTGATACTTTGATCCACGTGAATGGCTAGACATTCGCGTGTGAAGATAATGATGGAATACGTCCAGCAGCATGCTCAAAGCGGGCGACTCAAATTTAGAGCATTTGTCACAATAGAATCTTAGAATGAGCATATTTGAACCAGTGTTGAATATCTGTCTCTGATACGGATCCGAGGCAACTCCGATGGCATCATAAAGCTCCGTCACGACTGTCACGACTCGCCAGGCCCCACTCCGACCCAATGCCTTCAACTTGGAAAACATGAGTTCAATCGGGTTGAAATCCGGACTGTAGGGTGAGGTAAACATGACCTCACCTCCATGGGCTTGGATGAGCGTCCGAATGGACGCTCGATGATGTGACGAGAGATTGTCCATCATCACCACTTGCCCTGGTTTCAACGTTGGACACAGTATTTCACGAACATACCATTCAAACGCTACGCCATCAAGGACGATGGCGGCCTGCGGCCCTGCTAAGCTCAACGCACAGATCAATGTCTGATTTCGTCCACGATTTCGCGGCACACGGTCAAAGGCACGCTGATCACTCGGCGCACGGCCATACCCACGGGTCATGGCCGTGTTGAAACGGCTTTCATCTAGAGCATTTGTCCGAATAGATACCTGAGCAAAAAGCACTCTCTATTCCACTCCCTTTGGTTCTTGGGCAAAGCGGCACCCTTATGGGGTCTGCTCGCTCGGTCAAAAAAGAACTTCTTTTTTGACAAACGCTTTAGAAAGACCAATTGGTCAGGCGTTTGAAGGTACGGTGCAAGGTCATTGAGGAACTGCGAACGCAGTTCCTCACGAGATTCTCTGGCGACCAGTGTTTTTTTGTGGGTGATCTTGTGGCGGCCAAACACGCGATCAATAGTCTTAAGACTGATCTTTAACCCTGTAGCGGCCTCAAGGATGTGCGCGTGTTCTTGCAACGTCGCATCTCGGTGGGTTTCAAGCTTCGCAAGAAGTTGTTGCTCATGGAGGGCCATCACTGTACGGCGACGGCCCGTCGGTTTGGCAACAATGTGCAGGGTATTTTGGTGCTACCGTTTTAGATAGCTTTTGACAGTATCAACATGGACAGAAAAATGTTTTGCCGCTTCGCCGGGCGAAGCGCCACCCAGCGACAATCCGAGTCCTAAGTTCCAAACTGTACCCACGTACTCCTACTGTATTCATGAAGCTATTATGTCAAATGCTCTAGAACTCGGCGAGAAAAAAACCAACTTCAGCGGCGACGCAACCAGCCCTGCACCGTGCCGACGACGCCAGCGCGGAAAAAGAGCACCACCACGACAAAGACCAGACCAGTCACGATGCCCACAGGCAGACTGGAAGTGGTCAACTGATCACGCAGCAGCAGCACCAGACCCGCACCCACCGCCGGGCCAAACAATGTGGCAGTGCCACCCAGCAAGGTCATCATCACAACCTCGCCGCTGGTGGTCCACTTGGTCACGTCCAGACTGACCACGCCGTGGCCGAAGGTGTACATGCTGCCGGCCAGACCCGCCAGCCCGGCGCTGATCATGAAGGCGGTGAACTTGAAGCGCACCGGATTGTAGCCGATGCTCTGGGCGCGTTGCTCATTGTCGCGCACCGCCTGTTGTGCCTGTCCAAAGGGGCTGCGAACCGTGCGGTAGGCGATGTAAAAGCCCACTGCGAACACAGCCAGACAGAAGTAATAGCGCGTGGTGCTGTTGCTGAAATCCAGTCCGAACAGGCTGGGGCGCTCAAAGCCCTGAAGACCGTTCTCGCCGCCCGTCACGTCGGTCCATTGCAGCGCCACGAAGTAGACCATCTGCGCGAAGGCCAGCGTAATCATGCTGAAATAGATACCGGCACTTCTGACACTCAGGTAAGCGATGGGCACGGCCAGCACCAAAGCACTCAGTGTGCCACCCAACATGGCCACAGGCACACTCTGACCGCTGGCCAGCAGGTAGGCAGTGAAATAGGCGCTGCTGCCCCAGAAGGCAGCGTGGCCGAAGGACAGCAGGCCAGAGAAGCCGAACAACAGGTCAAAGGCCACTGCGAACAGCCCCCAGGCCAGGATGTCCAGCGCCAGCACCGGGTAGATCAGCCGGGGCAGGATCAGCAGCAGCAGTCCCAGCCCGATCATCCATGCGGCACGCATGGTGCGCTCGCGGTCATTGCGGGGGGCGGTGCGGGGAATAGTGGTCACCGCGTCCCCTCGGGCAGCCCGAATAGACCGCTGGGGCGCACCAGCAACACAATCGCCATCAGGACAAAGACCAGCGTGTTGGCAATCGGCGGGTAAATCGCCGCGCCCACTGCCGCCAGCACGCCCACCGCGAAGCCGGTCACCACACTGCCCAAGATGCTGCCCAGCCCACCGATGACCACCACCGCGAAGGTCGTGATGATCAGCTCCGCGCCCATGTACGGCTCCACCGAGTAGATCGGCGCGGCCAGCACCCCGGCCAGCCCCGCTAGACCCACGCCCACGCCGAAGACGCCGGTGACCCATTTACTCACGTCGATCCCGAACGAGCGAGTCACACTAGGATTCTCGGTGCTGGCGCGGATGATTGCGCCCACCCGCGTCTTCTCAATCACGAACCAAGTCACCAGACAGATCACCAGCGTCAGCGCGATCACGAACAGGCGGTATTTGGGAAAGACGACAGAGCCCAGATTGACCACGCCCGTCAAAATATCCGGTGTGGTGTACGGCGCACTGGACACGGCAAACTGACTGAGCATCACCTGTTTGACCAGATCCTGAGTCAGTAGCGTCAGGCCGAAGGTGAGCAGCAGATTGTAACTGGGTTCCAGACCGTAGAGGCGTGAGAGCAGCGTGCGTTCCAGCAGCATGCCCAACGCCCCCACGATCAGCGGGGCCAGGATCAGCGCGGGCCAGAAGCCCAGTCCGAACGCCTGCCCCAGCGCGAAGGCGGTGAAGGCCCCCAGCATGTACAGCGCCCCGTGCATGAAGTTGACGATCCGCAGCATCCCGAAGATCACCGCCAGGCCCAGGCTCAGCAGCGCGTAGAACGCCCCGTTGACCAGACCGTTGAACACTTGAATCAGCAGCAGTTGTGTATTCATGTATTTTCCATGACGTCAAAAGGGTTGAGGGCCGGGGACGCCCGGTTCAGCGTCCCGGCCCCGCCCCCTCTAGCCGATCCTCAGAATTTGCACTTGGTTTCGGCCACGGGCGCAAACGCTTTGGCGGAAGGAATGGTGGCCACCTTGGTAAAGATGTCGCCCGCTTCCTTGGCCTGCGCTTTGGCCTTGACCTGCACGGTGTAGACGTCCAGCGTCACGCGGTGATCCTGCGGGCGGATATAGGCGCTGCGGGCGAAGAAGTCGCTGAAGCGGTAGCCTTCCAGCGCCTTGACCACCGCGTCGCCGTTATCGCTCTTGGCGCGGGATACGGCCTGAAGGTAGGTCATGGTGGCGCTGTAAACCCCGGCCTGCGCCCAGGTGGGTTTCTTGCCGAAGGCTTTCTCGAACTTGGCCGTCCAGTCGCGGCTGCGCTGATCCAGGTTCCAATACCACGGCACGGTGGCCAGTGCGCCCGCGTAGGCGTCCTGCCCCAGCGCCGCCACGTCGGTTTCAAACAGCAGGCCGATGCCCAGACCAATGCCCTGCTTTTTCAGGCCGAACTCGTTGTACTGCTTGACCACGTTGACCAGATCGTTGCCCGCCTGCATGGTGCCGAAGATCTTGGGCTTGAGGCTCTGTGCCTTCAGCAAGTACGAGGAAAAATCAGTGTTGGGAAACGGGGTGGCATCGCTGGGAGTGACCAGCTTGCCGCCGTTTTCCTTGATGGCCGCCGTCATCTGCCGGTCAAGATCCTGACCGAAGGCGTAGTTGGGGTAGATGATGTACCAACTGTTGCCGCCGCGTTTGGTCACGGCAGTGCCGGTGCCGTTGGCGAGCATGAAGTTGTCGTAGGCGTAGTGGAAGGTGTACTTGCTGCACTTCTCGTTGGTCAGCGCGGTGGTACCGCCGGTGACCACCATCACCGGAATCTTCTTGCCCTTGGCCACTTCGGAGGCGGCCAGCGCAGCGGAGCTGGTGGGCAAGTCCATCAGCACGTCCACGTTCTGGCGGTCAATCATCTCGGCAGCTTTGTTGCTGGCGACGTCCGCTTTGTTCTGGTGATCCACACCGATGACCTGCACCTTGCCCTTGTAGGCGGCGTTGGTGGCCATAAAGTCGTCGGCGGCCATCTGCGCGGCCTTGACGCTGCCGGGGCCGGACAGCTCCGAGTACACGCCCGAAAGATCGGTCAGCACGCCGATTTTAATGGCGTTGTCGCTGAGTTTGGCTCCCTGCGCCAGAGCGGCGGTCACGGAAAGAAGGGCGGCAGTTACGAGGGTGGGGGCAATGATGGCAGTCAGTTTGGCTTTTTTCATGTTGAGATCCTCCAGGAGGGGAAAGTGGGTAGGGGTGTTAAACGCTCAGATATTTCAATAAATCTTCGCGGCGGGCCACCGCGTCGGCGCGGGACACCTCATCAACAATCTGGCCGTCCACGAAGACGTAATGGCGGTCCGCGAGGCGGGTGGCAAATTTCAGGTTCTGTTCCACCAGCAGCACCGACAGACCCTCGGTGCGTAGTTTCTGGATAATGTCGCCGATGCGCTGCACGATCACCGGGGCGAGGCCCTCGCTGGGTTCGTCCAGCAGCAGCAAGCGGGGAGCGCTGCGCAGGACGCGCACAATCGCCAGCATCTGCTGCTCGCCGCCTGAAAGTTTGCTGCCAGGGTGGTGGCCGCGCTCGCGAAGCACCGGAAACGCCTCGTAAGCGCGTTCGGTGGTCCAGCCGCCGGGGCGGGCGGGTGGCAGTTCCAGATTCTCGCGTACGGTCAGGGTGCTCATGATGGCGCGTTCCTCCGGCACCCAGGCCAGCCCACGCGCGGCGACGCGGTTGCTGGGCAGGCGCAGGATGTCCTGCCCGTCAAAGGTGACGCTGCCGGTGCGCGAACGGAGCGCCCCCATGATGCTGCGCAGGGTGGTGGTTTTGCCCGCTCCGTTGCGCCCGATCAGACTGACAATCTCGCCCGGCTGGACGTGCAGGTTAACGCCGTGTAGAACGTGACTTTGGCCGTAGTAAGCGTTCAGATCACGCACGTCCAGCAGTGGCGGGACAGAAGGTGGCGGGGTGCTGACCGCTGACATGTGCGGCGCGGTCATTCGTCACCCTCATCGCCCAGATAGGCCTCGATCACGCGGGGATCCTGGCGAACCTCGTCGTAACTCCCGCTCGCCAGGAGTGAGCCGTACTGCAACACCGTGATGCGGTCGGCCAGTTCCGAAACCACACTCATGTTGTGTTCCACCAGCACCACCGTGCGCCCCTGCGCCACCTGCCGCACCAGCGCTTTCACGCGGTCAATGCCCTCCGAGCCCATGCCGGAGGTGGGTTCGTCCAGCAGCAGCACGCGCGGTTCCTGGGTCAGCGAGATGCCGATTTCCAGTTGCCGCTTCTCGCCGTGACTCAGATCCGCCGCCAGCCGCGCGTGAGAGTCGGCCAGCCCCACGTCCGCCAGAATCGCGTCGGCCTGTGGCCCCAGCGTTTCTAAACGTGAAAGCGGCGTCCAGAACTGCCCCGGCAGGCGACTTCTGGATTGCAGCGCCACCAGCAGGTTTTCCCGCACGGTCATGGTGGGAAATACGCTGCTGATCTGAAAAGAGCGCGACAGCCCGCGCCGCACGATCTGGTGGGGCGGCAGCGTGTCAATGCGTTCTCCGAACAACCGAACCTCACCCGAAGTGGGTTTCAGAAAGCCGGAGAGGAGGTTAAAAAGGGTGGTCTTGCCCGCGCCGTTGGGGCCAATGATGGCGTGAATCTCGCCCTCACGGATAGCAAGCGTCACGTCGTTGGTGGCCCGGAAGCCCCGGAAATCCTTGATCAGATTCCTTGCCTCCAGCGCCACACTCGGCCCGTTGACCACGCCTATCGGTGGGGCGAGCTGGGTCTGCGCCGTCATAAGAAACGTAGGGGTGCGAAATCGAGCATCGTCCTCCTTGCTGTGTCATTCGTGGGTTGTGGCACGCTGGGGAGTATAAAGTGCTGGCGTCACATCTGGGTTACAGCCTGTGCTTCAGATCAACGGGGAGGCAGGGAGTGGGTGAAGACTTCCGAATGCCGTACAGCCTGTTCAGTCCTTTGACGTTCAGACGGCCTGACCGACTTCGCGTTGGCACTCCATGTCCAGCTTCGCGCCTACCGCGCCGTCCACCCCAGATCTAAATCCAGTACCGCGCCGGTCATGCCCCAGGCGGCGGGGCTGGCGACATAGCTGGCGAGGGCAGCGATGTCCTCAGGATTAAGCAGTTGTTTGATGGCCGCGCTTTCGAGCATCACCCGCTGCTCGACTTCCTCAACACTGATGCCGCGCGTGCGGGCCTGATCGGCCATCTGGCCCGTGACCAGCGGCGTCCGCACGTAACCGGGGCAGATGGCGTTGACCGTCAAGCCCTGCTCGCCTGCCTCCAGCGCCGCCGTGCGCGTCAGGCCGATCAACCCGTGCTTGGCGCTGACATACGCGCTTTTGAAGGGGCTGGCGACATGGCCGTGAATGCTGGAGAGATTGATGATGCGGCCCTGCCCGCTGCGGATCAGAGACGGCCAAGCGTACTTGGACAGCAAAAAAGGCGCGGTCAGCATCACGCGCAGCATGGCGTCCCAAGTGTCTTCGGGGAAATCGGCCACCGGGGCAATGTGTTGAAAGCCCGCGTTGTTGACCAGCACGTCCAGTCCGCCCAGCGCGGCCACCGTCTCGTCAATGGCGCGGCGGCAGTCCTCACGCTGTCCCAGGTCTGCTCCTATAAAGGTCAGGCCGTGTTCGGCGGCGACCTCGCGTGCTCCGGGCCGGTCTAAGTCAAGGACAGCCACCTGCATTCCATCCGCCTGAAATCTGCGGGCGACGGCGAGGCCGATGCCGCCCGTGCCGCCCGTGACGAGCGCGGTTCTGTGTTCTGGTGAACTGGGTTCTTTTGGAGTTGTCATGCCCGGAGTGTAAAGGGGAAGCGTTACCGGGGCATTCTGGGCGCAGGTTCTGATGTGTCTCCGCCGAGCGCCCGTGTGTTCGGCAGCGGCTTCAACCCCAGCTCACCCAAGGCGCTGCGAAGCTGTTCGTAGACGCGGCGGGCGGCGGCGGCATTACCGCGTGCATGCCAAGCCCGCATCAGGGTATGGGCAGCGTTCTCGTGGGCCGCGTCCAGAACGAGAGCGCGTTCGGCGGCGCGAATGGCGTTCCCAAGCTCCCCGACATTCAGCGCGTATTCGGCCTCGGCGGCCAGAGCTTCGGGCAGGCGGGCCGCGTAACGCTGGGCTTCTTGCTGCACGTCGTCCAGATCGGAGTCGGCCACCTGACTGGGCAGGGTCAGCAGGCCCTCCAGTCGCCCTGCTTTTCCAGTCTGCGCGTCCAACAGGGCGCGGGCCGCGTGCAGATCAACGCGCAGATCGGAACCGATTTTCAGGCGTATCCAGTCGCCGCGTTCCAGAAACACGCCGCTGACCGCCCCCTCCTCCAGCACTTGCCCCAGCGCATGGAGGGTCACGCGAAAGTTGCGCTCGCCCACGCCAGGATCAGCTCCCGGAAACAACGCTTCCTGGGCTGTCTCGCGCGGCAGGCCAGCGGCATGCACCGACAGAAGCGCCAACAGATCACGCGCTCTGGCCCGGCCCCATTCGCGCCCCCTCGTCTCATGGCTGCGCGTGACCGCCACACGGCCCAATACAGCAATCTGGACAAAGAAGCCGGGCGTTTGATCGGGATGGGGCAGCTCTGAGTAACCCAGCTCACGGGCAATGGGCAGCAGGGCCGCTTGAAGTTCGGGCTGCGCCTGCGCCAACTGCGCCAGCAGCCGCGCCCGCCCAGATAAATCAGAGACTGGAGAGAACAGGCAGCGCCGAGTCAGCAGAAAAGGATAACGCGCCGCTGCCTGCGCTGCCTCCAGATCCCCACCGCTGCCCGCTGCGAAACGGGCCAGTGCCACGCAGGCCAGGCCAAAAGCGTCGCCACAAATCTGGAAGGCGGCGAAGGCCGAGTCCAGTCCGGACGCGTCCGCTCCCCCACCCTCCTGTACGCCCAGCGCCGCCGCCAGATGCAGCAGGCCCGCCATGTACCCGTCACCGCCAGTCTGGGCCAGCGCCTCGGTTTTGAGCGCCGTGGCCCGCGCCGGGTCACCCGCCCAGCCTGCCAGCGCGGCCAGTCCCATCAGCGGCTCCACTCGGAGACGGCCCGAAACGTGCTGTGCCAGCGCCAGCGCCTGTTCATAGGAGGCCCGCGCACCGTCTAGATCGCCCGCCGTCATCCCGGCATGACCCAGCCGCGCCAGCGCCAATGAGCGCACAAATGGGCTTTCCAGGCGTTCGCCCTCAGCCAGTCCGGCGCGGGCATGTTCGGCAGAGAGGGCCGACTCTCCCCGCAGTGCCGAGACGAAAGCGGCCAGCAGCAAGCCCTCGCGGTGGTTCTGGGCCGCTCTCGCGCCGCCCGCCTCACCGCGTGCTGCGGCCAGCGCCAGCTCGAGCGCCCGCTCAAGGTCGCCGGAGCGCAGGGCCGCCCGCGCTCCGTTTGCCAGCTCTGGTTCTAGCGCCAGCGCCTCGGGCAGCCGTCCGGCATTCAGCAGATTCTCAGCCCACATGCGCCGCAGCGTCTGCGAGTCAGGATCCAGGGTTGCTGCTGCCTCCAGCGCTTCCCAGGCCGCGTCCGGTTGCACGGTGTCCAGCGCCACCTGCACCTGCCCCAGCGCCCGCAAGAGGGGTGTGGCCTGTTCGTATTCGGCCACAGCCTCGCCGTAACGAGACGAGAGACGCAGGGCGTCACCCGCCAGCGCGTGCAGTTCCGGGGTCCAGACCGTGCGCGGCACTCTTCCCAGACTGCGCTCAATCAATCCGGCCCGCCCCTGATCCAGCCAGCCTGCTCCGTGCACCGAGAGCAGCGACGCCGCCCGCGCCGTGTCGCCCGACAACAGATGGGCCGCCAGCGCCCGGCGGGGCCGTCCGGCACGCTCAAAATACGCCGCCCCGCGCGAGGCCAGCGCCCGAATCTCGGCCTCTGGCAAGCCCGCCCGCAGGTGGGCGCGGAGCAGTGGGTGGGCGCGGTAAACCGTTCCTTCCGAAGCGCTCAGCTGTTCTGAACGGGTGAGGAAAGTGCCGCCGTTTGCCAGTGTTTCCAGGAGCGCCGCGCCGTTCGGCTCGTCCAGCACAGCGCGGGCGAGTTCGGGGGTCAGCTCTTCAAACAAGCTGCCGCGCGTCAGCACGCCGCGCAGGGCCGGATCCAGCGGGCCCAGCACCTCGGAGGCCAGGTAAGCAAAGAGCGTTCCCAGTTGCGCCTCGCCGCCGTCCAGATCGGCCAGTGTGGTCAGTTGAACGCGTCCCTGCGCCGCCGCCTGGGCCAGAAAACGCACGGCGATGGGCCAGCCCTCCGTCACGGTGTGGGCCAGCCGCACTTCCGCGTCGGTGGGATTCAGGCCACTGGCACGCAGCAGCGCCCCCACCTCTTGCCGGGTGAAGGCCAGCTCAGACGTTCCCAGCCGCACGACCTCGCCTGCTGCGTCCAGCCGGGCCAGTTCCGGCAGTGCGAGCGGCACGCGTGACATTAGTGCCAGCCGACCAGCCATGGTGCCGGGGAGGCCGCCGCTGAGCAACTCACGCAGAAGGTCTCCGACAGGTGAGCCACTTAAATGCTGCGCTTCATCCAATATCAGCAGCCCCCCGCAGGCATCCAGCAAATCTGCCATGCGTGCGGCCACACGGCGGGGAGAAGCTCCCGCGTCCAGCAGTTCGGCCAGTGCCGCGCCACCCGGTAAATTCTCGGCGGCCAGCGCCAGTCCGGCGGCCAGTACCTGCGGGTCAGCGTCGTCGGCGTCCAGGGTCAGCCAAGCATGCGCTCCCACGGCCAGACTCGCGGCCAGCGCAGTGGTCTTGCCGTAGCCTGCCGGGGCCACCAGCAGCAGCACCCGGGCAGTGTCCATCACCGCCTGAAGGCGGGGCCGGGCCAGTGCGCCGCGCACCGCAGGAACCCGCGCCCGTCGCCGCGAAGTCAGGTCACGCCAGGTGAGGGTCATGGGCGAATGCTAGCAGGATGCCGCTGACGGAATCTAACAGCCCGGTGATTGAACGGCTGGTGGCAATCCGCTCGTCTGGGGTGTAGTCAGCCGTCAGCCGTACCAACCCTCACAGCGCCAAATACGCCTCGCGCACGCTGGGATCGGCCAGCAACGCCGCGCCGGTGCCTTCCTTGACCACTTCGCCGTTTTCCAGCACATAGGCCCGCTGCGCCAATTTGAGGCTCAGGCCCACGTTCTGTTCCACCAGCAGCACACTGACGCCCTCGGCGTGGACGGCTTTGAGCGCTCCAAAGACCGTCTGGGTCATCAAAGGCGAGAGGCCCAAGCTGGGTTCGTCCACCACCAGCACGCTGGGGCGGCCCATCAGGGCGCGGCCCACCGCCACCATCTGCTGCTCGCCGCCCGACAGGGTTCCGGCCAGTTGCCCAGAACGCTCGGCCAAGCGCGGAAACAGCGAGTAGACGTGTTCCAGCGTCTGGGCCTGCTTGGCACGGGCCTCGGGGCGCATGGCCGCGCCCAGTTCCAGGTTCTCGCGCACGGTCATCAGGCCGAACAGTTCTCGGCCTTCAGGAACGTGGCCCAGCCCCAACCCCACAATCTGCGTCGGCGTGGCGCGGGTGATGTCGTGCCCACCCAAGCGAATGCTGCCGCCGCTGGGCCGCACCACGCCGCTGACGGCCCGCAGGGTGGTGGTCTTGCCCGCACCGTTTGCCCCGATCATGGCGACGAACTCGCCCGGCCCGACGCGCACGCTGACGTCCCACAGCACCTGAATCTTGCCGTAGCCAGCCGCTAGGTTTTCAATGATCAGTTCCTGGCCTTGAAAGGCGGTCATACTATGACCTCCGCGAGTTCCAGCCTTGCCCACAGCGCCAGACTCCAAAATTCCACGCCGTTTTTGCCCGATATTCCAATCATGCTCCCAGCCCCTCTTCCGTGCCCAGATAGGCGGCCACCACCTGCGGGTGCGCCGTGACTTCGCGGTAGGTGCCGTGAGCGATGACCTGCCCCTGATCCATGACCACCACGCGGTCTGCCAGATCGCGCACCACCGGCATGATGTGTTCGATAAACAGCACGCTGACGCCGTCGGCACGCACGCCCCGGATCAGTTCTACCGCCTCCGCCGCCTCGCCGGGGCGCAGACCGGCCATCACCTCATCCAGCAGCAGCACGCGGGGGCCAGTCGCCAGAGCGCGGGCGATTTCCATGCGCTTGTCTTGCAACAAGGTCAGTTCGTGAGCGGCGCGGGCAGCCTGATCGGCCAGTCCGGTGCGCTCCAGCAGGTCATAAGCGCGTTCGCGGGCCTGCGGCAAGCTGGTGCCGGGTTGCCCAAACAGCGCTCCCACCGTCACATTCTCGTGAACGGTCATTTCGGGAAAGGGGCGCACCACCTGAAAGGCGCGGCCCAGTCCCGCGTGACAGCGGTGTTCCATCGGCGCATGCGTCACGTCTTGGCCCAGCAGTTCCAGCTGCCCCGAACTGGGCCGGTAGACCCCTGACAGCAGGTTGAGGAGCGTGGTCTTGCCCGCGCCGTTCGGCCCGATGACCGCCAGAATCTCGCCGTCATAGTGGTCGAAGGTGACATTCTGGACGGCTTGGAGGCCACCGAAACTCTTGCTCAGGCCAGCGGCCCGCAAAACAACCTGACCCGTCACACGTCACCGCCGTGCCGTCCGCGCCGCAGCAGGCCCATCAGCCCACGCGGCAGCCACAAAATACTGAGCATCAGCACCAAGCCGTAGACCACCAGATAGCCGTTCTTGACGACGTTGTGCAGCGCTTCCTCGGCTATGCGCAGCACGGTTGCGCCCAGGATTGGCCCCAGCGTGGTGTACAGTCCACCAAAAATGCTGGTGGTCAGCGGCGCGATGGAATTGGCGAGGCTGAAAGTGTCCAGCGGACTGATAAAGAAGGTCTTGCCCGCGTACAGCACGCCCGCCAGCGCTGCCAGAAAGCTGGAGATGAAGAAGGCGGCCAGCTTGTAGCGCACAGTGGACACGCCCAGCACCCGCGCCGTTTCCTCGCCCTGCCGAATGGCAGCAAAAGCGTGGTGCAGGCGGCCTGTGCGCACCGCCAGACTGACGCCCGCCGTCAGCGCCAGCAGCAGTAGGGCCAGCAGATACTGTCCGCGCGAGTCGCCGCCCAGCAGCGCCGGAACCAGCAGACCGTTTGCGCCGCCCGCCACGTCTTCCGGCAGGTTCTGGATGATGGTTCGCACGACTTCGGTAAAGGCCAGAGTGGCGATGGCGAAGTACATGCCGCTCAGGCGCATGGTCACCGCTCCTAAAATCAGGCTGATCATGCCCGTGCCCAGCGCCGCCAGAGGCATCGCCAGCGGCCAGGCCAGCCCAGTTTTGAGCAGCAACGCGTAGCCGTAAGCGCCCATCCCGTAAAACGCTGCGTGTGCCAGACTGACCTGCCCACTGCGTGCCAGAATGTCCCACGACAGCGCCATGATTCCGGCCACCAGCGTGAAGAAGCCGATTTGCAACAGGTACGCGCCCCTATCGCCCAGTGGCAGAAAGGGGAAGGCCAGCGCCAGCACGAAAAAAATTGCCAGCGGCACCAAAGCTATTCCAGTGATGTCCGGTTTGCGGGCAGCCTGCCGTTTAGAAGCGGGCGTTATGCGGTCTGCCCTCACGCCGCCTTCCTGAACGAGCGAATGACCAGTGTGCCGAAAATCATCAGGAAGAACACGGCGTCGCTCCAGCCGCCGCCCCCGGGCACGTAGGTCTGCACCAGTGCTTCAGACAGACCCAGAATCACCGAGGCCCACAGCACGCCGGTCAGGTTGCCCAGCCCCGCCATCACAATGATGGCAAACGCCTTCAGGGCAAAGACCAGTCCCACGGTGGGAGAGGCGAACAGCAGCACGCTGACCAGCACGCCCGCCACCGCCGCCAGTCCGCAGGACACGCCGAAAGCGATCAGATAAACGCGGTCCACCGGAATGCCGATCAATTGTGCGCCCCGGCGGTTTTGCGCCACGGCCCGCATTTGGCGGCCCAGCACCGTGCGGTAAAGCATGAAATACAGCGCTCCCAGCAGAACCACCGCCAGTCCGAAGGCGATGGCCTTGGGGCCGCCGATGCTCAGCTCGCCGATGTTGAGACTGCTGGCCTGATACGGCGTGGTGACGGTGCGTGTGTTGCCGCCCAGCAGCATCAGCGCCAGATTTTGCAGCAGGATGCCCAACCCGAAGGTCAGCAGCATTTGATTGAGTTCTGGGGCCAGCAGCACATGCCGGATGCTGACGCGGTAGGTCAGCGCCCCCACACCGAAGACCGCCACCGCCACGATAGGCAGTGACAGCAGCGGATCGATGCCCAGAAAAGCGCTGGCCGCCCAAGCCATGAAGGCCCCGATCATCAGGAACTCGCCGTGCGCGAAGTTGACGATGCCCACCACGCCCACCGCCAGCGCCAGCCCGGAGGCCACCAGCGCGTAAATGCCGCTCTGCAACATGCCATTAAGCAGGGTTTGTAAAAAGAGATCCATTCAAGCTCCGTAAGGTGACGATTTATTTGGCTTCTTGGTGTTTGAAAGGAGAAGGAAGTGCAGATTTTAACTCTGGTTCAGATGTTTCAGAAACGCTGCCCCGAACTCGTCCGGCGCTTCAATGAACGGTGAATGACCCACGCCGAGGAGCACCAGCTCGCGCCACCGTCCACCGTTAACTTCACCACGTTCCAGCACGGTTCGCATCTGCGTTATCATCGGCTGAGGCGGGCAGACATCCGCTCCGGGCCAGCCGGGGACTGCGCCCAGTGCGCCAAGCTGGGCCAGATCGAACAGGCTGGTGTCCCCCACAATAGCGTCAGCGTCCCCACGCACCCACAGCACGGGCGGCGGCGGGGTCAGCTCCGCGAAGGCCGAGAGGTTCATGTATTTGGAGCTGAAGGCGTTCGCCACCCCAGCAATCCCCGGCGCGACATTCGGCCAGTGTTCGCTGGTCGTCATGTCGCCGGGATAGAAACCGTTCCCAGTGCGGGTTTTAAGCATGGACGACACCCACGCTTCTTCCTTCTGTGGGTCTGGCTGAAATTGTGCGGCGTTGAAGTAGAACTTCCGCATCACGTCGCGCGGGCTGCCGGGTGCGTCCGAGCGATCTCCAGCAGTGATCAATGGGACAAAGGCCGCGTTGACCGTCCCGCCGCCTGAACCCGCAAAATCCGGCGTGTTGGGCGTGCCGTCCGCGCCGTGCGTGCCGCCGAAGCCGTAGGGGCTGACCGGGGCCACCAGCGTCAACGACTTGACCCGCTCTGATGCGCTCAGCGCCACCTGCATGACCACGCCGCCGCCCATGCTCCAGCCCAGCAGATGTGCGTCTTTCCATTCCAGCGCGTCCAGCAGGGCCAGCAGATCGTCAGACCAGTCCTTCAGGCCGCGCGTGGCGTCAATCGGCTTGGCCTCGCTGTCGCCGTAGCCGCGCAAATCGGGAGCGACGACGTGAATATCGTCTGGCAAACCTTCTATCAGGTCACGGAAAAATTCACCATCGGATACGTTGCCGTGAACCAGCAGAAGCCGCCGTTTGGCCTCGCCCGTCGCGGGGCGTTCCAATACAGCGGTTTTCAGGCGTGAGGTCTGGAGTGTTCGTGAATTGAGTGTCATGTCGGCTCCCTGTTCCTCGGCTGGCAAGGGGATGCTCCTTCGAGAACCCCCTCTCCTGCGGAGTTGTTCCGGCCCGTTCGCTCATGCGGCCAACCCCACTTGAAAGGGAGCTGAGAAGCGCAGAAAGTGTCCGTGCCTCTTTTCCAAGGGGGCAGAGTGGTGCGTGCAACCGGCGCAGCTCCACTCTGCCGCCGTGCGTCCTCAGATTCCTACTTGTTCCACACCAAAGCCTTTTTGGTAAACTTGACCGGATACACCGGTACACGGGCGTCGTCGAGGAACTGGAAGTGCAGCCAGTTGCCCGCCTTAAAGCCCTGGTACTGGGTTTTGAGGCTCTTGCTGAAGGTCAGCGTGCCGAAGGGCGAGCGCATGTTGGTCTTGGCCAGTTCGGCGGCCACTGCGTCCTTGTCCACGCTGCCCGCTTTGTTAATGGCGGCGGCCAGCGATTTGAGGTTTACGTAGGCCAGCGGCGCAAAATATTCCTCGGTCACGTTGCCGAACTTTTTCTTGTAGGCGTTCACAAACAAGCGGCTCTCGCGATTGGGGCTGGTGGGCAGCCATAAGCTCAGGCCCGCAATGTCATTGGAGAGGGGATTTTTCTCGAATCCCACCGGCCAGCTCGGCGGGGTGCCGTAGATCAGGCCCAGCTTGAGGTTTTGCTGCTTGATCTCGGTTGCCAGCGGCAAGGCGTCGGTGTCGTAGCCTACCCAGTACAGAATATCGGGCTTGGCAGCCTTGGCCTTGCTGACCAGCGGGCCGAAGTTGCCGCTGCCCGTCTTAAACTTCTCAGCCAAAACAACATTAAATCCCGCTTTTTTGAAAGCGTCCACGGTGGCGTCGATCCCCGCGCTGCCGAAGGGGCCGTCCTCGTAGGCGATGGCGATATTCTTGGCTCCCTCCTTGACCTTGAGGGTCTTGAAGAAGCCCAAGATAGCCTCGAAATTGTAATAGGACCAAGGGTGGTAGTGAAAGAAGTACTTGTGGTCGGCAAACGCGTCTTCAACGGGGGTGGCGGCCGCCCCGATCCAGGCCATGAAGGTGTTGTACTGCTTGGCCGGGCCCGACAGCGCCACGCTGACCGCGCTGCTCACGCCGCCCGCCATGAAGTCCACCTTGTCCACCGTGACCAGCTTGACGAATTCCGGCACGGCTTTGGCTGGGGCGCTGGCGTCGTCGCCGTAAACCAGTTCCAGCGGCTTGCCCAGCACGCCTCCGGCCTTGTTTATCTCGTCCAGTGCCAGCTCGTAACCGTTCTTGGCCGCCTGGCCCGAAACGCTGCCTCCGCCCGAGAGGGGAAGCAACACGCCCACTTTCACCGCGCCCGCACTGGAAACCGCGAGCAGCATGCCCGTCAGAAGTAGAGTTTTCATAACATGGGCAGTTTAAATGAGTGGCGTCACGGGGGCGTTACAACCATGCAGAGGCAAGCGGTTACCCGCTCCGTTCTTTACTGTGACCACTCCGTAACGCCCTGCGCCTACCCTTGTCTTAATGAGCGATACGTTACGGGCGGCAAAGCTGGAAGCAGGCAAAGAACCAGGCGAGTGGGTTTTTTCGGCCCAGGCGACTTTTGCAGGCGTGGATGTGCCGCTGAGACTGGGCGCACAGTCGTGGGGCACACTGAACCCGGCGCGTGACAACGCCGTGCTGGTCTGCCATTACTACACCGGCACCATGCGTGCAGCGGGCCTTAACCCAGACGGCACGCCCGGCTGGTGGGCTGCGCTGATCGGTCCAGGACTGGCACTGGACACAGACCGTTTTTTCGTGATCTGCATGAATACGCTCTCCAACGTGCAGGCCCATGACCCCAGCATCGTGACCACCGGGCCGGATACCGCTCACCCAGACGGACAACTCTGGGGGCCTCGTTTTCCGGCCTGGGATTTCGGCGACCTGCACGCCGCTCAGCTCGGGCTGATGCGTGCGCTGGGTGCGCCCCGCTGGCACGCGGTGGTTGGCCCCAGTCTGGGCGGATTGCAGGCGCTCCAGTGGGCGGCCATCACTCCCGAACTTGCGCCGCGAGTGATGGCGGTGGCGACCAGTCCGCAGATCGGCCCGGCACTGCGCGACGCCTTCACCCCCTTTCTGCGGCAGGTCGCCCAGGCAGGCAGCCCGGATGAAGCTTTGCGCCTGATCACCTTCTTCGGGCTGGGTGCCGACGGGATGGAATTGATGTTCCGTGACGACGATTTTAGCAGATACCTGTCTTCCCGCTCAGGAACGGCCAGCCTGTCACACATTTTAGATCTTGCCCGGTTGATCGAAACGCATAACCTCGCAGCTGTGGCTCCTTCCCCGGAACTGTTTGCCCGCTGGATCAGATCAGGGTTGCGGCTGCTGACCGTGAATATTGCTGTGGATCAGTTCTTCCCTGCCGCCGAAATGCGGGCCTTCGCGCAGGCTTCGGCAGGAGCGGGCGTAAACCACACCCACATGGAATTCGCCTCCTCGCATGGCCATTTGGGCTGCGTCAATGGCACGGCGGCTTTTGCTGGCCAGTTGCAGGCTTTGCTGAACACTCCGGTGAGGCCGCTTCACCCAGTCTCTGCTGCCGAATACCTGCAGCATCCCTAACTTCGAGTCTATTTGGAAAATATGTGGACTAAAGGATATGACGACGACACAGCCTCACCGAGCGCAGATTGACGAATAAGAGACCTTCTGGGAGGTGTCAGATGCCCTCTGGACACGCCTTGAGCCGCTCCTGGCCATCGATAAACTGTGCAAGAAGTCTGGGCATCTCTCACGGAACGCCCGTGCTATGTTCAACGGTTTAATTTGGTTGGCCCGCACCGGCAGTCAACGGAGTCAACTCCCACAGCGCTCCAGTCTCTACGGCTCACGAGCGCTTTAGCGCTTGGGTGAAGCATAGCTGACTCAGACGGGCGTGGGCGGTGATCCTCGAAGAATATGGCGAGGAACTCGGCATCGATTGGGAGTGGCAAGCCGCAGACGAGAGAATTATCAAAGCGCCGTTGGGAAAAAGGGGCTTCCGGTGCCGAGGGAGCCACGGGGAGCAAGCCAACTGACCGAGGCAAAGCTGGTTGTAAACGCACCCTCCTGATGGATGCCAAAGGTATTCCGTTAGCGGTTATGGTGTGTAGGGCCAATCGCTATGACAGTTAGAAGCTCAAAGACGTGCTGGAGTCCGGTACCATCGCTGTTCCTCAGCTTTTGGCTGAGGAACAGCGTCGTCTGCTTATTGGTCGTGGATATGACACGCCAACGTGTCGCACCCTAACCTGCGATGCTAGCTTCGTCGTGCACATTCCGAAAAAATCGTCAAAGGAAACACCGCTCCCTGCACCAACAGACCCAGACCGCCATCCACCAAGACGTTGGGTCGTGGAAGTTGGGGATGCTTAGTTCAGATAGTTTCAGACGCGCTGGGAAAAGCATCAAGCGCTGTATCTGGGATTCGTCGAGTTGGCCGCCTACCTCACCATCTGGCGAAAACTGGCTCCACTCATCGCTTGAATAGATTTTCCAGACTTTAATCTGTTTTCCTGGATAGTGGTGAGATATGCGACGGTGGATGTCCAAATGCTCGCTGATTTTAAACACCAAGTTACAACCGCTTAAACTCACCCACGCGAAGTCCAGTCAGCGTCTGGTTCCACCATCTTGTGTACATGCCGCTCAGCTCTTATACTCGTTGACAAGTCAATAGTTGACAAATGAACTTTCTGGCGAGCGACACTCGGCGATCAACAACTTTTGGGCAGTTTCGGAGGTGGTGACTGATGTCTTCCTTTCCTGTACAAACCCTGATTCTCGGCGGCGGCCCGGCGGGGCTTTACTTCGCCCTGCTGCTCAAAAAAGAATGCCCGGACGCTGACATCACCTTGCTGGAACGCAACCGCCCTGGCGACACCTTCGGCTGGGGCGTAGTCTTCAGTGATCAGACGCTGGGCAACCTGATGGACGCCGATCCGGTGAGCGCCCACACCATCAACGCGGCCTTCAACCACTGGGAGGACATCGAAATCCGCTTCAGGGGCACACGCAGCCGCTCGACCGGTCACGGCTTCATCGGGATTGGGCGCAAAAAGCTGCTCAATATCTTGCAAGACCGCTGCCGCGAACTGGGCGTCAAGCTGGTGTTCGACCATGAGGTCAGAGACATCGAGGCCACCATCCGCGAGTACGCGCCGGATCTGGTCATCGCCGCAGACGGCATGGGCAGCCGGGTGCGCCAGCTCTATCAGGCCAGCTACCAGCCCGACATCGACATGCGCCAGAACCGCTTCGTGTGGCTGGGCACGCGGGCCAAATACGACGCCTTCACCTTCGACTTTCAGGAAACGCCGCACGGCTGGTTTCAGGCGCACATTTACCAGTTCGACGACCAGATGAGCACCTTCATTGTGGAGACGCCGCAAGCCGTCTGGGAAGCTTCGGGCTTACAAGATCTGTCCAAGCAGGCCAACGTCGAGTTCTGTGAAGAGCTGTTTAGTGAAGTGCTCAGCGGCGAAAAGCTGATTTCCAACGCGGCGCACCTGCAGGGAAGCGATATCTGGAGCCAGTTTCCACGCATCAAAACGCGGGAGTGGGTGCATTGGGGTGAGTACGGCGGCAAACAGGTGCCAGTAGTGCTGATGGGCGACGCTGCCCACACCGCCCACTACTCGATTGGCAGCGGCACTAAACTGGCTCTCGAAGACGCCATCGCGCTAATGGGAGCGCTGCGCCAGACGGACAAGCTGGAAAATGCCTTGCAGCGCTACACCGCTGAGCGCGGCACTGAAGTCCTCAAAATCCAGAACGCCGCCCGCAACTCCACCGAATGGTTTGAAAACGTGGCCCGCTACGCCCAGTTGCCGCCGGAACAGTTTGCCTACAGCTTGCTGACCCGCTCGCAGCGCATCTCGCACGAGAACCTGCGCCAGCGCGACGGCGCGTATCTCAACACCCTCGAAACCTGGCTGACCCAGCAGTCCGGCGGGCCGCCCACCACCCTGCCGCCGATGCTGACGCCCTACAGCCTGCGCGGCGTCAACCTCAGTAACCGCATCGTGATGAGTCCGATGGCGGTGTATTCGGCGGTTGGGGGTGTGCCAGGCGACTTTCATCTGGTGCATCTGGGAGCCAGAGCGCTGGGCGGCGCGGGATTGATTTTCACCGAGATGACCTGCGTCACTCCGCAGGGCCGCATCACGCCGGGGTGCGCTGGGCTGTGGAACGACGAGCAGCAACTCGCCTGGCAGCGCATTGTCACGTTCATTCACGGCAGCAGCTCCGCCAAAGTTGCCATTCAACTCGGCCACGCTGGAGCCAAAGGCAGCACCCGGCGGGCCTGGGACGGCGGTGATCTGCCGCTCGATGTGCCGGACGAACCCAACTGGCCGCTGCGCTCGGCCAGCCCGCAGCAGTACCTGCCGGGCATCAGTCAGGTGGCCGCAGAGATCACTCGCCGCGAGATGGACGAGGTGCGCGGGGCTTTCGTGGACGCTGCCCGCCGCGCCGCCGCCGCCGGTTTCGATTGGCTGGAACTGCACTGCGCCCACGGCTACCTGCTCAGCAGCTTTATTTCGCCGCTGACCAATCAGCGCAGTGATGATTACGGCGGCAGCTTGCCGAACCGTCTGCGCTACCCGCTGGAGGTGTTCCGGGCCGTGCGCGAGGTGTGGCCCACCGAGCGTCCCATCAGCGTGAGGATCAGCGCCCACGACTGGGTGGAGGGCGGCATCACCCCGGACGACGCGGTGGAGATCGCCCAGCACTTCAAGGCGGCGGGAGCCGATATGATCGACTGCTCCAGCGGTCAGGTCAGCAAAGCCGAGGCTCCCATTTATGGCCGGATGTACCAGACCCCCTTTGCTGACCGCGTCCGCAACGAGGTGGGCATTCCGACCATCGCCGTGGGTAACATCTTTGAGGCTGACCACATCAACAGCATCATCGCCTCGGGCCGCGCCGACTTGTGTGCGCTGGGCCGTCCACACCTGGCCGACCCGTTCTGGACGCTGCATGAGGCCGCCAAGCTGGGTTACACCGGGCAGCCCTGGCCCAAACCGTATTTTCTGGGCAAGCAGCAATTCGAGCGCAATCTGGAGCGCGAACGGGAACTGAGTGCCGCGCAGACCGGACAGGCCGCCAGCCTCAGCCGCCTGAGGGCCGAACTGGAGGGGGGCGTATGAACGGGGAGAGCCTGCCCCTGAGCGGTCTGCATGCGGTGGTCACGGGCGGCGGCTCCGGCATCGGCGCAGCGGTAGCGGAGCGGCTCGCACACCAGGGAGCACGAATTACCTTGATGGGGCGCAATCTGGCCCGCCTCGAAGTACAGGCGGCGAAGTTGGGCGCAGCCTTCGAGGTACTGGACGTGACCGACGAGAACAGCGTGACCGCAGCTTTTGAAGCGGCCCGCCAAACATCCGGCTCCATCCGCATCCTGATCAACAACGCCGGACAGGCCAGCAGCGCTTCCGCCCTCAAGACTGATTTGGAGCTGTGGCGGCGGATGGTCGATGTCAATCTGACCGGCACCTGGCTGTGTACCCGGGCCGCGCTGCCCGACCTCCTCGCACACGGCGGCCGGGTCGTGAACGTGGCGAGTACGGCGGGGCTGATTGGCTACGCCTACGTCTCGGCATACGTCGCGGCCAAGCACGGCGTCGTCGGCCTGACCCGCGCTCTGGCGCTGGAACTGGCCCAGCGGGGCGTGACGGTCAACGCGGTCTGCCCCGGTTACACCGACACACCGCTATTGGCCGGGGCGCTAGATAAGATCGTCAGCACCACCGGACGCAGCGCCGAGGAAGCGCTCGGCAGCCTGACCCGCAGCAACCCGCAGGGGCGTCTGGTGCAGCCGAGCGAGGTGGCCGACGCGGTGGCTTGGCTGTGCAGTCCGGGGGCGTCTTCGATTACCGGGCAGGCGGTGGCCGTGGCGGGCGGCGAGGTGATGACCGGATGACCGGCGGGATCACTGGCCAAGCTGGCGCACCTGCCGACCACGAAACCCGACTGAGCCAGGGCGACCATCAGGCCATCAAGCTGTGGTTGCGCCTGCTGACCACCACCACCCTGATTGAAACCGATCTCCGCGCCCGACTGGGCCAGCACTCGGACATCAGCTTGCCGCGCTTCGACTTGCTGGCGCAACTGGCCCGCCAACCCGACGGCCTACGAATGAGCGATCTCAGCGCCCGCTTGATGGTCACGCGCGGCAACGTCACCCGACTGGCCGATCAGCTTGAGCGTGAAGGCCTGGTGCAGCGGTGCGGCGGCCCGGATCGGCGCGGCGTCACGTTGCAACTGACCCGGCTGGGCCAAGAGCGTTTCGGTGAGGTCGCCAGCACCCATGAAGACTGGGTGGTGCAACTCTTAGACGCACTTTCCGGGCCGGAGCAGGAGCACCTTTCTCAGCTCCTCGGCAAAATCAAGACCCAGATCAACACCCGCAGATCAATACCCGGAGGCTGATATGAACTCGCGCCCCACCAAGCTCCTCAGTTTGCCTACAGACAACCAGCCCATCTGGGCCGAGTACGCGCCGCAGCACTTTGGCTGGACATTGGACGGCGGTGTGGCCCAGGTGACGCTCAACCGCCCCGAGCGCAAGAATCCCCTCACCTTTGAGAGTTACGCCGAGTTGCGCTCCCTGTTTCAGGCGCTACACCACACCACTGAGGTCAAGGTGGTGGTGCTGCGCGGAGCGGGCGGCAATTTCTGTTCGGGCGGCGACGTGTTCGAGATTATCGGGCCGCTGGTGGAAGCCGGAATGCCCAGCCTGCTCAACTTCACCCGGATGACCGGCGATCTGGTGCGGGCCATCCGAACCTGCCCACAGCCGATCATCGCCGCTGTGGACGGAGTGTGCGCCGGAGCAGGCGCGATTCTGGCGATGGCCGCCGACTTGCGTCTGGCCACGCCGAGTGCCGCCACCGCCTTCCTGTTTAATCGGGTGGGTCTGGCGGGCTGCGACATGGGAGCCTGCGCCATTTTACCGCGCATCATCGGGCAGGGCCGCGCCAGCGAGCTGCTGTATCTGGGACGCAAGATGAGCGCCGAGGAAGGCCTGAGCTGGGGCTTTTTCAATGCCCTGCACCCCGAAGGCGAACTGCACGACGCCGCGCTGAGACTCGCCCGCGAGATTGCGGGTGGCCCCAGTTTCGCCCACGCCCTGACCAAGAAGATGCTGTGGCAGGAGTGGAATCTCAGTCTGGATCAGGCTATTGAAGCTGAGGCGCAGGCCCAGGCGCTGTGCATGATGACCGGTGATTTTACCCGTGCCTTCGAGGCCTTCGCCCAGAAGCAGCGGCCCACCTTTCAGGGAGACTGAGCATGACCGACCAAGCTTTATCCGTGTCTTCCGGTTCAGCCCCGGCCCACCTTGCCTGGCCGTTTTTTGAACCCACCCACCGTGAGCTGGCTGTGCAGTTGCGTGGCTGGGCCGCCGAGCACCTCAGCCACGTCTCGCACGACGACCCCGATCAGACCTGTCGCCAACTGGTCAAGCAACTCGGTGAGGCGGGCTGGCTGCGCTATTCGGTGGGCGGCACGGCCTACGGTGCGGCACTGGACGTGATCGATACCCGCGCGATTTGTCTTATTCGCGAGACGCTGGCCGAGTTTGACGGGCTGGCCGATTTCGTGTGCGCCATGCAGGGTCTGGGCAGCGGCGCGATCACGCTGGCGGGCCGCCTTGACCAGAAAGAAAAGTACTTGGGGCCCGTCGCACGCGGCGAGAAGATCGCGGCCTTCGCGCTGACCGAGCCGAGCAGCGGTTCAGACGCGGCGGCTGTGCAGCTCAGCGCTGACCGAGCAGGCGACGGCTACACGCTCAACGGCCAGAAGACCTGGATCAGCAACGGCGGCATCGCCGACTTTTATGTGGTGTTCGCCCGCACCGGCGAGGCCCCCGGCGCACGCGGCATCAGCGCCTTCGTGGTGGACGCCCAGACGCCCGGACTGGCCATCAGCGAGCGCCTGCACGTTACCGCGCCGCATCCACTGGCGACATTAACCTTCACGGATTGCCGCTTGCCTGCCTCAGCGCTGCTGGGCGAGGCGGGACAGGGCTTCAAGCTGGCGATGCGTACGCTGGATATTTTCCGCACCTCAGTAGCGGCGGCGGCGCTGGGGTTTGCCCGGCGGGCTCTGCGCGAAGCGCTTCACCGCACCACCACCCGCCAGATGTTCGGCGGCACGCTCTCGCAGCAGCCCCTGGCGCAGGCCAGTCTGGCCGAGATGGCGACCCGGATCGACCGCAGCGCCCTGCTGACCTACCGTGCCGCCTGGCAACGCGATCAGGGCCAGGGGGTGACCCGTGAGGCGGCGATGGCCAAGCTGACTGCCACCGAAGATGCCCAGAAAGTCATCGACATCGCCGTGCAACTTCACGGCGGCGCGGGCGTGCAGGTGGGCGGCGTGGTGGAGCGGCTCTACCGCGAGATTCGGGCGCTGCGTATTTATGAAGGAGCCAGCGAAGTTCAGCAGCTGATCATTGCCCGCGAACTGCTCAAGGAAGCCAGGTGAACCTCACGCCTAGTGCCCATCAGGACACCTTCGCCCGCGATCATCTCCCGCCTGAGGAGCAGTGGCCCACCCTCATTTTTGAGTTGCCGGAAGTGCGGTATCCCGAGCGCCTGAACGCGGCCACCGCGCTGCTGGCCAGAGCTACGCCGCCGCCCGACAAACCCGCGCTGCTGGCGGAGGGCGTGTCGTGGACCTACCGGGAACTGGATGTGCTCTCCAACCAGATCGCAGCGGTGCTGCGAGACGACATGCAACTGATTCCCGGCAACCGCGTACTGCTGCACGGCCCCAACACACCGATGCTGGCCGCCTGCTGGTTCGCGGTGCTCAAAGCAGGCGGCGTCGCGGTCAGCACCATGCCGCTGCTCCGCGCCGCCGAGCTGGGCAAGGTCATCGCCAAAGCTGAAATTTCACATGCCCTGTGTGACGCCTCCTGCGTGGCTGTAGTGCGGGAAACATTAAGCACCACCACGCTGCGCCAGATTCAGATTTTTGAGGGCGAAGGCGGGGAGCTACTAGAGCTGGCCCGCCGCAAACCCGAACGCTTTGAAGCCGTGGACACTGCCGCAGACGACGTGGCGCTGATTGCCTTCACCTCCGGCACCACCGGACAACCCAAAGGCTGTATGCATTTTCACCGTGATCTGCTGGCAGTCTGCGACACCTTTGCCCGTCATATTCTGCGGCCCACCTCCGACGATATTTTTGTGGGCAGCGCTCCGTTCGCTTTCACCTTTGGGTTGGGTGCCTGCTTACTGTTTCCGGTATGGGCGGGCGCAACGGCGGTTCTCCTCGAACACGGCTCGCCGCCGCAACTGGCCGCTGCGATTGAGCAGTTCGGGGTCACCATCTGCGCCACTGCGCCCACGAGTTACCGGATGATGGCAGCCCTGCCTAATTTGGATAGTCTGCAATCGCTGCGGAAATGCGTCTCGGCCGGCGAAGCGCTTCCGGCGGCGACCCGCCTGCGCTGGCGCGAGGCCACTGGGATTGAACTGATCGACGGCATCGGCGCGACTGAGATGCTGCATATTTTTATCAGTGCCGATGAGCATCAGGCCCGCCCCGGCGCGACCGGGAAGGCTGTGCCTGGCATCCGCGCCTGTGTGCTGGGCGAGGACGGACAGCCGCTGCCGCCGGGAAGAATTGGACGCCTCGCCGTGCAGGGGCCGGTGGGGTGCCGCTACCTCGCCGATGAGCGCCAGCGCGACTATGTGCAGCACGGCTGGAACATCACTGGAGACACTTACCTGATGACCGAGGACGGCTACTTCGAGTACCAGGCCCGCAGCGACGACATGATCGTCTCCAGCGGCTACAATATCGCCGCGCCGGAAGTCGAGGAAGCGCTGCTGCGGCATCCATTGGTGGCCGAATGTGCCGTCATCGGGCTGCCCGACGAGTTGCGCGGGCAGGTGGTGGGGGCCTTCATCGTTCTTGCGCCAGACCAAACCGCCAGCGAAGCCCTCAAAATTGAATTGCAACTGTTCGTCAAAAACCAGATCGCGCCGTACAAGTACCCCCGCTTCATCGAGTTCCGGGACGACCTGCCCAAGACCGCCACCGGCAAATTGCAACGCTTCGCCCTTCGTCAAGACCGTCCCGCCTGACCGCCCACCCTCACACTTAAGGAGAGCCGCATGACCACCCTGCAAAATGTTGTGTCCGAGTTGGCGACTGGCCGCCTGCGTATCGTCGATCTGACCGCGCCGCTGAGCGAGCAGACCCCGGTGCTGCAATTGCCCGAACCGTTTGCCAACACCGCGACCTTCCAAATGGAGACCATCAGCGCCTTTGACGCGGCGGGGCCAGCCTGGGCTTGGAGCAACATCACGCTCGGCGAGCACACCGGCACCCATTTGGACGCCCCCATTCACTGGATCACCGGCAAAGACGGCAAAGCGGTGCATCAGATCGAACCGGAGCGCCTGATCGGGCCAGCCGTGGTGATCGACCTGAGCGCCGAGGCTGCTGCCAATCCCGACGTGCTGCTCGAACCGGAACACTTTGAGGCCTGGGAAGCCCAGCACGGCCCGCTGCCCCACAACTGCTGGGTACTGCTGCGAACCGGTTGGAGCGAGCGCAACACCGACGCCCAGCGCTTTCTGAACGCTGACGAGAACGGCCCGCACACCCCCGGACCCTCGGTGGCCTGTGCACGCTGGATGGCCGAGCATCCCGCCGTCTCCGGCTTCGGAGTCGAGACAGTGGGCATCGACGCGGGCGCGGCGGGCGGCTTCGAGCCTGGGTTTCCGATGCACCACTACCTGCTGGGCAACGACCGCTACGGCCTGACCTCGCTGATCAACCTGGATCAGTTGCCCGCTTCCGGCGCGGTGCTGGTGGTTGCGCCGCTACCAATCGTGGGCGGCACCGGCAGCCCGGCGCGGGTCTACGCCCTCGTCGAGAGCGCATGACGACGGTGGCCGAGGCGGTAGGCCAGACCCTGGCGCAGTTGGGCGTCGGCCACGCCTTTGGAGTGGTGGGCAGCGGCAATTTCCATCTGACCAATGCCCTGCGGCGCGGCGGCGTGCCGTTCACGGCGGCCCGGCACGAGGGCGGCGCGGCAAGCATGGCCGACGCCTACGCCCGGATGTCGGGCCAGCTCGCGGTGCTCACGACCCACCAGGGCTGCGGGCTGACCAACGCGGTGACTGGCCTGACCGAGGCGGCCAAGAGTCGCACACCACTGCTGGCTGTGACCGCCGACACCCAGGCGGGAGCAGTGCGCTCCAATTTTCGTATCGACCAAGACGGACTGGCCCGCAGCATCGGCGCGGTGGCCGAGCGGGTCTACTCGCCCGCCAGCGCGGTGGCCGACACGGTTCGGGCCTACCGCACTGCCGTCCACGAGCGGCGCACGGTGGTGCTGTCGGTGCCACTGGATGTGCAGGCTGCCGAAGCGTCCCCGTTTCATGAGGCTGACTTGAGCTTGCCGCCCGCGCAAGCGATTCGGCCTGATGCGGCCTCGGTTTCGGCGCTGGTCGAGCTACTTTCAGCTGCTGAGCGTCCGGTCTTCGTGGCGGGACGCGGGGCAAGGCACGCCAAAGCCGAGTTGAAGGCGCTGGCTGCACAGTGCGGGGCGCTGCTGGCAACCTCAGCGGTGGCGCACGGCCTGTTTGCGGGTGACGCGTTCAACCTGGGCATTTCCGGCGGCTTTTCCTCACCGCTGAGTGCCGAGCTGATTCGGGACGCCGACCTGATCGTGGCCTGGGGCTGCACTCTCAACATGTGGACGATGCGGCACGGGCAATTGATCGGCCCCGAAACCAAAGTGGTGCAGGTGGATGTGGAAGACGCGGCGCTGGGCAGCAACCGGCCCATCACGCTGGGCGTGCGCGGCGACTGCGCCCAGACCGCCGACGACGTGCTGAGCGTGTGGCACGGTCAAGGCCCCGTTATGAAATACCGCACGCCGCAGGTCGCAGAGGCGATAGCCCAGTGCTCCCTGTGGCGAGACACTCCGACGCTCGATCTCTCAACCCATGAGCGCATTGACCCACGGGTGCTGAGCCGCGCCCTGGATGATCTGCTGCCCAGAGAGCGCGTCGTTTCGATTGATTCCGGCAATTTCATGGGTTACCCCAGCACGTACCTGTCGGTGCCAGACGAATTCGGCTTCTGTTTTACCCAGGCGTTTCAGAGTATCGGCCTGGGGCTGGGGAGTGCCATAGGCGCAGCGCTGGCCCAGCCGGGGCGCTTACCCGTGCTGGGCAGCGGCGACGGCGGCTTTCTGATGGCCATCAGCGAGCTGGAAACGGCGGTGCGACTCAAGTTGCCGCTGGTGTGCATCATCTACAACGACGCTGCTTACGGCGCGGAGGTGCATCACTTCGTGAACGACGATCACGCCGCTGTCCGCTTCCCCGACACCGATCTGGCCGCGCTGGGACGTGGATTCGGAGCCGATGGAGTGACAGTGCGGACGCTGGACGATCTCAACGCCGTGCGCGACTGGCTCGCCGCCGCGCCGCCGCGCCCGCTGGTCATCGACGCCAAGATCGCCTCGGACGGCGGGGCGTGGTGGCTGCAAGAAGCCTTCAAGGGTCATTGAGTCAAGGAGGAGCCATGACAGACATTCATTCTCTTCAGGTATTGCAGCCGCCCGGTTGGGCGCAGCCACGCGGCTTTGCTAACGGCGTTGCGGCGCGAGGCCGACTGGTGTTTACCGCCGGAATGATCGGCTGGAACAGCCAGCAGGTCTTTGAAACCGACGATTTCGTGGAGCAGACCCGGCAGGCCCTCCGTAACGTGCTGGCGGTGGTTGCCGAGGCCGGGGGCGGCCCTGAGCATCTGGTGCGCCTGACCTGGTTTATTACCGACAAGCCCGCTTACCTCGCCCAGCAGCGGCAAATCGGCGCGGTCTACCGCGAGGTGCTGGGCCGCCATTATCCGGCCATGAGTGTGGTGGCGGTCAGCGCCCTGATGGAAGACCGGGCCAAAGTCGAAATCGAGGGGCTGGCGGTCATTCCGGAGAATGCCGAGGATTAAAGACGGAGAAGGTTTGGAGACGATAGGCAGCAGCTCTGACCCGCGCCTGTGGCGATCAGACCCACTTTCCTGAACGCATGATGACCACCTCGCCGCCGCCGCGCGTCCTGGCCGTGACTTGCAACTCAGGCGACCCCACCATGAAATCCAGATGGACACGGCTGTGATTGCCCCCAGCCGCTTCAAATTCGGCAGCGGATAGGTCGCCTCCGCCTTTCAGCGTGACCGGGTAAGCCCGGCCCAGCGCCAGATGACACGAGGCATTCTCGTCAATGAGGGTGCTGTAAAATACTTTGTGTTCACGGGCCACCAGGCTCTCCTCGCTGACGAGCGCCACTTCACCGAGCCGGAGCGCTCCCTCATCGGTGGCCAGCAGGTGCTCAAGTGTTTCTCCAGCTGAGGAACTGCGCCAGTGGCTCAGCCGGCCACCCTCAAAGCTGAGTTCAAGGTCGTCGATGCGCTGGCCATTGATGATCAGTGGCCGGGTCATCTGGACATGACCGTTGGTCTGCAAGCGGTGCGGCAAGGTGGAGACTTCCTCAGTCGGCATGTTGGGAATGCCGGTAATTCCCAGCGCACTGCTCACCGACGGGCCAAACCACTGGTGGCCTGTCGGCAACCCAATCTCCAGGTCTGTACCGGGGCCGGAGAAATGCAGCGATTCGATCTCCAGCTGGTCGAGCGCGGCGCACCGCTGTGTCAGCCGCTGGGCATGCTCTTGCCAGGCCGCTGAAGGATCCGGCTGATCGAGCCTCAACAGACGCGAGAGGGTCGCCCAGAGGTTCTCCAGCGCCACTTCAGGTGAAGCCTCAGGATAGAGGTGACGCGCCCAGGCCGGGGTCGCCACGGCCATCACTGACCAGTTGAACTGCACCCGCGAACGGCGCATTCCGTACTCTTCCAGCGCCGCATTGCGGGCGGCGGCGGCAAGGGCCACCCGGTTGCCCAGCCCGCCGGGGCCGCTTTGAAGGTGCGCCGCGTGCAGGGTGAGAATCGGCTGCGCGGCTTGGGCGTGCTCGGTGAGGGCCGCCGCCATCCAAGCTGGAAAAACCGTGAGTTGATCTGCCGAAGCCGAGCGAATCCGGAGTTCCTGAACGGTGGCGTCTTCGTAGAGCACTTCAGCGGCGGCGGCCCCCGCCTGGTAAGCCGCCTCGGCGATCATCTGGGCCAGTTCATAGACTTCGGGCGGGCTGACGATCAGTAGCCGCTGGCCCGCTTGGATAGGCACGGCCATCTGCACAGCCAGTCGGGCATACCGCTCATAAAACGCTTGATTAGACATGCGGGGCACCTTTGTTGGGAGCGATCAGATCAACCGGGGAGGCGTACTCATAGTCAGGATGCGGGCCTCACTGCTGGAGACATTCCCGATGCAGTGCGGCAGAGCGCTGGGATAATAAGCGCTGTCACCGGTGCGCAGGGTTCGGGGAGCGGAGTGGTGAACGGTCAACTGAATTTCACCATCCAGAACATAAATAAACTCTTCGCCCGCGTGACCAACGTCGTTGCGCTGCTCACTGCCGGGTTCGAGGCTGAGCAAGACCGGCTGAATTTTCTGGAGCAGATCGGTGAACAGCACCTGCACCTGCACGCCTGGCCCCAACTGGACACTCCGGGGCGCTTCGCCGCGCCGCACCACTTTCAGAATGTCGCTGCGGGCCTCGTCAGGCAACAGGTCGGCGGCGCTCAACTGAAATGCGGCGGCCAGGCGTTGCAGCAAGGTCGCCGAGACATCAGTCTGGCCACGCTCAAGCATGCTCAGAAAACTGCGCGAGCATTTCGAGGCGTCGGCGAGCTGTTGCAGGGTCATGCCACGGGCCTGCCGGAGCGCCCGCAGCCGCTCACCCAGTCGCGAGCGGGTTGGAGGCGCGTCACCTTTCACGGGGGTTGAATGTATCACGCAGGCCGTCGCCCAGAAAGTTGATGGCCAGCAATGTCACCAAAATCGCCAGGCCGGGAGGCAGCCACAGCCACGGCTGAGATTGCAACACCGTGATGGTGCGGGCGTCGGCGAGCATGTTGCCCCAGGAAGCCACCGGCTGCTGCACACCCAGACCCAGAAACGACAGTGCGCTTTCGGTCAAGATGGCGTCGGCCACCCCCAGCGTGGTCTGCACGATGATCGGCGCGGCGGCGTTGGGCAGGATATGCCGGAACATCAGCCGGGGATCGCCCGCGCCCAGCGCGCCCGCCGCTTCCACATAATCCAGATGGCGCAGCTTGAGCGTTTCGCCGCGCATCAAGCGGTAGGTGGGCACCCAGCTCAGTAAACCGATGATCGCCACGGTGGTGATCAAGCTCGGTTTGACAAAACTCGACACCGTGAGAATCAGAAATAAGCTGGGGAAGGCGGCCACCGCGTCGGTGAAGCGCGACAGCAGCGTGTCGGTCAGGTGGCCCCGGAAGCCAGCGATGACGCCCAGCACCACGCCGATTACCAGTGCCAGCGCCGCCGCGCTGATGCCGATGGTGAGTGATACCCGCGTGCCGAAGATCAAACGTGAGAGGACATCGCGTCCCAGCGCGTCGGTGCCCAGCCAGAATTCGCGGCTGGGCGGACTGGCAAACAGAATATTGCCGCTGGTGCTGGTCGCCAGATTGTAGGGATCGTAAGGAGCCAGCAGCGGCGCGAACACCCCGACCAGCACCAAGACGGCCAGCACCAGCAAGCTGACGAAGGCCAAGCGGTGGCGGGTGAAGCGGCCAAACATCCGGCCTGAAGGGCGCGAACGCCCCGGCGAGATCGGCGCGGCGCTCACGACTCGAACCGAATACGCGGGTCGATAAAGCCGTAGAGCAGATCAGCCAGCAAACTGCCCAGCACCACCAGCACCGCTGTAATGGTGTTGATCGCCATCGACACCGGATAATCACGGGAAAACACCGAATCGACCAGCAGACGGCCCATGCCCGGCCAGGCGAAGATGGTCTCGGTAATGACTGAGCCAGCAAAGAAGGCAGGCAGGGACAGGCCCAGCAGCGTCACCACCGGAATCAGGCCGTTGCGCAGGGCATGTTTGACCAGAATATTGCGCTCGCTGACGCCCTTGCTGCGGGCAGTGCGGATGTAATCCTGGCGCAGCGCCTCACTGACCGAACTGCGGACGTGCCGCAAAATCCCGGCGATGCCGGTGAAGGTCAGCACGCACACCGGCAAGATCATGTGCCACAGTCGGTCGACGAAGAGTGCCCAGCCCTGATGATCGGCGCTGTAGTTTTCGTAGCCGGAGGTCGGCACCCAGCCCAGCCGCACCGAGAAGAAATAGATCAGGGCCAGACCAAGGAAGAAGCTGGGAATGCTGATGCCCCCGAACACCAGCGTCGTGCTGAAGTAGTCGATCCAGGAATACGGCCTGGCCGCGCTGGCAATCCCGATCCATAGCGCGATGGCAACGATCAGCACGAACGAGGTCAGCGTCAGCAGCAGCGTCGGCCAGGCGCGTTGCAGCAGCAGGGCGGAGACGCTCTGGCCGTTGCGGATGGAGTAACCGAAATTGCCGCGTGCCACGTTCGAAATCCAGCTCAGGTACTGCACCGGAATCGGCTTGTTGATGCCCAGAGCGTTCTCAGCCCGCGTGATCTCCTGCGGACTCATGCGCGGATTGATAAAAGTCTGCATGGCGTTGCCGGGAGCCAGATTCATGACGGCAAAACTGATGAACGAAACCAGAATCAGTAAGACGAACCCTTGAAGTGAGCGCCGGGCGATAAACGGCAGCACGGTTTTACTGAACCCACCATTTCATCACGTTGACGTTCACACCCCGGATGTCCGGCGCGAAGTTGTGCAGGCGGGTCTGGTTGCCGTAGAGGGCCTGGGCCTGGGTCAGCGGAATCCAGGGCAGCTGGTCGCGCATCAGCACACCAAACTGGTTGTAGAGCGACTTTCTGGCGGTCTGATTGACCGTTTCCTGTCCCTTCATCAGCAGGTTGCCGCCCGCCGGGTCGGTGTAGCCGGTGAAGTTATAGCCGTTGGGCGGCTGACCGTCAGCCGTGAAGTACGACAGGTACTCGCTGGGATCGCGTTCAATCCCGAAGCCCAGGATAAACAGATCAAAGTCGCCCGCGTTCACGGCACGCGGCTTGCTCTGGCCATCTTTGGGCAGCAGGTAAGTGACCAGTGTGGGAAAATCCATGCTCTGCAAATCCACCTGAATACCGACCTGGCGCAGGTTGGCCTGAATCAGCGCCGCGCCGCGCTCGCGCACCGGATTGCCGGTGGTGTAGAAGAGACGGAATTTCAGGGTCTTGCCGCCTTTGCTGCGCACACCGCCGCTCATCTTCCAGCCAGCATCGTCCAGGGTTTTCTGGGCCAGCGCCGGGTCATAAGGGATGGGTTTGACGCTGGTCGGGTAAGCCCAGTGTGACTTGGGGAAAAGGGTGTCCACGACGTTTCCGTAGCCGGACATGAGGCCGGTGACGATGGCCTTGCGGTTGATGGCGTAGGCCATCGCCGTTCTGACCGCCTGCTCCGCCAAAATGGGGTTACGCAGGTTGGTGCCCACATAATCGAAGTTCAGTTGATTGACCGTCGTGAGTTTGACTTTGGGATTGGCCTTGACGCTGGCCACGCTCGGCACAGGAACCGGCGCGGCGTCCACTTCGCCGTTGACCAGGGCGGCCAGCATGGTGTTGGCGTCTCCAAAGCGGACGATCAAGCGGTCCAAGCAGGGCCGCCCGGCGAAGTAGTTTTTGTTGGCGGCCAGCTCGATCAGCTCGCCGCTGCGGTACTGCTTGAACACGAAGGGACCGCTGCCGACGGGGCTGCGGTTGGTGGCGTCTTTCTGCCAGTTCTCAACCGGAATCTTGCCGTAGATATGCTCGGGCAAGATCATGATCCCGGCCATCGTCGCCAGAATCGGCGCGTAGACCTTGTCAGTCGTCAGGGCAATGGTGGTCGGGTTGATCACGTTGATGCCGCTGACCTTGCTGGCTTTGCCGTCATGGTAGGCGTCTGCGCCGCTGAGGATTTCGACCTGGCTGAAGGCCCCGCCGTTGTATTTGGGACTGGCAATCGCCGTCAGGGTAAAGGCCACATCCTGAGCGGTGAGCGGCTGCCCGTCCGACCACTTGATGCCGGGGTTGAGCTTAAAGGTGATGGTCTTTTTGTCCGGCGAGAATGTCCACGACTTTGCCAGATCACCTTGATAGTTCAGGTCAGCGGTGGGCTTGACCAGAGCATTGAAGACCAGTTCCTCGATGTTGGTGTCGTAGGTGGTGGGAAAGATCAGCGGGTTGAGGTTGCCCGGCTCACTGTTCTGAGCGATGGTCGCGGTGCCGCCCACCTTGGGGCAGGTGTTGCCCTGAGCGAGAGCGCCGGTGAGCAGCAGGGCAGCGGAAAGAGTAAAGAGAGTACGCATCGTGGGCCTCCTGGGCAGGGTTGTGGGCAGGGAAAGGGAAAGAGGAGAGGTTAGCGGGCCGTCCAGAGCTGATCCTGGCGCGGATTGAGATACTTTGGGCCGCTGGCAGTCACCAAGACGTTTTCTTCGACGATCATGCTGGGTTCGGGACTCATCAAGACGGTGGGTTCCAGGGTAAAGACCATGCCTGCTTCGAGTTTGAGGGTGGGAGCGCGGCGCTTGGCGTCCCAGCGCGGCCCCAGGACTGCGCCGCCGTCGTGGACGTGACGTCCGATCTGGTGGCCGGTAGAATGCTGAATTTCTGGATACCCCTGACTGAGCAGGTGCTGGCGGGCAGCGGCGTCGACCTCAAACCCCGCCACGCCTGGCTGCATGGCGGCGAAGGCGGCGTCAATCGCTCCGTAAATGGCTCCAAAGACCCGCTGCTCTTTTTCGGGTGGCTGATTCTCGCCGTCTTTGAGAAGGTAGATCGTCCGGGCAATATCCGAGAAGTAGCCCTGCACTTCCAGCGCCGTATCCAGAATCAGCAGATCACCCGGCACCAGCGGCTCGTCTGTCGGCCCCCGGTGCGACATGCCCATGCGGTTGATCAGTACCAGCGGCCCGCCGAAATCGCCCTGATCCGGCACCGTTCCCAGTTCAGCGGCCAGCGCGTTCATGCGGGCCTGAATCTCGCGCTCGGTCTGTCCAGCACGAATTGTGGGCAGCAGGCGGTCATACATCAAAATGGTCTTGTCGATGGCGCTCTGAAGGCGGCGCAACTCCTCGGGCGTTTTGATGGCCCGCACCCGGCTGAGCTGCTCCTCGCTGCTGACGAGAGTAACCCCCGGCAGGGCTGCCTGAAGTAGACGCTCGGCGGCCAGGTATTGCCCGTGCGTCAGGTTATCGCAGCGGATGTCGTGTTCGCTGAAATTAAGCAGCACCCTCTGGGGACGCAGTTCTCGTAGCCAGGTGGTCAGCGCCTCGTCAAACGAAGTGGTGTACTCGCGTATTTCCAGGTACTCGGCGTGCTGCTCGAAATGTCCAGCGTCAATCCGGGAGACCAGCGCTTTAGGGCCGCTGGCGTGAATGATAAAAGCCGCTTTGCCGACGGACTGGGTGTCGAATACCAGTGGAACGCTGGAATCACTGCCTTCCTGAGTGATAAAGAGCCAGACTTCTTCGGGCCGCACCTGCTGCGCCGCTTGCCGCGCTTTCTCTTCGCCTAGCTTGGACATTCCACCTCCGCGCAAATTTTTACCGGAACTCGAATTGGTCAGTAATACCACAATGTTCCAATCAGAGTCAAGATATTGAACTTTGCCGAGACTTGATTGGCCTGCAAGGAGACTCTGGTCTCACCCTTAGTGTCTAGAATAAGCTTAACTTGATTGAACTTTGTTCAACAAATTGACGCAGCGACTCTCAGCTCCTACAATGGCCTCGCTAAGAGTCGCGCCCTATTTCTGGAGGTGAGCGGTATGAAAAGCCTTGCTCAGCAAAAAATTACTCAAGCCCTCAGCACGCTTCAGGAGAAAGAACTGTGGCTCTTCATCACGCAGGAAGGCAGTGATCCGAATGTCGGGCTGGTCTTTGATACGGCGCTGAGCGGGAAAGCAGCGCTGATGCTCGCGCCGGGCAAAGGAGCGCTGGCTCTGTGCGCCAACTACGACCGGGGCCACCTGGAGCAGCAGGGCCAGTTTGACGAGATCCGCGCCTACACAACCAGTTTTGCCGACGAATTCTGCCACTGGCTCGCCGAACTCGCGCCGGACACCATCCTGCTCAATTTCAGCGAACATGATATTCACGCCGATGGACTGAGTTATGGCCAGTACCTCAGCACCGAGAAATTGATCCGGCGTGTGCTGCCGCACGTTCGTCTGGAAAGCAGTCAGGCGCGGCTTTCCACGGTGCGCGGCGTCAAAACGGATGAGGAGTTGCGCCGAATCCAGAGTGCCATCGACAAGACCATCCTCATGTATGACCGCTTACGGCCCACCCTGCAAGTCGGCCAGACCGAGCGCGAGATTCAGGCCCGCATGAACGCGATGGCCGCTGGACTCGGCGCTACGCCGTATCTGGGCGATCACGGCGGGCCGCTGGTCTGCATCAACCGGGTCGGGCTGGCGCACCGTGGCCCCAGCGACGAGGCTTTGCGCCCCGGCGATCTGCTGATTCTGGATACCGGACTGGCGGTGGGCGGCTACTTTTCCGATATCGCCCGCACCTGCTATGTCCGGGTACCGGGTGAGGACACGCCGCCGGAAATTCTGGCCACCTTCCAGGCCATTCACGACGCCATTGACGCGGCGTTTGCGGCCTTGAAACCGGGCGCGACGGGCATGGAGGTCGACGCTGCGGCACGGGCCGCGCTCCGGCGTGGTGGTCAGCCGGAACTCAGCCACGCCACCGGGCACCAGATCGGACGCCACGTCCACGACGGCGGCACACTGCTCGGCCCCGACTGGGAGCGCTACCTGCCCGCTTCGCAGGGTCAGCCACAGGTCGGTGAGGTCTACACCCTGGAACCCACCGTGGTCCAGTCGCCGCTTCCCAGCATGATCGTAGAAGAAAACGTGGTGGTGACGGCTGATGGAGCACGCTGGCTCAGCCGCAGACAGGACGATTTGTGGATCGTCTAGCCCAGTTGCAAGCGGCGCTGAAGCCAGCCGCGCTTGATGCCCTGCTGCTGACTGCGCCGTATCAGTTGCGGGCGTTTTGCGGCGCTCAGGTTTCGGCAGGAGCGCTCGTCGTCACGCCGGAGCGCCGCGTGCTGCTGCTCGACCCGCGTTACCAGCAGGCCGTCAAACCGGGCAAGGTCGAGATCAAACCGTATGTCGGGATTCATGAGTATGCTCGGGCGCTGCGCGAGCTGTTCGGGCCTGACGCGGTTCGTATCGGCGTCTACGCGCCCGCCCTGAGTCTGGCGGACATGCAGACCCTGAACCCGCACGGCGACCTGACCTTCGTGCCTGCCGACGCACTCATCAACGAACTGACCAGCCTGCTCAGCAGCGCTGAGATTGAAGCGCTGCAACAAGCGGAAGCGGTCACCCGGCAGGCCATCGAGGTGGCCTTTGCGGCGCTGCGTCCCGGCGTGACCGAGCGGCAACTCCAGCAGCTTCTCCTGAGCCATATCTACCAGGAAAGTGAAGGGCCGTCCTTTGAGCCGATCATCGCTTTCGGATCAAGAACCGCCCTGCCACACGCCCATCCCGGCATGACCGCCCTGGGTCAGAATGAGCTGGTCACGATTGACGCTGGAGCAGTGATTGACGGCTTGCACGCGGATCTCACCGTGACGCGGCTGTTCGGGCAAAGTGAGCGGGCGCAGCAGTTGATCGACCTCACCCAGCAGGCGCTGGAGGCGGCTCTACAGGCCGTCCGTCCTGGGGTGACGGCCAGCGAGGTTGACGAGGCGGCCCGCGCTCCCATTCGGGCGGCAGGACTGGATCAGCACACCCTGCGCGGCATCGGGCACGCGCTCGGCTACCAGACCCACCAGTTTCCTATTTTGCGCGAGCACGGCCAGGAAAAGCTTCAGGTCGGGCAGGTGCTGGCGATTGAACCGGGCGTTTATCTGCCTGGGTTTGGTGGCGTGCGGCTGGAAAAAATGATCGTCGTCACCGAAACAGGAGGCCGCCTGATCTCGGAGTGGCGGAGCGAGGAGCGTGCCGAATGACCCTGAGTTTGCCTGAATTTCGTGCCCACTTTCCCAATCTGGAGCAGTATGTTCACGCCAACAACTGCTCGCGCGGCGCTCTCAGCACAGATGTTGAGGCCGCACTGAGCGATTATTTGCACTCCTGGCGCGACTACGGCTCTCCCTGGAACCAGTGGATGAGTGTCTGGGAAGAGGCCCGCGCCGCTCTGGCGGCCCTGATCGGAGCCGGGGCCGAAGAACTGGCCCTCACCGACAGTGCCAGTCACGCGCTGGGGATGGCGGTTCTGGCACGGCCACCCTCAGCGGGAGCGGTGGTGATCGAGGAACACAATTTTCCCAGCGCTTTTTATCTGGCTGACGCCCTGAGACGCGGCGGGTATGAAGTGCGTTTCGCGGCTGATTTTCCCGGCGACACGCCGCTGGAACGCACGAACGCAGCGCTCAGGGGCGCGGCCCTGCTGGTGCTGGCACAGGTGAGCTTTCAGACTGGCGAGGTGCTGGCGGTGCCTGATTACGTTGCGGCGGCCCGTGCACACGGCTGCGAGGTGGTACTGGACGGCTATCAAGCGCTTGGCATCGTGCCCACTGACGTGAAGGCGCTGGGCGTGAGTTACTACCTGAGCGGCACCCATAAGTACCTGCTGGGCACCGAGGGCTTTGCCTTTCTCTACGCCGCGCCAGAAACCGGAGAGGCTCAAGCGCCCGGCTGGATGGCGGCGGCAGACCCGCACGGCATGGACTTGCTGCACCGTGAACTGAGCCGCGACGCCCGGCGTTTCGAGACTGGTACGCCGAATGTCACGGGCGCGTATGCCTGCCGGGCCGCGCTGCGGTTGCTTGAGCAGGTGCCTGCTGGCGTGCGGCTTGAGCAGGTTCGGCGCTGTGTGGACATCGTTCGGCAGACTTGCGGCGAGGCGGGCTATCAGGTGGTCACGCCTGCTGAGCAGGGCCGCTACGCCGCCATGATCGCCGTGGCCGCGCCGGACGCCCAGCACACGGCGGCGGCCATGCAGCAAAGCGGCTTTCTGGTCAGCGCCCGTGGCCCGGTGGTGCGCGTCAGTTTTCACGCCTACAACACCGAGGACGAGGCTCAACGTCTCGCGGCGTGGATTTTGAGTCATCCAGATCAATTTCAACAACGAATCACTCAGGAGCAAGCATGAAGCAGCACGTTTTGGTGATTGGCGCAGGAATTATCGGAGCCTGCATCGCCTACGAACTCGCGCGGGCCGGGCAGCGCGTGACCTTGCTGGAAGCGGCGTCGCCCGCTGCTGGAATCACCCGCTGGTGTCCCGGCGGCGTCCGGCAGCAATGGGGCAGCGACCTTAACATTTTGCTGGTGCGCGACAGCCTGCCCTTTTTCAACCGAATTGCCGAGTTGGATGCGGCACTGCATTTTGAGCGCTGCGGCTACATTTTTCTGAGCTACAGCGCTGCTGGTCAGGACTACACGCGGCAACTGGTGGAACGGCAGCAGCGTCTGGGCGTCAATGCTCAATTCGCGGATGTGGAAACCCTTTTGCAGTTGTGTCCCAGCTTGAATACCGACGGGCTGCTGTCTTCCAGCTACGGCCCCGACGACGGTTTCGTCAACAACCCGGTGCGCTTGACGCAGGCAATCGTTGAGGCGGCCCAGCAACACGGCGCGGCGCTGGTTCAGGGGCAGGCCAGCGCACTTCTCAGTGACGATGGGCGAATTACCGGCGTTCAGACTGATCACGGGCCGATCTACGCCGATACCACGGTGCTGGCTGCCGGGCAGGGAGCGCGGGCTCTGGCCGACAGCGTGGGCCTTGAGCTGCCACTGCATCCGGAAGAGAGGCGGCTACACTACCTGAGCGGCGCTCCCGAAGGCTACTGCCATCCCTTTCTGGCTTCATCCGATCACCAGTGGGCCGGGAAGCAGCTTGGCGAGGCGTTTTACATGAGCCGTCTGGGAGAACTTCCACCAGACGATGAAACCTTCAAGGCCGCGACTTTTGAGCACGGCGCACGGGTCCTGAACGGCTTGGAGCAACTGCAAACCACCCATGTCGTTCACGGGTTTTACAGCTCCACACCAGATTTTCAGGCCATCGTGGACGTTCCGGTGAGTCATCCGGGCTTGATTCTCAGCGTGGGCTTCAATGGCAACGGCTTTATGATGGCCCCCGCCAACGCCCGGATGGTCACTGATCTGGTGCTCGAACAGCGCCCACAGTACGATTTTACCGACTACCGTCTGGACCGCTTCAAGGGCCAGATTCACGTTGAAACGGCGGTGATCTGATGCTGGTCTTTGCTTTCAAGGCCGGTGAACTCCACGCCCAGCTTGACCCACAACTCGCACCAGAAACGTGCGCGGCGTTCAGTGAGGCGCTGAGAACGCCGGTGACCATCCGCACCCGTCACGCCATGTTCACCGGGCCGGAAATGTCGATGCAACTGCCCGCCGCTCAGTATCCGCAACTGCTTCAGGTGCCGCAGGAAGCCGCCGTCATTATGCCTGTAGAGGGACAGGTTCTGTTTACCAGCCTGCCAGCGCGGGTCTGGCCCGGCAGTTCGGAGCCAATTCTGGATCTGGGTATCTTTTACGGCCCATACGGACGAACGTTTTTTCCCAGCGGCTGGCTCCCCGGCAACGCCTTTGCTCACATCGCCGCTGAGCATTTTCCGCTTATGAAACAAATTGGTCGCTCACTCATTGAAAGCGGTGCCCAAGACGTTGAACTCTCGTTCAGATCAATTTGAAGTGCTGGGCAGTTGTGTTGCATTAGAGCATTTGTCGTAATGGCTATACGAATACAGCAGGGTTACATGGGTACAGCTCGGAATTGCGAACTCGGCTTGTCGCGCTGGTATTGGGTGGCGCTTCACCTGACGAAGCAGCGCGGCATCTCTCTGTTCATGTCGCTACCGTTAAAACTTATCTGGAATGCCATCGCCAAAATACCTTGTATGTGATCGCCAAACCGACAGGCAGTCACCGTACGGTGACTGCCCTCCACGAGCAACAGCTTCTTGCACAGCTTGAAACCCACCGAGATGCGACCTTGCAAGAACAGACGAACATGCGACCGCTACAGAGTTGAAGACCAGTTTTAAGGCTGTTGACCGCGTTTCTGGCGAGCAGGCTCACCGACATGTCTGGCACGGTGACAGAGTCCTCATCTTCCATTACCCGCTGCAAGCCTAGGACTTTGAAACTTGCCCAATTTAGACGCTGTTCGCTAGGAGCGTCTGCAACATCTGCCGCACGGCCTCAAGTTCGTCCTCATTGATGGTGTGGCCCATTCGCGGGTAGATGCGCTTGTCCACCGTCGCGCCGTGTTCAGCGAGCACCCCGGCGCTTTCCTCCACGCGCCGTAGCGGAATATGACCGTCCACATCGCTGCACCCGATAAAGACGGGTGTGCCGTCCAAGTGGCCGATGGCGTCGCGAGGAGTGCCGTCCGGGCCGATCAGGCCGCCCGAGAAGGCGAAAACGCCGCCGTAGCGCCGGGCGTGACGGGCCACGTATTCCAGCGCTAGGCACGCGCCCTGCGAGAAGCCGCCGATGACGATGTTCGCAGGTGCGATGCCCTGCCCGCCCAGCGTATTCACCACGTCGTCAATGGCCTGCAAGCCCGACGACAGGCCGGGTTCGTTGCGCTCCAGCGGGGCCAGAAAGCTCTGCGGGTACCAAGTGTGGCCCTGAGCCTGCGGGGCGAGGTACGCCAGGGTGGGCACGCCAAACTGCTGCGAGAGGCCCAGCATGTCCTCGGCGCTGCCTCCGCGTCCGTGAATCAGGATCACAGCAGCGCGCGCTTCTGTCAGGGCGGGGCCCGTGGACCTTACCGGCTGGCCCTGGTGGAGGCCGCTGATCTGGGAACGCTCAGGCATTCTGCCCGCCGATGGTTACGCCGTACTCGTGGTTCACGATGGGCCTGACCCGCGCCTCAATGGACGCGCGCTTGCTCTCGTACCACGCGGGCAACTTCAGGTGTTTGCCCAGTTCGTCCACACGCTCGTCGTCAGGGAAGCCGGGGGCGTCGGTGGCGATTTCGAACAGGATGCCGGAGTGTTCCCGGAAGTAAATGGAGTGGAAATACTGTCGATCCTGCACCGGAGTCACATCGTACCCGTGTTCGCTGAGCAGTTTCTGGTATTCCAGTTGCTCAGTGTCGTCCACGGTGCGCAGCGCGACGTGGTGAACGCTGCCCGCGCTGAATTGCCCGTGCGGTTTGCCAGGGCGCTCGACCAGATCCACGTACAGTCCCACACCCTCTGACTGGCCCCTGAAGCGGGTTCGCAGGCCCTCGGCGTCCGGCTCACTACCAACTTTGCTAAACCCCAGCGGCCCGGTCAGCAGCGCCTCGGTACGCGCGGTCTGTCCCACCCAGCCGGTGACACTGTGAAAACCGCGCAGGGCGTGTTCGCGGGGCACCGGGCTGTTCGGCCAGAAGCGGGGCACGTCCGCGCCGTCCTCAAAGACCAGCTCGATCCACAGGCCATCGGGGTCTTCGAATCGGACGGCGGGGCTGCCAAAGCGCACCTCTTCGGTAAAGGTAATCTCAAAGCTGTTCAGGCGGGCCTTCCAGTAGTCCTGGGAGGCGACGGGGGCAGCGTAGGCAGCGGCCACGATCTCGCCGTTGCCGCGCCGTCCCCTGACCGCATTGGCCCAGGGAAAGTAGGTCATGATGGTGCCGGGCGCGCCGGTTTCATCGCCGTAGTACAGGTGATAGGTGCCGGGGTCATCAAAATTGACGGTGACCTTGACCAGGCGTTGGCCGAGCACCTGGGTAAAGAAGTCGACATTCTTCTGGGGATCGCTCGCCATTACAGTGAGGTGGTGGAGTCCTTGAATGGGATTCATACATCCATTTTGACTTTAATATTTAACTGTATAGTGACTTATGATTCAAATTAAACTTTTTCTGGAGCCTTTAGAGTGGCAGCGATGACCGAGGAAGCTTTGAACAACGCGCTGCAGCAGCCCGCCATCCGGCTGTGGCGGCGCTTGGTCTTTACTACGCAGAACAAGATTCGTGAGGTGGAAACCGCGCTGGCTCCGCTGGAACTGACCATGACCGAGTTTGACCTGCTGGCCGTTCTGCGCCGGTTTGACGGCGCGACGCAACAGGAGGTGGCCCAGCGACTGCTGTTCACTGAGGCCAATATGTCCTACCACGCCAAACGCCTGAGCGTGCGTGGTCTGATTGAGAGGCGCACTGCTGGAAAGTGCAAGCAGCTAACGCTGACCGACGCTGGCCGGACGCTGGTGGAACGCGCCCTGCCCACGGTCATCGAGCTGCATGAGGCTCAGTTTTCTGACTTGAACCAGGAAGAGCTTGGTGTACTGCGGGGACTGCTGAGCCGCCTGAGATAAGAATGAGACTTGACTACCGAATACGTACTTATGCTCGTTCACTGTCCCTCAGAACCACGCGCGTCAAGTCCATCCATCCTCACTTCCGCGTCTTTAGAGATGCCACCACTTGACGCTTGATCAGCGTCTGGAACTGCACTGTAACTTCGTGATTCACCGCTTTCTTGCAACCACCTCTTTGAGGATCAAATTATCGAGCGACAGATCCGCCACCAGCCTTTTGAGTCGGCGATTTTCTTGCTCCAACAAACGAGGGCCGTTTAGTTTCGTCCTTGGTTATCCCGCCGTAATATGCCTTCCATTGGTGAATCTTCGTCACTCCGACGCCCGCTGTTCTTGCAACCTCGCCAATTGGTTGACCTGCTTCACTGAATCAGAACGTCCAGCATTTGCTGTGAGAATTGGCGTGCCTAGGCGCGTCCGTCCACGACGATTCGGTGTACCGTTTCCCTTTCATCGTTCCTCCAGATTGCCACTGAATTCGCAACTTTTCTGAACCAAGATTCGGGGGTCACGTCATCTCACTGTACAGTCCCGATTTCAATCTATTGATAGCGGCTTAAATTGGGGTTTGCGCCATGAGGTGTTGTGGGAACCGGATGTAGCGGATTCACTGCCACCCTGATCGAAGCCGGGTTTTGAGTTCTTTGGTTGTCTTGGCGCAGAAATTTCCCAAGATATTGCGCTTGATGTAGGCCCAGACTTTCTCAATTGGATTGAGTTCTGGCGAGTAGGGCGGCAAGTAGACCTGATCTGTCAAGGGTTTGGTGGAGGCTCAGTTCGGGATGGGGGCTTGCTCCTCAAAGGCCGCCGGGGACCGGTAGCCCAACGCGGAGTGACGACGCTGGCGGTTGTAGAACACCTCAATCCACTCGAAGACCTCCGTTCGTGTCTGGGCACGGCCCACTGCGCCTTTCCAAGTTCCAGTTCCGTCTTCAACGTCGCGAAGAAGCTCTCCTGAACGGCGCTATCCCAGCATTCTCCTTTCTCGCTCATGCTCTGCACCGCGTGCAGTCTGTCCAGCGCCTCCTTGTACACCTCACTCGTGTATTGGCTCCCCCTATCTGAATGGTGGAGCAGCCCTCCTGGTGGCTGTCGACGCTCTACGGCCATTCCCAACGCCGCTGTAACCAGCGGCGTGTGGAGTCGCTCATTCAGCGCCCAGCCGACGATTTTCCGTGAGTACAGGTTCATGACCGTGGCCAGGTACAGCCAACCCTCCCGGGTGGGTAAATACGTGATGTCCGTCGCCCATTTCTGATTCGGATCATCGGCGTCAAAATTCCTGGCAAGAAGATTTTCTGCGACTGGATGGGATGATTTTGCTTTGGTCGTCGTCCGGAACTTTTGCTTCCCTCGCGCGACAAGCTGAGCTTGTCGTATCAGGCGTCCGATGCGCTCACGGCTCACCTGCTCTCCCTGCTCACAGAGGTCTGCTTTGATGCGCAACGCACCGTACGTCCCGCGGCTGTCCTCGAAGCTTTTCCTGATTCTGGCCGTCAAACTTCGGTCTTTTGCGATTCTCTCGCTGTCTGGCCTTCCCCGCAAAGCGTAATACCCACTGATGCTGACATCGAGAACTCGGCACACGCGTTCCACTGGGAATTCATCGTGATGCCGGGCGATGAAGCGAAAAATCAGGGTTGCTTGGCGAAAAAGCGGGCAAGCGTCCTCAAGGGCGTCTGTTCTGCCCAAGATAGACCAGTGCTTTTTTCAGGATATCCCGTTCCTGTCGTGCAATTTCCAGCTCCCGTTCGAGTTCTTTAAGACGAGCCTCCTGTGGTGAGAGGGCGGGGATCCCCCCGCCCAGTGAATACAGGGCGGCCAGCGGCCGTTTGATGGTCTTGCTGTTGCTTCCAACGCACGACGTAGTGAGGAGGAACGCCGAGATCACGGGCGATCTGAGCGCAACTCTTACCGGTCGTGCGAACCAAGCGGACAGCTTCGTATTTGAACTCAGCGGTGAACTTCTGCTTGGATACGGACATTCTGTCCTCCAGTGTCGATCACACTGAACTTACCCCCCACTAAACCCTACTCACATCACACCTAAGCCGCTTGTCTTGGAAGATGTTGACATTGGGAGTTCTCTTTTCCATCTGCTAGCCGAACGTAAACGGCGGCGAAGCGACCTGAAAGCGCCCCTTGGTGCCGTGACGCTAGATCCACGTTGCGTTGTGCCAGACGACTTCGCTCAGCGCTTGCACGACCGCCAAACGGTCGTGACGTGGTCGGGTATTTCGGCCTTCGACCTCTGAAGTGCCTAAGAATTGGACTCAGACGCACTTCAGCTGGATATACCGTTTGCGTTCGCGTGATGCCGCCTGACCAAAATAGTACCCGCGCACTGAGTGCCTGACGAAATCGAGCATTGACGCCGTATCCCGCAGCAGCCAACACCACGCCAAAGGTGACATATTCGCGGACACAATCAAGTTTGCGGAGCGCCAATTCCCATTTAGTCAACGGTGATCAGTAGACCTCTTGCGAAAGTCATGATTGGCAGGCTCGCGTAAGGTTGCAGAGGGCTGCGATCAGCTGAACTCGGAGAGCGAAACGACGACGTCGATGGCGATACACGCCCTTGAGCACGCGAAAGACTTCCATGCGACGAATCACGTGCTCCATCCCTTGGCGGGTATAGGCCAGTTCCCGATTCTCCTGACGCTGTTGAGTACAGAGAGGCGACGCCCGCGTTGCCTTTTGAGTGGTGATGGCGCGCCTGTGGCGAAGCCACAGGCCTTGATAACCGGCATCCCCGATCACGGCCGTGTCGTGGGGGAAGCGCACGCCGGACTGCCGGAATAGCTTCAGCTCATGAACCGCTCCAGCGCTTGTCGCTGTGCCGAGGATCCGCTGCGTCACGGTACAGATGAGCAGTTGGAACTTCAGTGTGTGCTGCTTTTTCTTGCCACTGTACCAGCGCCGCTGCTGTCTTGTGCAGAACGGCAACCTATCGGGCCTGCACACTTTTTTAGGTCGTTCACACGGTACTTCGGAGGCACCGACTGCGACAATGCTGTAGACGATCTGCGCTTCTTGAAACACGCGCTTTTTGGGCATCTGGACTTGCGGACTGGCAATCAGCGCTGCCTCGACACGTTCCACCGTGCGGTGCACGGTGGCCTCATGGACACCCCAGTCATTGCCCAAGTGCGCGAACGTACGATATTCACGCCAAAATTTCAGGGTCATCAGGAGCTGCTCAGCCAAGCTGAGTGCCGCTGGGCGGCCAGATTTCTTCTTCCGTTCTTCTCGTTCAATCAGGACAGCCTCCATCTCAGCGAAGGTCTCAGGATGTACCCCAGTGCGTCGACGGGACTGCTTGCGGTTCATCTTCAGCGTGCGTGTCAGGCGTTCTTGCTCCACCCTCTAAGCTTAGCCTGCGACTTTCGCAAGAGGTCTAGTAAGGTTTTACATTCAATAGAAGGAATCCCAAGAGCATCACTACTGCACACAGAACTCGGCGGCCCTCAAAGGCATTTAAAAAGCAAATTATTTCTTAATCCACACGTCTTTCAAGCTTTCCAGCGAGCCGTTGGCATAATGTTCATACCCCTGAACAGCAGGGCGCACCAGCTCATACTGCTGATTGGCGTCGATAAAGACGTACCCGACCTGCTCGGAGATCAGCTGCTGAACTTGCTGATAAATAACCTTGCGCTTGGCCTGATCTGTGGTGCGCCGACCTGCTTCGAGGAGCGTGTCGACCTGCTTGTTGGAAAAGCTCTGCACATTGAATTTTTCGCCGGTATGAAACTGATTGTAGAAGAAGTCGTCAGGATCGGTGCTGCCCACCCAGCCGAGCAAGACCGCATCGAAGTTTTTATTGATGAAGTCGTTGAGGAACAGCCCCCACTCCATCGGTACAACCTGCACTTTGATGTTCAGCGGTTGAAGTTGGGCCTGAATCGCTTGGGCAATGTTCACCTGCGATTTGTAATCGGCCCCGACCTTGATGGTCATCGAGAATCCGTCTTTGTAGCCAGCCGCGATCATCAACTGTTTGGCCTTGTCCAGATTGGTGACCTGCACTTTGCAAGTGGCATGGGCCCAGCTGAAAGAGGGCACCGAACCGCAATTGAGCGGCGTGCCGTGGCCGAACAGCGCCGTCTTGACGATCGAGTCGCGGTCGATGGCGTAGGAGATCGCCTGACGCACCCGCACATCGCTGAACGGTTTTACCTTGTTGTTGAGGCTCATCTCATCGTAGTTGCTGCTGGAGCCGCCGACCAGCTTGACGCTGGAATTGGTCTTGAGGCTGTCGATCTGGTTAAATGGCACGCTCATGGCGATATCGGTCAGCCCGCTTTGGAGATTGATGATCCGGCTGACGTCGTCTTTGACGGCCTTGAAGACCAACTGATCGACGTAAGGCTGATTCTTTTCCCAGTAGTAGGGGTTGCGTTCCAGCGTGACCGAGTCGCCGGGCACCCAGCGCACGAACTTGAATGGGCCGGAGCCGAGCGGCACTTTGTTGAGATCCTTGCCCTCGGCGTAGCCGCTCGGCATGACGCCCATGGTCTGGTCGGCCATCTTGATCAAGAACGGCGCAAAAGAAGCCTTGAGCTTGATCACCACCTGATTGGGGCTGGGCGCTTCGATGCTGGTGATATTCAGCAGGTCGCCGCGCCGAGGAGAAGCCAGTTTGGGATCAAGGACACGCTTGATCGAGTACACCACGTCCCGGCTGGTCAGGGCGCGGCCATCCGAGAACTTGACGCCAGGGCGCAGGGTAAAGGTGTAAGTCTTGCCATCGGCGCTGATTTTCCAGCTCTGGGCGATTGCGGGCGCAGGCTGACCGTCCGGGGTGATCGTCGTCAGCGAATCGTAGATCTGATCCACCACAACCGACGACGAAGCTGCCGAAAGGGTTGCCGGATCCAGCCCCACGATATCGGCCTGCTGCGCGACCGTGAGTGTGCCGCCGCGCACAGGCGCACCTTGAGACTGGGCAGCGCCGTTCGTGCTGGCTGCCATGAAGGCCGTGAGGAGAAGAACCGATAACGAACGCTGAGACAAATGAGACATGACGCACTCCTTGGCAAAAGCCAGATAGCAATGAATGAAGCTGTAAGTACTGCTCAGTGTGGTCCTTGAATGAAACTATGTCAAGCGCCAATGTCTGGGTTGATCTCATTCATGCAGGCCGCGTTTTTTGTTACAGTGCTGGAGATGACTACTCCAACAGACGGCAATCGGCGCTTTCCTGAAACCCGGCGCGGCGACCATGTGGAGCTTTACCAACGCTTGGGCGGACAGGAGGCCGCCCTTCCTGACCCCTACCGCTGGCTCGAAGACGCCGAGTCGCCTGAGACACGGAAATGGGTCAAGGCCCAAAATGAGCACGCGGCGGCCTACCTAAGCGCCCAGCCCCTCTGGGATATTTACCGCGCACGCCTGACTGAACTGTGGAACTTTCCCAAGAGTGGAGTGCCCTGGCACCGGGGCGCTTCCTATTTCCGCACGTTCAATCCGGGACTCCTGAATCAGCCGCGCCTGGAAGTCGCCGCTGGCCCGCACGGCCCTTGGCGAGGGCTGCTCGACCCCAATTTGCTGAGCGAGGACGGCACGGTTTCGCTGACAGCGGCCTCGGTCAGCCGCGATGGACGCTGGCTGGCTTACAGCACCCAGAGTGGCGGCAGCGACTGGCTGACCTGGCAAGTCCGCGACGTGGCAACCGGTGAAAACGGCCCCGATCTGATCGAGTGGAGTAAATTCAGTGACGCGACGTGGCATCCGGATGGCAGCGGTTTTTACTACGCCGCCTATGACGCGCCGCAGCCCGGTGAAGCGCTGACCGGCACCAACCGCGACCAGCGACTGATGTTTCACCGTCTCGGCACGGTCCAAGCCGACGACCAGGTGGTGCTCAGCCGTTCCGATCAACCGGACTGGGGTTTCCGGCAAATAGACATCACCGACGATGGCCGCTTTCTGGTCGTCGAGGTCTGGCTGGGCACCAGCCGCAAGAACCAACTGTGGGTGCAGGAGCTGGGCAGCGCTCAGCCCTTCATGGAGCTCGTCGGTGAATTCCGTGCCGGATACCATCTCATCGGCAGTGAAGGCGACGAACTGCTGCTGCTGACCGATGAGGACGCGCCGCTCAACCGGGTGCTGCGCTGGAACATCTCGACCGGCGAGCGGCGCGACGTTCTGGCGCAGGGCGCTCATCAGCTCGATTCCGTGTCGCTGGTCAAGGACGGCCTCCTTGCCGTCACGCTGCATGACGCCAGCCACCGCCTTCACCTGTATTCACGCTCAGGTGAGCGGCGCGGTGAGATTGCGCTGCCTGGCCTGGGCACCCTGCAAGACCTACACACCCAGTCGGGTGATTCCGAGGTCTTTTTCGGCTTCGATTCGTTTCTGGCACCCCTGACGCCCTACCGCCTACAGCTGCCGAATACCACTCCTGAAGTTCTGGGGGACACGTTATCTGCTCAAGATACCGGGGCCTCCCAAGACACAGGGGCCTACGAGGTGACCCAGACCTTCATTCAGAGCAGCGACGGCACCCGCGTACCGTATTTCCTGATCGCGGCCCGTACCCTGACCCGGGACGGCACCAACCCAACTTTGCTGTACGGCTACGGGGGCTTCGGCGTCAGTGTGCTCCCGAGCTTTAATCCGGGGATGCTCGCGTGGCTCGAGCGCGGCGGGGTGTTCGCCGTCGCCAACCTGCGGGGCGGCGGCGAGTACGGCACCGCGTGGCACCAGGGCGGCATGCTGGAAAGCAAGCAAAACGTGTTCGATGATTTTATAGCCGTGGCAAAGCACCTGATCTCCACAGGCGTCACCAGCGCCGCGCACCTGGGCATTCAGGGAGTCAGCAACGGCGGCCTGCTCGTCGGCGCGGCGATGACGCAGCGTCCCGAACTCTTCGCGGCAGCGGTGCCGCAAGTCGGCGTGATGGATATGCTGCGCTATCACCTCTTCACGGTCGGGTGGAGCTGGGCTAGCGATTACGGACGCAGCGACGATCCCCAGATGTTTGATGTTCTGCGGGCCTACTCGCCGCTGCACAATTTGCGGGAAGGAACGCGCTATCCCGCCACGCTGATCACCACTGGCGACCACGACGACCGCGTGGTGCCGGCACATTCCTACAAGTTTGCAGCCGAGTTGCAGCGCTGCCAAGCGTCCGAGGCTCCTACCCTGATCCGGATTCAGACCCGGGCCGGACACGGTGCCGGTAAACCGACCGCCCTGCTGATCGAGGAAGCTGCCGATCTGTTCACCTTCCTGGAAGTTGAGCTTAAAGGGACAGACGCTCCACGGGCGTGATAAAGAAGAATGAAGATGCAGACGGCACAAAAGACTGAGCAGACCGCAACCAGAGCACTCTCGACCCGCCAAGACGTGATTGGGCACATTCAGGACACCTTGGCGCAGTTGCCACCGGCCCAGCAGCGGGCGGCGCATTTTGTGATGAACGCCCTTTCGCAGGTGCCGTTCATGACGACCACGGCGCTCGCGGAGGCGGCGCAGACCAGTCAGGCAACCGTGACCCGGCTGGTGCTGTCACTCGGCTTTCGCAGCTATCTGGAATTTTCTGAGACGGTTAGCCGGGTGGTGCTCAGTGAACTGGGAGAAGCCGCGCCACCCGACCGCTTCGAACAGTCACGCTTCCATCCCGATCCGACGTCCCTCCTTCATCAGGAAGCGCAGCATATCTTGCAACTCGCCGCACTGGTGGAGGGTCAAACCTTTCAGCGCGTGGTGCAAAAGCTTGTGGGCGCACGCGAGGTGATTGTGGTCGGCATGGGCGCTTCGGCCTGTATCGCGTCCCACACGGCCCTCTACCTCTCCCGCCTGCGCCCCGGCGTGCGCTCGGTCACGACCCTGGATATCGGGCAGGCCATAGAAACGCTGAACGCTGGCCCAGACGTTTGGGCGTTGGTTTTTACAGTACCGCGCATCACCGTTGATCTGGAGCGCTACCTGATTCTCCTAAGGCGCTGCCAGGTGCCGGTGGTGCTGGTCGCCGAGCAGCCGGCCAACCCACTCATCCCCTTCGCCAGCGAACTGCTGGTTGTGCCGGTTTCGCGCAGTCCCACCACCTCAGTTCCCGCCGCCATGCTGGTGCTGGGCACCCTGCTGGTGGACGCCGTAGCGCAGGCCCAGCCCGAGCGCACCACCGCCCAGCTCGCCACCTTTGAACAACTGCTGGTACGGGAGTTGCCGCAGGTTCTTCCCGAAACGATGCCCTTGCCCCAATTTGCGTCCACGGCGGCCTCACCGCTGGAGGAGAACTCATGAGCCCGTCTGTTCCTAGCCGTAAACACCTCCTCGGCACCGACTCTTTTCACACGGTCTGGTCACGTGACCTCGCCCCAGCGCTGCGGGTGGCTCCGGGTGACACGATCACTTTTCAGACGCTCGACGCTTCCTACGGCGCAGTGGCGCGTCAGGTCGCCGCCGGTTCCCTAGACTGTCCCGAGGCGCTGCGCGAAACCGTCCTGCAAAGCGTTTATCCTGAACAGCCGGCCACCGCCGGTGTGCGCGGACACCCCCTCACCGGCCCAGTGTTCATTGAAGGTGCGCTGCCCGGAGATACTGTACAGATCGAACTTCTGGGTATTGAGGTGGCGGCCTGGGGCTGGAACGCCTGCCGTCCAGGGGGAATCGGGCTGCTCGACGACGAGGTGCCGGAGGCGCACACCCAGTTCTGGGATCTGAGCGACGGACACTCCGCCGACTTTCTGGGCCTGGCCCGGATTCCTCTGGCTCCCTTTCCCGGCATTGTCGGCGTGGCTCCAGCGGAAGCTGGACTGCACCGCACCGCGCCGCCGCGCCAGGTGGGCGGCAATATGGATATCCGGCAGCTCACCGTGGGCAGCACGCTGTATTTGCCCGTCGAAGTGGAGGGAGCGCTGCTGAGCCTTGGGGACGTGCACGCGGCCCAGGGCGACGGCGAGGTGTCGAGCACCGGCATCGAGACCGACGCCCGCGTCACCCTGCGTGTACAGGTGCTCAAAGACAGGCCCATCCGCACGCCTCACCTGCGCACGGGGCCGGAGCCGACAGACTTATGGAGCGCCGGAGCCTACATGACCACCGGGCACGCTCCCGATCTACGCGAGGCGGCCCGCACGGCGCTGCGAGAATTGGTGGTGCACCTGCAGCGCGAGTACAGCCTGACTTATGTGCAGGCCTACGTGCTGTGCAGCGCCTGTGCCGACCTGAGGATCAGTCAAATCGTTGACGCACCTCATTTCACGGTGAGCGCCCTCTTCCCTGAGCGTATCTTTGGGCGCTAAAAACAATAAAAGTGCATTTCTGGGAAATGAGACAGCCAATTTCCCAGAAAGTAATTCGTAGCAGGCGGAGTGTTGAAAAAGAGGGGGATGTTGGGGAACTGACCCGTTCCCTCCACATCACTCCGCTTACTCAGTCATGTCATTTCAGTCGCGTGGGGACTTGAACGTCGCAGATACTGAAATCCGCTCCCTTCTCACGCTTCACCTTGGCGATAAGTTGCGCGAAGGCGGGGCTCTGCGTATCCATCATTTCGACGTTGGGGCGCTGGCCTTCGGGCAGGTCGGCGGCCACCTGAACACGCTGCATCACATCAGGATTCGCTGGGGGTTCGCCAGCCGCCACCGTAGTGATAACTTCGCGTCCTATCACGGCATTGCCCCAGGCGGTATACTGCAGGCCCAACCGGAATGAAGACGCCCCGCGCATGAAGAAAATTTCGCTGTTGGCGCTGTTCACGTCCTCCCCCCGGCCCATCCCAGCCACTCCCGGGCAATAAGCGCCCCAGGCTTGGAAGTTAGGGACGTTGCGCCGCTGGGTTTCCTTGGCCGAAACGGTTAGGATAGGCATGGTGCCCAGAAAACCTGCATTGCCGTCGCTGGTCTGTGTGACCTGTCGCCAGGGCGTTTTGTCTGGCAATCTCACCGAAAACTCGGCTTCAAGATTCGGATAGGTCGAAGTTCCCCCGTCTTTGTTGTTGGGATTGCCTGTCTGTACGACGAAGAGATCGATCACACGGTGAAACTGCAAGCCGTTGTACACCCCTTCGCGGGCGAGCAGCTTGATGCGCTGGACGGCATTGGGCGCTAAATCAGGGCGCATCTCGACAATCATGCGCCCTTTGGTGGTGTCAATGACCAACAGATTTTGCGGATCGAGTGGAACCCACTGGGCTTGAGTCTGCACAGATTGCATTGGAGCACACGAAGCGAGCAAGGACAAGCTGAGCCACAATGCAGATTTCTTCATAGCTCAGTATTAAGCTTTAGGTGAGAAACGTCAACAGACTTCTTAGAAAAGTCTGGGATTGCTAACGGGCAGGCCCGGTAGGTGCGGGTGTGCCGGACGCTTCAGCAGACCAAAAAATGGATTCAGAGAGTTTTGATGACCCATATCCACCAAGAGCAGCAACCCGCTCACCTTTGGTGCGGAGAACTGAGTTGGCCCAGACCACCACCCCGACTATGCCTGTGCTGACCACCACTGGGGCCGTAAACGAATACAGATTGAATCTGTCGGGTTTGGCTCCATCTCGCCATCCTTAAGGGCGTGAGTGCCCCCAAGAGCGGCAAGTCGCTCCGGCTCCGGCTCTCCAGCTTGTCCACCGTCCAAGTGGAGAATCTAGAACCCACTCTGCGAGTGCCACACCACCACACTGGCATTTTCAAGCTGGCAGTAGCCGTGAAGAGCAGCGGAGAACCACCTACAGGCGTGGTTTGGTGCTTGGTCTTCCATTTCAGTGCAGCCACCAAATCCCTTCAGACACGCTTACCACCCAGACAAATTCCACGAGTGTGTCTCAGGGCCGCAGCGCCTGTCCCCGCTCGTCTCCACTTTGAAGCAGATAGGTTTTGAGGTCACTGACAAAGCCCTGAGCGTCCAGCGCCGCCAGCCGGGAGTGGGCCTGCTCAAGCAGCGGCGCGGCGTCGAGTTGGCCCGCGAGGATCAAGTGACGCAACTGATCGAGTTCGAGGGCGCTGAATTTGCGGCCGTACAGCAGCGCAAGCCGCTTGACAGTAAAAGTCGCCGCTTCTTCCGGCGAGCGGCTTCTGACTTCACTACTCAAATCGGGTGCAGGCGGCTCATCCTGCGCCGGGGCGACGCGGCGTTCACGTGGGATCACGCTGCGCACCACTTGGCCCTGTCCGGCATCCGGATACTGGTCGGGGTGCTTGATGAGGTGAACGAGCGCGTGTGCGGGCGTCTTCTTGATTTTGAGCGCCTCCGAGGCTATCAAGCGCTCAAACAAAGACACCCGCGCCATCAGCACCGAAACGGTGTAGAGCCTCACCAGTTGCCGCGACACGCCGTCCGCTACCCCGTGGGCTCGCAGCCGCTGCAGGAGCGTCGGGTTGATGGGCGTAAATTCGGGAGCAAACTCGTAGTGCAGACGCTGTTTGCGCCCCCGCCCGTCGAGGAGGACTTGGCGCAGGTAGCCCCGGCGGAGCAACTCCTCATGCGGCCCTTCCAGAGCGCGGCGCACCACATCTGGGCGGGTGTTAGGCAACTTGCACTGGTCGGCCCACTCGATCAGACCCACCTCGTAGCGGTCGATAATCTCGTCCGGATCTTCAGGGTTGTAGCGCATAGCGTCGAGCAATCGGAAAATAATGCGGGTTCGGGGACGTGACAAAGACTGCATAAACTCGATGTTGAGCGGTTTGGTGTAGCCGCTGCGGAGAGACAGCGCCAGCGGCCCAGCCAGCCGCAGCCGCAACATGCTGCGTTCATCGAATTTCCCTGATTCTCCCTGATGGGTGTATTCCAGCGACTCGATGAAGTGAAATTTGGCGGTGGTCCAGCGGCGATTGGGATGGTCACGCCAGCCGCCGCTGACCTCATAGGAGGTGGTGTGCAGCCGGTCTAAGCTGACCGAAAGCATTTCGCGGTACTTGCCATTGCGGTGAAATCCGGCGAGGCGCAGCAGCTCAGAAACGGCCAGCACCATCTCGCCGTCTTCTGGCAGGCCAATACTCATGTAATGGTCGATCAGGGCGCTGCTGACGTCATTGTCGATGCCGTGCGGGATGCCCTGTTCCGGCAAAGCCCGGCAAGCCACTTTGACCACTCGGTCGCCCTGCTGGTAAGTCACGCGCCAGGAATGCTGGCCCGACACCTGATCTTGTGCCGAAACCAAGTTGAGACGGCCCCAATTCAAATCGTCGAAACGTGCCCCGGCGTATTCGGTCATAAATCTCCTTTGTTGGTGAACAAGATACCTGACTCCTGAAAGATCTTTTGTATAAAGATATTGGTGAAAAACACCACCAAAGCCAGAAAAAAAGTAACGTCCCAGACGGCGTAAACGCAGCTTTCTCCACAGGTATGTCTCAGTAAATGCTACGAGTGTGTCTCAGTGAAAGGGGCCAAAACACCCCCACTCTGTCTCAGGGAGGTCAGAGAAACGCCACGAGTGTGTCTCAGCAAATTCCACCAGTATGTCTCAGGGAGAGGTGAGACATACTGGTGGAATTTGCTCAAAACGCTACAGGTATGTCTCAGGGAGGGGGGGCTAAACGCCACGAGTGTGTCTCAGGCAAATCCGCGTTATCCCACGAGTGTGTCTCAGTGAAATAGGTCAAACGCCATAGGTGTGTCTCAGGCCATTACGAGGGCCTAGCGGAGCGGTTCGCCAATAGTTGTCTGTCGGCCCAAGGTCACCTGATCCAAGTCGTCACCGACATATCAGCTTTTTGACATTCGGGCAAATAAGAATCTATTCGGAAAATATGTGGACTAAGGAGATAACGAAGACACAGCCTCACCAAGCGCAGATTGATGAGCAAGAAACCATCTGGGAAGTGTCAGATGCCCTCTAGACACGCCTTGAGCCGCTCCTGATCATCGATAAACCGCGCAAGAAGTCTGGGCGTCCCTCACGGGACGCTCGTTCTATTTTCAACAGTTTAATCTGGTTGGCCCGCACCGGCAGTCAATGGAGTCAACTCCCACGGCGCTACTCTCCAGTCTCTACGGCTCACGAGCGCTTTAGCGCTTGGGTGGAAGGTGGCTGTCTCAGACGGGTGTGGGCGGTGATCCTCGAGGAATATGGCGAGGAACTCGGGATCGATTGGGATGGCAAGCCGCACACGGGAGGATTGTTAATAGCGCCGTTGGGAAAAGGGGCCTCCGGTGCCGAGGGAGCCACGGGGAGCAATCCAATTGACTATGGCAAAGCTGGTTGTAAACCTACCCTCTTGATGGATGCCAAAGGTATTCCGTTAGCGGTCATGCTGTGTAGGGCCAATCGCCATGACAGTTAGAAGCTCAAGGACGTGCTGGAGTCCGTTATCATCGCTGTTCCTCAGCTTTTGGCTGAGGAACAGCGTCGTCTGCTTATTGGTCGTGGATATGACACGCCAACGTGCTGCGATGCTGGCTTCATATTGCATATTCAGAAAAAAGCGTCAAAGGAAACACCGCTTCCTGTGCCAACAGACCCAGACCGCCATCCGCCTAGACATTAGGTCGTGGAAGTTGGGCATGCTCAGTTCAGACGGCTTCAGACGCGCTGGGAAAAGCATCAAACGCTGTATCTGGGATTCGTCGAATTGGCCGCCTGCCTCATCATCTGGCGAAAACTGGTCCCGCTCATCACCTGAATATACTTTCCGAACAGACTCTAAGTACAGCAAGATTGCCGTTTCGGAATTCCGCGTCTTGGGTAGAACGGCACCTCTTCGGCTTGCCTACTCCGCTTGGTTTCCTTAAAGATAACTATTGGCGTACCTAGAAGCTGCCAAGATCACTATACAAAAAACGGACGGAGCTTGTTGGAGAACAGAATGCAAGCGGCCAAGAAGTAGAACCCGATCAGCGTCCAGAGCCGTCCGCTCTCCGGTATAACCCTGATCCGCGTACGCCACTTCGACCTTCACACCCGTGGCTTCCTATACCTCCAAGCACAGGTCTTTGACCTGTGCCCGATCCTGCTCATTGGCGGGTGTGGTCAGCACAGCGAGGAGATGCCCCAGCGTATCCACCGCCAAATGAATCTTGGTGCCTTTGCGCTTCTTTGCGCCGTCGAATCCGGCACGGTGTCCGCTCTCTGGAGGGTGCGGCTGTCGATAATGATCGCTGTCGGCTCGCCATTCCTGGTCTGTTCTACACGACAGAGCAAGCGCAAGTCGTGTGCGGCATTCTCGAAGCAGCCCGCTTGGAACCATCGGTGCACCTGTTGGCGCACCGTCTCAGCTGGAGGAAGGTCGTGGGGGAGATAAGCACTGCGCCCCTGTTCGGGCGACCCAGAGCAGGGGATTGAGGACGTCTCTGATGGCATATTTGCGCTGTCTGGCGTCTTTTGGACTGAGTAAGAGGTAGGGAAGCAAGAAGAGATACATGTCGTCGTTGACATTGCTCGGGTAGTCACGCTGGGTCATCTAATCATTCTGCTGTGCACCGAGTCTGCTCCCAGAATTTCAAACCGGTCCTTGGCAGCCTCTAGGAAAATGCCTTGATGAGGACGAACCAAGAAGTGGAATTCATGAGAGAAAGTAAACGTGCCATAAAGAAGCCCGTGAGACCTCCTTCCTTAGAGTCTTTGTATGGTCAATTCTGTTTCTGCTTTGGGGGCCTCCGCAGCCGTCTCGGACACCGAGCGGCTACAGGAACTGATGACGGCAGCAGAACCGCTGTTGGGTTCAGATGCAGAACGCGCTGAACTTCTTCTTCGGGAAGCCCACACGCTGTCCCTCAGCCTTGGGGATGGACAGAATGAAGCCCGTGTCCTGACTCTTCTGGGGCTCACATACTTCTACCGTTCGCAATTTCAGACAGCGATTGATGTCCTTGAGCGGGCACGGACTCTCGCGACTTCCATGCCGGATGCGGGCATTCTGGCACGCATCCTGAACGGTCTAGGAATCTGTGCACAGTCTCTGGGCAACTACGGCACAGCTATGGAACACTTTTGGGAGAGTCAGCAGTTGGCTGCGGCGAGTGGAGACGACTTGGGGAGCGCACGAACGCTTTGCAACGTCGGGATCATCCGTACAGAACTCGGCGAATATGACTTGGCCGTCGAAGCTTTCTTGGAAGTCTCGTCATTTGGCGAGGCCACTGGAAATGTGTTGCTGCACCTGACCAGCGTCGTCAACCTGGCATTCGCCTATCAGCAGATGAAACAGGATGCTCGGGCTATAGAACTGGCCCACACCCACCTCCCCACCGTCCGCAGACTGGGACTGCGTCAACTAGAGGTCGTCTTGCAGGGAACGGTCGCACGCTCTCTGGTGAAGCTGGGCCAGTTGCAAGAGACCTTGGAACGGGTACAAGACGTCATGTCTCTGGCTGAAGAGGTGGGCAACCAGGAGGTGATCGTGAACTTGCGGCTCGCCCAGGGCCTGGCCTTCCAAAGGCTCGGCCGCTCAGAGGAAGCCCAATACGTCCTCCAGATGGCGTTGTATAAGGCCCGCCAGTACGGAATCAAACCGGACGAACGAACGATCTTGAACCATCTGAGCGAGCTGCACGCCGAGCGCCACGAGTGGCAACAAGCATACGAGTCATCACGTGCTTACCAAGTGCTCGAGCAGACGCTTCACGCCGAAGAAGTGGACCGCAAGGCCAGGATGCTTGGCGCACAGATGCAGCTTGAGCGACTGCAACAGGAAGCCGAAGTCGAGCGCCTGCGCAACGCCGAACTGTCGCAGGCCAACACCGCCCTTCAAACTGCCAAAGCGGATTTGGCCCACCGAGCCACCCATGACGCCCTGACCGGACTGGCCAACCGGGCATATTTTCAGAGTGAAGTGGAGCGGGCCCTGAGTGAGGGATCGCTGTTCGGGATTCTGTTCATCGACCTAGACCGCTTCAAGCTGGTCAACGACACCCTCGGCCACGACGTTGGTGACGAACTGCTCAAGCAAGTCGCCCGCCAGCTCACCCAAGTGGTGCGCTCAGGCGATCTGGTCGCCCGCATGGGCGGCGACGAATTCACCATCATTTTGCGCCGCCTGCGGAGTGCACAAGACGCCGAACGCGTGGCAAATAAGGTTCTCAATCAGCTGGCCCAGCCCATTCATGTGCGCGGACACACCCTGCACGTGACCGGCTCTATTGGCGTGGCTGTCGCGCCACACGACGGGCAGGACGTGACGACATTGCAGCGGCACGCCGATATCGCCATGTACCGGGCCAAAAACGAGGGCAAGAATGGCGTGCGGATCTTTCGGCCCACCATGGGTGAAGAAACCACCCAGCGGGTCGGTCTGGAGCGTGATCTGCGTCTGGCCCTGGCCCAAGACGAGCTGGTTTTGCATTATCAGGGCCAGTTCGATGCACGCAGCCAAATGCTGGTGGGCTTCGAGGCGCTGGTTCGCTGGCAACACCCCACTCAGGGGCTGCTCTCTCCGGGGAAATTCATTCAGGTGGCTGAAGAAAACGAGCTGATCGTGCCGCTCGGAGAGTGGGTGCTGCGCGAAGCCTGCCGCCAAGCGGCGCTCTGGGAGGCCAACAGCCGGGACTTTACCATGAGTGTCAACGTCAGTGCCCTGCAGTTCGAGCACTCTGGCTTGCTGAACGCTGTGCAGCAGGCCTTAGCATCTTCAGGACTTGATCCACAGCGCTTGGTGCTCGAACTCACCGAGAGTGTCGTCCTACGCAACCCTGAGGTGGCCGCTTTACAGCTGACCCGGCTCAAAGATCTGGGCATCCGGGTGGCGTTGGACGATTTCGGCACAGGACAAAGCAGCCTGAGTCTGCTGCGTACCCTGCCCATCGACGTGCTCAAGATTGACCGTTCGTTCGTGCAGGATGAGAACATCGCCGAGGGCAGCTCAGCCCGGATGCTGCTCAATGTGATGATCACCCTGGCCCACGGGTTGAACATGCTCGTCACAGGTGAGGGAGTTGAGACCCCTGAGCAGCAAGCCCTGCTTGACGAACTCGGTTGTGACAACATTCAGGGCTTTTTGCTGGGCCAACCTGGGCCGCCTGAAGACATCTGCTGGACGCCGCTGAATCACACCAACAGACACGAACATTAGTCCGCTCCTCTTGAGGGTCACATCGGTGCAGCGTGTTGTCCAACACCTCAAGCGTTCTCTGGGGACGCTCTCAACCAAGGGGCGAGGGCCACTTGGACGGCTTCTAAGATGGTCGCCTGCACCTCGGCCGGGTCTTGTACAGGGTCTTCCCCCTCGAACAGCAGATCCAGCACAGCCGTCACCGCTCCGATGAACGCTCCAGTCAGAGCCGCCGCCGAGATGGGGTCGAGGTCGGTCGGGAAGGCGGCAACGAGGTGACGGGCAATCTCGCGCTGCGCGTCAAGCTGATGTTGCAGCGCCCGGCCACGCAGGGCAGGAACCGTCCGCATCAGCCGCAGCCGCAGCGCCGCCCGGCGGCCCGTCAGATCATCGGATTCTTGGGCTGTGGTGGTCATGGCCCGCATCAAGACCTGTACCGGGCCGTCGCTGGGCTGCCGGGCCGCAATCGCGTCGATGGCTGAGCCGATTCGCGCGTCGCTTTCGGGAAACAGCAGATCTTCCTTGCTAGCAAAGTAACTGAAAATGGCCCGTTTGCTCATCTCGGCAGCGGCGGCGATGTCGTCCAGGGTGGTTGTAGTGTAGCCGTCACGCTCAAAGAGTCGTGTTGCGGCGGCGAGGATGGCCTGCCGGGTGCGCAGGCGTTTGCGTTCGCGCAGAGTCATGCGGCTCATTCTAATCACGGAGGGCATTTCTTCACTTGTTGCAAAAATGCACTTGGTGAAGTATAAAGATACATGGCCCTACCTTGCGTTCTGATTTCCGGCGCTGGCATCGCTGGCCCCACGCTGGCGTACTGGCTGGCCCGCAGCGGCTGGCAACCTACGGTGGTCGAACGCGCGGGCCGCCTGCGCTCCAGCGGCAATCCGGTGGACGTGCGCGGCGCAGCGCTGAGCGTCGCCGAGAAGATGGGCATCGTTGCGGCCCTCCGAAGCGCTTCCACATCCGTTCGGGCCATCAGCTTCTATGACCGTGCGGGCCACCGCTTCGCCCGCGTGCCCACTTCCGCTGGGCGCAGCGCCGCTGGAACGCCTGAAATGGAGATTCCCCGCAGTGATTTGGCCCGCGTCCTGTTTCAAGCCGCGAGTGACGTCACCGAATTCCTTTTTGACGACACCATCACCGCCCTCCATCAGGATGCGGGCGGTGTTGATGTCACCTTCGAGCGCCACGCTCCCCGCCGATTTGACTTGGTGATCGGCGCGGACGGTCTACACTCCGCCGTGCGTCAGCTGGCGTTTGGCCCAGACGAGCAATTCGTGCGGCACATGGGTACGTACGTCGCCACCACAGCGCTGCCAGAGCCGGTTAAATCGCCGCAGGACGTGCTGATGTACAACACTCCCGGACGGCTGGTGGCGGTTCATCCGGGCCGAGACTGCGCGATGGTCGGCTTTTTTTTCTGGCATCCCGCCGCCGCCCCTGATTGCCGGAATCCAGAGGCGGTCAAGCGGTTCGTGGCAGCGGCGTATGCGGGTGTAGGCTGGCGCGTGCCGGAGTTGCTGGCGTAGTTGTGCGCCGCGCCGGATCTGTACTTCGACGCGGTCAGCAGGGTTGAGATTCCCCGCTGGTCTCAGGGGCGCGTGGCGCTGCTCGGAGACGCCGCGTCCTGCCTGTCCCTCTTTGGCGAAGGATCGAGCTTGGCGGTGGCCGGCGCTTACGAGCTGGCACAGGCCCTGAGCGCCAGCCCACACGATCACGGCCTAGCATTTGGGCGCTACGAGGCTGCACACCGCGCCCGTGTGGCTCCAAAGCTGCGCAATTTTGGCTTGATGGCGTCGCTGCTGGTTCCGCGTTCGCGCCCCGGTCTCACAGTTCGTGATCTGGCACTCCGTGTGCTGACGCGCGGTAGGGACAAAAAGTGGTGACATTCGGAGGCGGCCCGGATTTTGAGCTGCCCGGTTCACGTCGTTGACGTCGGAGCATTCGCACGCCGATCTTCTAGACTGCCCCCTTTCATCTGCGGCTACCGTTCAGTGCTATTGCCAGCAACATGACAGCATCCCTGCATGTCAGAAACCCACTGGGCCACAGCTCGGCGCTGGGTGGCCGAAGCGCTGGGCCTCTCCGGCTTCGTGGCTTTCAGTTTAAGCGCGGCGGTACTGGCCCAGCTCGGTGTACTGCCTACACTGGCTGCCGACGCGCTGGTGCCGGGCCTGGTGATCTTGGCGCTGGTCTACGGCCTGAGCGATCTGTCCGGAGCTCACTTCAACCCCGCCGTGACGCTGGCCTTCGCGCTGCGGGGCAGCCTTCCGTGGGCGCGGGTGCCGGGATACCTGGCCGCGCAGTTCCTGGGGGCCTGCGGCGGGGTGTGGCTGGTCTCAGCCTGCGTGCCGCTCCCCAAAGCGCATGAGCTGGTCAGGCCTTGGGGAGCGTTTGGGCTGGAGACGGTCTGCACCACGCTGCTGCTGGTGATTTTGGCCACCGCCAAGCGCAAGGCGGAAGTCGGCTCTCAGGCGGGTTTGGTGATCGCCGGAACGCTGGGGTTGTGCTTGTTCACAGCGGGCAGCGTCTCCACCATCGGCGTTAATCCCACGCGCACGCTGGCCGCCGCGCTGTTCAGCGGCACGGTGCTGGCATCTTGGCCGCATCTGCTGGGGCCGTTTGCGGGCGGCACGCTAGCCACAGGGCTGACCTATCTGCTGCGCGGCCCACTCAACCAGCAGGAAGCCGAGACGGCCAAAGGGCAAGCAGAAGCGGGAGAGGGGTCATCCAGTTAGATTTTCGTGCCTCAGTTTGCCTGCGTAAGAGCCGTCTGGGAAGAAAGTCCGCGAGTATTTGCGGCAGATCAGGAACCGCTCTAAGCGCGGGGTTTGCTGATCTGCCGCCGATTTCCATAATAGAAACTGCCGGGAAGCTTAAGGCCCCGGCAGTTTCTTCTAAGTGGAAAGCGAATTTTCTTTGCTGTGCAGGAGAGCTGGCCGGTCTTTGTCGAGGCAGCGGAGAGTATCGTCTCCGCTCTCAGGCTCTAGCGGGTCTGTTCGCCGCCCTGCGCCGCCTCAAACAAAAACCAGGTGCGTCGTTCGGTTTCGTCGATCAGCACTTCCAGCAAGCTGGAGGTGGCGTAGTCGCGGGCGTCGTCGCACACTTCATGCGCTTTTCGCATATTGGCGGCGATGCTCTGGTTGTCGGCCATCAGCTCACGGAGCATATCCAGCGGAGTCACAAAGTCGGCGTTGTTGTCTTGCACAGTCTGAAGGCTGGAGATATGCGAGATGGAGCGCAGCGTGGTGCCGCCCAGCTTGCGAACACGCTCAGCCAGCGGATCGGTGCTGCCCAGCAATTGATCGGCCTGCTCGTCGAGCATCAGGTGATAATCGCGGAAGTGGCTGCCCGACAGGTGCCAGTGGAAGTTCTTGGTCTTGAGGTACACCGCGAAAGCGTCGGCGATCAGGGGGTTGACGGCCCCGACGACGGCGCTGACCTGATCAGGGGTCAGATCGGTGGGGGTTTTCAGGGCAGCAGGTGCGGGATAAGGTTTCTGAAACGTGTTGGTCTGAGTCATCAAAAGCTCCTTTATAAATAGGCGGCCACTCAGCAGCGAAGAGAAAATGTCAAAGGAATGCTGGTCTGGAAGGGTTCCAGAGGCGTTTGTCCCTCAAGCAGTAAAGGCCGGCAGCGTTAAGTGGAGGTATGAATCTGGCAGAAAACAAGGAACAGTAAAGCTGCGGTGAGAAGCAGGCCACGACCGAATAAGCTCTCCACTTTGCTAAGCGCCCCGGCTGATTTAAATATCGCCATGTCTCTCTTTAAGCCAACATAACTTTTTAGACTGATCCCAAAACCTATTCATCTCGCAAAAGAAAGAATCACTTTTCGCAGCAGTACACTGCCCTGTCACAGGAGGCCCCATGTACAGAGCGGTCAACAGCCACAGAGAAACCCATTTCACGGGCTCGGAGATGGTGCGCGACATCGTGATCGGCATGAGCGACGGCCTGACCGTCCCCTTCGCGCTGGCCGCCGGACTGTCGGGCGCAGTTGCCAGCGGACACGTGGTGCTGATCGCCGGGATCGCCGAGATGGCCGCTGGAAGCATTGCCATGGGGCTGGGCGGGTACTTGGCGGCCCGCAGCGAGCACGAGTCCTACGTCTCGGAACGTGCCCGCGAGGAAAAGGAAATTGACGAGAAGCACGACGCTGAGATTGGCGAAGTGCGGGCCGTCTTTCAGAAATACGGGCTGACCGGCGACCCACTCGAAGCCGCCACACAGGCCATCACCAGCAACCGCACGACCTGGGTTGATTTCATGATGAAAGAAGAGCTGGGCTTGGAGGAACCGGATCCGAAACGGGCGCTGAGATCAGCCCTGACGATTGGGCTGGCGTATATCGCTGGCGGCGTCATTCCGCTGACGCCTTACGCGCTCAATTTGACGCTCAGCCGGGCGCTGCTGCTGTCGGTGGTCTTGACCCTGATCGCTCTGTTTGCCTTCGGGGCGCTCAAGGGCCGCTTCACGGGGTCATCGGTGCTCAAGAGTGCTGTCCAGACCATGTTCGTGGGTGCGGTGGCTTCGGGTACGGCCTTCTTGATCGCGAGGCTGGTGTCCGGCTCGGGCGGACTATAGGGTCTGCGGCTAAGGTTTTTCAACTTTCCAGATGACCGGGTCGCCTGTTCCAACTTCACCCGGCAACTGACCTAACGCCCAGCGCTTTCCATACCCACGCAACCAACAGCGGCTGTGCTCCGTCAGCCCTGAAGGCTGTGCTCAGGCGCTAAGGCGGGTTCTGAGCCGCCCGGCACACCGGCTTCCTCAAACGTCAGCATTTCGCGCAACGTCGCGGCGGCGGCCAGCAGGAACGGCGCAGCCAGTACCCCCCCGGTGCCCTCGCCCAGCCGCAGCCCCAAATCGAACATCGGCGTCAGCTTCAAGTGGTCGAGCTGAGCGCGGTGGCCGATTTCGGCGCACAGTCCGGCGGCAAATAAGTAATCGCGCAGGGCTGGAGCGAGCGCTACTCCAATGAGCGCCGCTGAACCTTCCACGAAGCCGTCTACGATAATGGCCCGCTTTAGGGCCGCCGCCTGAAGCATCATGCCGAGCATGGCCGCGATTTCGTAGCCGCCGAGGTCGGCCAGCACGCCCAGCGGGTCGCTGAGTTGGCTGCCTCGGCGGGCCAGCGCGTCCCGAATCACCTCAACTTTGTGGGCCAAAGTCGAGTCGTCCACTCCGGTGCCGCGCCCAGTGACGGCGGCGGGATTGAGGCCCAGCAGCTTGGCGCTCAGGGCGCTGGCTGGGGTGGTGTTGGCGATGCCCATTTCGCCAGGAATCAGCACGTCCGCGCCCGCGCCGATGGCCTGCCGCGCCACTGATGCGCCCGCCGCGATCAGACTCAGGGTTTCTTCCCGCGTCATGGCGCTCTCAAGCCGCAGGTTGCGGGTGCCGCGCCGGGCGGCGGCGCGAATGAGCTGGGGATGATCCGGCAACTCGGCGGCCACGCCCGCGTCCAGCACATAAACCTGTGCGCCGAGGCTGCGGGCGATGGCGTTGACGGCGGCTCCGCCCGCGCCCGCCGGGGTGGAAAGCAGGAAGTTGCCCACCATGGCGGGCGTCACCGTCTGCGGAAAGGCGCTGACGCCCTCAGCGGCCACGCCGTGATCGCCCGCTGCCACCACCACCGCCACGCCGCGCGGGTGCGGTTTGGGGGTTCTAAAAACGCCCGCCAACCGCACTGAAATTTCTTCGAGCTGGCCCAGTGCACCGGGCGGCTTGGTGAGCTGAGCCTGCCGCTCACGGGCGGCCTGCATAGCCAGTTGGTCGGCGGGAGTAACGCTGCTGAGCAAATCGGCAAGGTGATCAGACAAGTTCATGATGTTTCCTCACTTCATTTCAGGCGCAGGGGCAGGCCGCTGACCAACAGGTGCGCTTCATCGGCGGCGGCGGCGAAGTGCTGATTGGCCCAGCCCAGCAGATCGCGGTAGCGGCGGGCCAGTGCGTTGTCTGGGACGATGCCCAGCCCCACTTCGTTGCTGACCACGATCAGGGTGGCGCTGTTGTGTCTGAGCAAGTCGTCCACCCGCGCCAGCACCTCACCGTCTTCCCGCTCGGCCAGCATCAGATTGCTGACCCATAAGCTCAAGCAGTCCAGCAAAACGGTGGGCGTGTGCGCGGTTTGTAGGGCTGCCACCACGTCCAGCGGCTCCTCAAGGGTGATCCACTCGGCGGGGCGGTCGCTCTGGTGGCGCTCGATTCGCGCCCGCATTTCGCCATCAAAGGCCTGCGCGGTGGCGAGGTAGGTCACGGCGTGGCCGCTCAAACGTAGGGCCTGCCGCTCGGCGAAGCTGCTCTTGCCGCTTCTGGCTCCGCCCGTGATGTAGATGAGCTTGCCCGCCTTGGTCAAGTTAGAGTCTGTCAAGGTTGAGTCCTTCCAGCCACCACGCGCCGCCTGCCCGCCTCAGGTGGGTCACGCGGGCGTGGTGAATGCGGGCCGCACTGAAGCCGAGTGTCAGGCGCAGGGCGGCCAAAATGAATCCGGCGTGGGTGAAAGCCAGGGTTGTTTCGCCGGGTAGGGCGTCGAGCCAGGTCTGCACCCGTGCGTGAAAGGCTCGCCCCGTTTCGCCCCCGGGCGGGCCACTTTCCGAAGTGGGGTCGCTCAGCGCGTCGATCCAGTGGCGCGGTTGAGTGCCGTAACGGGTTTCCAATTCGCTCCAAGTGTGTCCGGCCATCTCACCAAAGTCGGCTTCCAGCAAAGCGGGAGAGCGCTGAGGCTTATCTAGGCCTGCCAAAGTTGCTGTTTGCAAGCAGCGCCGCGCTGGACTGCTCCAGACCTGTGCGCTCTCAGGCAGATGCAGAGCACGGGCCTGCCGTTCTCCCTCCGGCGTCAGGGCGGCGTCGTCCTGTCTGCCAGGATAACGGCCCTCGGCGTTGCGGGGCGTCTGGGCGTGGCGAATCAGGTACAAATCGAGCGTCATTTCGGCCAGCCCGCCAGCGTGATGAGCACGGTCAGGGCGCTGAGTTCAGCCACCTCGATACACGCGCCGTACACGTCGCCGTTGATGCCGCCGCCCAGTCGCCGCGCTGCGAAGGCGGCCACCCCCAGTGCCGAGAGCAGCGCCGCCGCAAATCCTGCCCAAGCCTGCGAAAAAAACAGCGCGGGCAAGGCCACCAAGCACGCCACCGGCCACCAGCCTTCCCGCGAGCGAGCGCCCAGCGACTCGGTTCTTGCCGCCGGGTAAAGGTTCATGGGAGCCAACACCGCCAGCCGCGCCGACACCGCCGCAATCAGCAGGGGCCAAGCGTTCGGCAGCGCCTGAAGCAGCGAAAAGCGGATCAGCAGGGCAATCACCCCCGTCGCCAGCCCGAAGGCCCCCACATGCACGTCGCCCAGAATCCTGAGCCGCTCGGCGGGCGACTTCATGACAAACAGGGCGTCGGCGGCGTCCACCAGCCCGTCAAAGTGCAGCATGCCGGTCAGGGCCAGCCAAGCCGCCACCGCCAGCGCCGCGCCGACTCCCGGTGGGAGGTGCAGCCACTGACAGGCCGCCCACACCAGCGCCGCCCCGCCGCCCACCGCGTAGCCCGCCAGTGGGTAAAAACCGCTGGCCCGCGCAAATTCGCCTTCCCCCACCTCGCGCACGTGCGGCAGCGGCAAGGTGGTCAAAAAGGTCAGGGCCAGGTGAGCTGGGCGCAGCAGGCGGCCGAGGCCGCTCACCACGCGTACCGAATCAAATCTGTAAAAACCAAGCGTCAACCTCAACTCAGGCAACCGGAACCAAAAAAGCGCCCGGCGGGGGCGCGTCAAAGTCGGAAAGTCGGGGATGCTGAGCCGGATAAAGGCCGCAAGCCGTTTCCCTGCTCCTGACGCGGAAGCAAGTTCAGCAGATCATCAATAAGCCCCGCAGTGAGCAACCGGACTGAAACCGTGGCGCGGCCGTGCTCGACAACCGTGCCGGACTGTGCTTGCCCCGTTTGCTGGGAGGCATTTACCGGACTTCTCTCAAGCAGAGCGGGTCAGGTCAAGCGCTGATCCCAGCGGGAGTGTAGCACTCGGGGCGGCGTTCCTCCTTTTTGCGCGGCGTCCGCTGACCGCTCTTCCCAGTTCCGCGCTGCCCAGTTCTGCTAAGCTGCCGGCACCTGAGGTTGGGGAAGTCCGGTGAAATTCCGGCGCTGTCGCGCAGCGGTAATCAGACGGAGTTCTGTAAGCCCGAATGCCTCTCAGGGACGCCCCACACCAAGCGCCGTAAGGCCGCGTGTGGGGCACCTCTCGCCGTCAGAGGGCCAAGTTGTGCGTGCTGCTGGAGATCACCTCCGGCACGGCTCCGCGCTGGCCCCAGCCAGATCGGGCTTTTTTTTGCTGTGCTCCCGCTCTGGCTGCTCTCGCCCACGCACACCGGAGCTTACCCATGCGTCACCCCGCCACTTTCGTTTTGTTTGCCCTGCTGTCCAGCGCCGCCGCCACCACCTACCCGCTGACCGTCACCGATGATCTGGGCCGCTCCGTGACCTTGAAAAGTAAGCCGCTCAGAATCGTGGCGATGCTGCCCTCGCACACCGAGACACTTTTTGCCATCGGAGCGGGCGATCAGCTGGTCGGCGCGGACAAGTACAGCACCTACCCCGACGCCGCCAACAAACTTCCCAAAGTCGGCAGCGGCTACCAGCCCAACATCGAAGCGATCTTGGCGCTCAAGCCCGATCTGGTGCTGGCCGACGAATCGGCAGGGTCGCGCCTGACCGAGAAGCTGGCGGCGGCGGGTCTGACCGTCTACGGCGGCACAGCCCAGACCTACAACGAAGTTTTCGAAAAAATCGCGGTGCTGGGCAAGCTGACCGACCACGAAACTGGAGCGGTCAAGCTGATCACCAAGATGCGCTCAGAACTCAATGCCCTCAGCGCCAGCGTCGTCAAGTTGCCCAAAGTCAGCACTTACTACGAGGTCGATCCTGCGCCGTATTCTGTCGGCCCCAATTCGTTTATCGGCGTGCTGATCGCCAAAGCCGGCGGCCAGACGATTATTCCTTCCACTTTGGGCGACTTTCCCAAAATTGCCCCCGAACTCATCGTCAAAAGTAATCCGCAGGTGATGGTCGGCTTGACGCTGGATGAAGCCAAGAACCGGCCCGGCTGGAACACCCTGAGCGCCGTGAAAGCGGGCCGCGTCTTCAAGGTCACGCCGGAGCAAAACGACGCGCTGTCGCGTCCGGGGCCGCGCCTGCCCGACGCCCTGAGAACGTTGATCCAACTGATTCATCCGGAGGCGCTGAAATGACTTCGGGCGACGAAGCGACCCGGCAGCGCCGTGAGGCCGCCATGCAGGAATTGCAGGAAGCCAACGACAGCCACACCAAGCAGGAAGGCATCAGCAAGGGTCGGCGGGGGCTGATCATCGTCAACACCGGCAACGGCAAGGGCAAAACCACCGCCGCGCTGGGCCTGATGATGCGGGCGCACGGGCGCGGCCTCAAGACACGGCTGTTTCAGTTTCTCAAGCACGAGAATGCCAAATTCGGCGAGCACCGTACCCTCGACGCGCTGGGCTTGCCGTATGAAGGACTGGGCGACGGTTTTACCTGGCGTTCGCGCAACCTGGAGAACTCCGCCGAGATGGCCGCGCACGGCTGGGAACTGGCCAAGGCGGCCATCGAGGCGGGCGAATACGATTTGATCGTGCTCGACGAGTTTACCTATCCGCTCAAATACGGCTGGGTTAGTTGGCCGGAGGTGGAAGCCACCCTGAAAGCCCGCAGTCCGCTGATGCACGTGGTGATTACCGGGCGCGGCGCTCTGCCCGAACTGATCGAGCTGGCCGATACCGTCAGCGAGATTCAGCCGGTCAAGCACGCCTACAGCGCCGGAATCGGAGCGCAGATCGGGGTGGAATACTGAGGCGAGCCGTGCTGCTGGCTCTCGCGCTGGACGCCTGGGGTGAGCCGCCTGCCCGCCTTCATCCGGTGGTCTGGATGGGAAATTACCTCAAGTGGGCGCGGCAGCAGTGGCGGGGTCAAACGCCTTTCCTCCAACTGGCGGAGGGCACGCTGACCTGGACGCTGGGCGCGGTCATCAGCGCGGCGGCGGGGCAGCAAGCGCGGCGGTTGCCGTGGTGGGCGCAGGGCGTACTGCTCAAGCCCCTACTGGCCCGCCGAGCGCTCTTTGACGCCGTCAGAGAAGTCCATAGCGCTTTGGCCCATGACGACTTGCCTGAAGCGCGGCGCTTGCTTTCATGGCACTTGGTCAGCCGCGACACCGCCGAGCTGAGCGCCTGCGAAGTGGCGGGCGCGGCGATTGAAAGCTTGGCAGAGAACCTTTCTGACAGCCTAATTGCGCCGCTGCTGGCTTACCGGGTGGGGGGGCTACGACTGGCCGCCTTCTACCGCTACGCCAACACCGCCGACGCCATGTGGGGCTACCGCACGCCCGAGCTGGAATGGGCGGGCAAATCGGCGGCCCGAACCGACGACCTGCTCAACCTCGCGCCCAGCCGCCTGACGGCCCTGTGCGCCTTGGTGGTGGCTGGGCAGCCGAAAGCTTGGCGAGTCTGGTGGCGAGATCGCTGCACCACCACCAGTCCCAACGCGGGCCATCCGATGAGCGCTTTTGCGGGGGCGCTGGGCATCAGATTAGACAAACGCGTCGTCTACACCCTCAACCCGGCGGGCCGCTCACCCTGTGCCGCCGACTTGCCGAGGGCGCTGCAACTGGCGGAGCGCACTTTTGGTCTGGCGCTGTTGGTGCTGCTCGTCAAAGGGAAAAGTCGTGCCTGAGCTCCTTCCACGTGTCCCACACGGTGGCCCGGGCGCTGAGCCGTTCAGGGGCCTGGATTTCAGCGTCAATGCCAACCCGTATGGCCCTAATCCAGTTCTCTTGAAGGCGCTCCTCGACGCCGACCACACCCATTACCCCGACCCCACCTACTTTGAGACGAGACGCCAGCTGGCCGACTGGCACGGCGTCAATCCTGAAAACGTGGCGGTGTCGGTGGGCGCGTCCGATCTGCTGCACCGCCTTGCCCGCGCTTTTTTACCGGTTGGCGGCACGCTGCTGAGCCTTCACGCCCCGTTTGGTGAGCTGGCCCGCGCCGCTCAGCTGCAGGGCAACCGGATCGAGGTCATGACTGATGTGCCCACCGATTTACCTCCAAACGCAGCTTTGGTCTACGTCGGTTATCCGCACAATCCGACGGGGCAAGCGCCGACTCCCGACCAGCTCAGCCAGCTCTCCGAGCAGTGCGCGGCTTCCGGCGCTTTGTTGATCGTGGACGAAGCCTACGCCGCCTTCGCGGGATTGCCCGACCCGCCGAGGCATCCCCACCTGATCCGGTTGCTGTCGCCGGGCAAAGCGCACGGTTTGGTGGGAGCGCGGCCCGCCTACGCGCTGGCGGCGGCTCAGCTGATCCGCGCCCTCGATAATCTGGCTCCGGCTTGGCACGTTCCGGCGAGCACGGCGGCGGTGCTGGCGAGTTTGCCCGAAGCGCAGGCGTTTTTGGCTCAAACGTTGCCACAAGTTCGGCGTCACGCGGAGGATTTGGCCGAGCAGCTCGGCTTGTTTGGGGCAGTTCAGCACCTCGGCACACCTTACTTGCTGCTTAAAGTCGGAAATGCTCAGCAGGTCAGCGTCGTCTTACTCGCCTCCGGCATCAAAGTCCGGGACTGTACCAGCTACGACCTGCCGCAGTGGATTCGGGTGTCGGCCCGCTTGCCGGGTGAGAATGCCGCGCTGATCGAGTCCATAGAGCATTTGTCGTAAAAGTTTCAAAACTTTTACGACCGAGCGGAGCGAGCGAAATACGTGTTAGAGCAGATGGGAGTGGAATTGGTGGGGTGCTTTTCCACAACAATGGAACGGACAAATGCTCTAAGGAGGCTGTATGGGTAAGGCCATCATGATTCAGGGTTGCACCAGCAACGCCGGAAAAAGTTATCTGTGCGCCGCACTGTGCCGCATTTTGTCAAATGAAGGTGTGCGGGTGGCTCCTTTCAAAGCCCAAAACATGAGCAACAACGCGGGCGTGACCCCGGACGGCCTGGAAATGGGCCGCGCTCAACTGGTGCAGGCGCGGGCGGCGCGGGTCACGCCCGACGTGCGGATGAATCCGGTGCTGCTCAAACCTGAAGCCGACACCCGCTCGCAGGTGGTGCTGCTGGGCAAGGCCAATCCCGAACTCACCGCGCTGGGCTGGCGGGAGCGCAAACCGCACCTATGGCCGCACGTGCAGAGCGCCCTGCACAGTCTCATGGCCGAGTACGACGTGGTGGTGATCGAAGGCGCGGGCAGCCCCGCCGAGGTCAATCTGCGAAGCTCCGACATCGTAAACATGCGGGTGGCGCTGGAAGTCCGAGCGCGTGTTCTGCTGGCCTGCGATATAGACCGGGGCGGCGCGTTTGCTCACCTGCTCGGCACCTGGCATTGCCTGAGCGCCGATGAGCGGCAGTTGCTGGGAGGCTTTTTGCTCAACCGTTTTCGCGGCGACGCCCGCCTGCTCTCGCCCGCGCCCGAGTGGTTGGAGCAGCAGACTGGTGTCCCCACCCTCGGCGTCATCCCGATGCTGGATATTCCGCTGCCGGAGGAAGACGGGGTGGTGTCACGAGAACCCTCAGGTTCGTCAGAAGGTTTTGTGGCGGTGGCCCGCTTGCCGCGCATTTCTAACTTAGATGAATTCGCGCCGCTGGGCGAGCTGCTGCGCTGGGTGACCTCGCCCGCCGAGCTAGAGGGAGCGCGGGCCGTTATCTTGCCCGGCAGCAAAAGTACCGCAGCTGATTTGGCGTGGCTGCGTTCCAGCGGTCTGGCCGCCGAAGTGGTGCGGCAAGCGCAGCGGGGCATGCCGGTGCTGGGCATCTGCGGCGGCCTGCAAATGCTGGGCGAGCGCCTGAGCGACCCGCACGGCGTAGACGGCCCGCCGGAAAGCTCAGGATTGGGGCTCCTCCACTTGGACACCGAATTTGCCCCTGCCAAAACCACCCGTCTAACCACATTCACCGACTCAGAAACGGGCCTCAAGCTGGAAGGCTACGAAATTCATCACGGCCACACCCGCGTGGGCGGCGCGGTGGACGAACTCGCTCCCGAGCTGCTGTGGCGCAGCGGCAATGTGCGCGGCACCTACCTTCATGGCCTGCTGGAAAATCCAGCGTACTTGGAGCGCTTCTTGGGTTGGGCCGGTTTACCGCTGCCGGAGAGCTTGGACACTCTGGACGCCCGCTTGGACGCCATTGCCGAGCGGGTCAAAGCCAGCTTGGACTGGGAGCGGGTGCGGGCCTTGTTGTGAAGAGCCTCGGCTGCCGGGAAAGGCGTTCTAAAGGTCACCGTCGTTGCCGAGCTTTGGCCCGATGTCCGGCACCGGCTGGCCCGGCTTCCATTCCACGACCACACCGTCGTCGGGGTTATGCGGCGCTTTGATGAACACTGCCCGCCACGGCACCTTGCCCTCGTTGACGAGGTAATGCATCTCCATCGGGTCGCAGCGGTGGTAATCGCCCGGCCCCAGTTCTACTCGCAGGCCATTCGTCCACATCACCGCGTTTCCTTCCAGGGTGTAAAACGATTCCTCGGTGCGCTCGTGGTAATGGTTGGGAAAATCTTGACCGGGCGGTAACACCACCACGCCGAAATCGGTGCGCGGGCCACGCGAAAGGTAGCCGGGGCCGTAGGTGTCGTAGCGTAGGGGCGTCTCGTCAATTTTGGCTTTGTGCATATCGTTCTCCTTTAGAGTCCCGGAGCTTTCCACAGCGAAGTGGTAATGCCCTGATCCACCAAACTCCGCTGGGCAGCGTAGGCAATTTGCCAGCGGCCGGTTAGCTCAGCGTACAGTGACCCGAGCGCCCGGTTTGGCTGGTAGGTGCGCTCCCAACTCACCAGCGCCTCGCCGCCCTCGACCAGCGAGGCGTAGACGCCCACGCCCGTTCCGGCGGCAATCGCCGTGCCCAGCGCTGTCGCTTCCTTGACCACCGGCACCCGCACAGGCTTACCGCTCACGTCGGCCAGAATCTGGCACCACAATTCACCCTTGCTGCCGCCGCCCGCGAAGGTCAGTACCTCGCTGTCCACGCGGGTAAATTGCTGAATCAGCAGCAGGTTTTGCACGCTGACGATAGCGGCATGTTCCTCCAGCGCCCGGAACAGTGCGCCCCGGCTGGATTTGACAGGATCAAGCGAGAGATTGAGGAACGACGGAGCGGCGTGATACCAAGCGCTGTAGCGCATGACATCGCTGAAAATCGGGATGATGCCGTAAGCGCCGGGCGGCACCTGGCGGGCCTGCTCTTCCAGTGAGCTGTAGGCGTCGCGCCCGCCCAGCTGCTCCTGACGGCGCTCCTCGTCGCAGTACGTGTCGCGAAACCAGCGCATCGCCGCGCCCACAAAAAAGGAGATGGTTTCGGCCTGCCAGACCCCCGGCACCGCGTGGCAGTTGATGCGGATGTCCATTGCCGGATCGGTTTTGGGCTCAGCCAGATTGACTTCCTGTTGCCAGAATGTGCCGCCCAGAATGGCCGTCTGACCGGGACGCACCACGCCCAGCCCCACGCAGCCGAGTTGCACGTCTCCCCCACCCATCACGACGGGTGTGCCGGGCCGCAAACCAGACTCCTCGGCGGCGCGTGGAGTGACGACCGCAAAGGCGGTGCCGGATTCGAGAACGGGGGGAAACAGTTCGTTGGGCAAGCCCAGATCGTTTAGGCCTACCCTCGACCAGTCGCGGCGAAGCAAACTGAACATCCCACTGGTGCAGGCGTTGGATGGATCGCTGGCCAGCACGTCGCCCAGTCGGTAAAGCACCCAGTCGCTGAGCATGCTGACGCGGTGAATGCGCCCGAACACGTCCGGCTGGTGCTGCTTGATCCACAAAAGTCTCGGCACGGCGCTGAGCGCGAAAGTCTGGCCGCTTTCCTGATAAGTTTGCCGCTCGACTTGCGCGTGGTCGCGCTGAAGCAAGCGCACCTGCTCGGCGGCGCGGGCATCCACGTTGGCGCAGGCCCAGATCTCGCGGCCAGACTCGTCATACAGCACGATGGCCTCGCGCATACTGCTGGCGCTGACGGCCAGAATGCTCTCCGGCGCGGCCCCGGCCTGAGCCATCACCCGCTGGATGCACTGACAGATCACGCCCCAGTTGCGCTCCACGGCAAAGTCCATCACGCCGGGGGTGCCGTCATTCTCGTGCGTCCATTCCTGAGCGGCCACCGCGACTTGCTGGCCTTGCGGCGTGAACAGCACCGCCCGGACGCTGCCGGTGCCTGCGTCAATGGCCAGCAGGAAGCCGCTCACGCCCGTTTCCTCAGCCGCAGCACATTGAGGTGTTCTCCCGCCAGCGACCCAGCATAATAGCCAATTTGAGCGGGCTGCTCAAAGCCCTGATCCGCAGAAGTCTGGTGCCGAACTGCGGCTGCGAAATGGCGATGATCTGCTGCTGAATTGGAGCATCGAGACATTTGGCCTCCTGAGTCGTAAAAGTGAGAGAGCACGTCGCCGCCCGCGCTGATCAGTTCAGGCCACCGACTCTGCACCGCTGGCGGCAAGTTCCAGATTCTTCACAGCACGCTCCTGTGGCTTGACAGACCCGAACTTTGAACCAATAAGGAATGTGTTTTCGTTTGGCCTGAGTATAAGGGGGCCGGAGCAGCAAAGGCGAAGATGCAACCTTCAAATGTGATTGATACTTACGGCATTGAGCGGCCTCTGCTGCGAGTTGAACACGTCTGAACACTGTTTGGGGACATGCTTATCTTTAGCGGCATTCGTTTCAAATTGTTGGTCTGCTCCGTGTCCGGCCGGCTGCCACCCCGGTAATCAGCACCAAGCCCGTCATCGCCAGCAAGAACAGCAGCGGCGCGTGCCAGTTGCCCGCTCTGTCGTGCAGCGCTCCGAAGAGAAATGGGCCAGTCGCCGCCAGCGCGTAGCCGAAGCCCTGAGCCGTCGCCGAGAGCTGCGGCACCTGCGCCAGATTGTCGGCCCGCACAGCGATGAACATCAGCGCGAGCGGAAAGGTGCTGCCCGCGCCGATGCCCAGCAGCAGCAGCCACGGCAGCGGCGTCAGCGGCGCAAGCAGCAGGCCCATGACGCCCGCCGCGCTGATGAGTGCTGTAACCACCGCCAGCGGCACCAGCAGCCGGGGCCGCGCTGCCAGCACCGGCACCGCCAGTGTGAAAGGCAACTGCACCACGTTGGCAAAGGCCAGCATGAGCCCCGCCTGCGCCGCCGTGAAGCCCTCGTCTTGCAGCACTTTGGGCAGCCAAGTCAGCCAAGTAAAAAACACCAGCGACTGAAAGCCCATGTACAGCGTCACCGGCAGCGCGTAGGGATTTTTCCACACTGACGGCCCCCCTTTGACTGCTGTTCGGGCGTGTGTCTGCCGCCCGAAGACGGCGGGCAGCCAAGCCAGCACGCCAGCCGCCGCCAGCAAGATCCACACGCCCACCGACGAGCGCCACGCGCCGCCCAGCGCAGTCATCAGCGGCACCGCCACCCCCGAGGCCAGCGCCGCGCCGCCCACCACCGCCAGCGTGTACAACCCGGTCATCGGCCCGACGCGGGTCGGGTAATCGCGCCGGATCAAACTGGGCAGCAGCACGTTGTTCAGGGCGATGCCCGCGCCGACCAGCACCGTGCCCATCAAAATGACCGGCAGCGTCGCGCCGATCCTCAGCACGCTGCCCAACCCGATCAGCGCGGTGGCCAGCAAGATGATGGTTTCGTTGCTGTAGCGGCGGCTCAGCAGCGGCGCGAGGGGGGCCAGGATGCCCCAGCACAGCAGCGGCAAGGTGGTCAGCAAACTGAGTGTGGCCGCGCTGACGTTGAGCTCTGCTTGGATCTGAGACAGCAGCGGCCCGAACCCGGCGATGGGCGGGCGCAGGTTGAGCGCCACCAGAATCAGCCCCACGATCAGCAGGGGCGCGGCGGCGGGCTTGCGGCGTTGTGGAATTTGCGGCGTTGTTCTTGCCGCCTCTGGGGGCTCGGGGTCGGCTTGGTGAAAACGGCTCATCTGCACAGGTTAGCGTGCCGAGTCCTGCTTCCCGACTTCAGTTCAGGATTCAGCCACCAGAGCACGCCCAAGTAAACTCTTGAGCCGCACTCATCTGCACTGGCGCGTTAGGAGAGAATCCATTTCTCTCCCTGCCCCCCGAGAGCAGCAGTGAACTGAGTCGGTCGGGCTGAGCGCTGGAAGCGGTAGACTCGGCAGGCAAATTCAATTGTGGAGTAGACAAGGCGTCTAAGTTCGCCTTAAGCTGTAGCTCATTAAAGCCATCTTCGGCTGATCTGAGGATGCTCCTTTATGGCTGGGGAGCGCCCGCACAGTCGGCGGCACTCCAAGTTCGAGATTCAAAGATTCGAGATCTAGGATTTTCCGGAGGATTTCAAATGAAGCGAACGAAGACCGCACGCGGCGGGTTGCTGCTGATTTCTCTACTGCTGGCAGCGAGCGCTCAGGCTCAGGACACGATCAACGTCGGAGCCAACATCGGCAACGTGCCGTGGGAATTTCAAGACGCCAGCGGAGCCAACGTCGGCTTTGAAATCGAGCTGGTCAGCGAGATCGCCAAAAATCTGGGCAAAAAGGTCAACGTCGTCAACACGCCGTTCAACGGCCTGTTCGCCGCCGTGCAGTCGGGGCGCATCGACGCCGCCATTTCCAGCATCACCATCACCAAAAAGCGTTTGGAAACCGTGTCGTTCGCGCAGCCCTACTATGACTCCGACCAGTCCCTCACGGTGGCGAGTGGCAGCACCCTCGGCAAAATCAATACCTTCAAAGGCAAAACCGTCGGCGTGGACACCGGTTCGACCGGCGCGGTGTGGGCCTCTGCTCATCAGGCCCAGTACGGTTACACCATCCGTGAGTACACCGGCCTGAATCCGGCCATGCTCGACCTTAAGGCCGGGCGCATCGACGGCTACATCTCCGATATTCCGGCTCTGTTGTATTACGCCAAAATCACTGGCGGCGTTAAAGTCGTGGAGCGCCTCAAGACCGGCGAGCAGTACAGCGTGATGTTCGCCAAAGACAATCCGCTGGCCGCGCAGTTCAACACCCAACTCGACGCCATGAAGAAGAGCGGCTACCTTGCCAAGCTGCACCAGAAATGGTTCGGGGTCTTGCCGGAGAAGGGAACCTCGACGGCCACCCTCTTGCCGATGCCCAAATAATTGCGCTCATTTGATGGCGGGTGCCGGTGAAACTGCTCGACACTTTCTTCAATCTCGGCGTGCTGCAATCGGCGCTGCCTGCTCTGCTGCGCGGCCTGCTGATCACCTTAGAGCTGGGGGTGATCAGCGCCGTTGTGGGCACTTTACTGGGCCTGGTGGTGGCGCTGATGGGCCTGTATGGGCCGCGCTGGTTGCGGGCGCTGGTGCGTTTTTACATCGACGTGCTGCGGGCCATGCCGCTGCTGGTGTTCATGGTGCTGATCTACTACGCTCTGCCGTTCGTCAAGATTTTGCTGCCCGCTTTTACCTGCGCCGTTCTGGCGATTGCCTTGATCGCCTCAGCGTATGTGGCCGAGATTATCCGCTCAGGCATCGAGGCGATTCCCACCGGACAGTTCGAGGCGGCCCGCTCGCTGGGCCTGCGCGGCTGGGACGTCATGACCAGCGTGATCTTGCCGCAGGCGCTCAGAATCGTGGTGCCGCCGCTGACCGGCAATGCCGTCTCGATTATGAAGGATACAGCCATCGCTTCGGTGGTGGCTTTGCCCGAACTGCTCCAGCAGGCCACCTCGCAGCAAGCACTCTCGGCCAATCCCACCCCGCTGGTGGGCGCGGCACTGATTTATGTGGTGCTGCTCTTTCCGCTGGTGCGCCTCGTCAGCCGCTTTGAAGCGCGGGCCAAACAGCGGGCCAGCCGCTGAGAATAAACCAGCAGCACCAAGCCAGCAGTACAGACTTCAGATTCCCTTCGCGCCCTGATTCGTTTACAAGGAAGACCCTATGACCACACTTCCCGTTCCCGTCTCCCCTACCGTTTCACCGCTGGAGCCGCACCTCGGCTTCATCCGTTCTCAGTTTCCGGCGCTCGACAGTCCTTGGGCTTTTTTCGACAATGCGGGCGGCTCACAGGTGCTGCGCGGCGTGGCCGAACGCGTCAGCGAGTACCTGACCGGCACCAGCGTGCAGCTTGGGGCCAGCTACGCCGTGTCGCAGGAAGCCAGCGCCCGCGTCGCGGCGGGTGTGCAGGCGGCGGCCCACTTTGTCAACGCCGCCGATCCGCGTGAGGTTGTTCTGGGCGGCAGTTCGACGCAGCTCGTCGCCAATCTGGCCTCCTCAATGGGCGAATTCCTGAAAGCCGGCGACGAGATCATCATCACCGACACCGACCACGAGGCGAACGTGGGAGCCTGGACACGGCTGGAATCGCGCGGCATCAAAACCAAAATCTGGAAGATCGATACCCAGACGCTGCAACTCGATCTGAACACGCTCGGTACCCTGATGACCGACCGCACCCGGCTGGTCTGCTTCACGCACGTCTCGAACGTGCTGGGCACCATCAATCCGGTGCCGGAAATTACCCGCTTCGTGCATCAGCGCGGCGCGAAAGTGTTCGTGGACGGCGTGGCTTACGCGCCGCACCGAATGGTCGACGTTCAGGCCTGGGACGTGGACTATTACCTGTTCAGCTGGTACAAGGTCTACGGCCCGCACATCTCGCTGCTGTTCGGCAAGTTGGAGAACCTCCTCGAACTGCCCAGCATTAACCACTTCTTCGTCTCGCCGGACGCGGCGGCGTACCGACTTCAGCCGGGCAACCTCAACTATGAGCTGACCTACGGCCTGACGGGCGTGACCGATTACATGAGCGCCCTTCAGTCGCGGCTCGGGGTGGACAGTCTCAGCGGCGTGTTCGACGCCTTTGCCGCGCACGAAGCGGTGCTGGCCGGGCGACTGCTCGAATACCTTGCCACCAAACCCAATGTGCGGGTCATCGGGCATCCGCTGGCAGATCCTTCGGCGCGGGTGGACACCATCAGTTTCGTGGTGGATGGTGTGGCCTCGTCGGAGCTTCCCAAATTTCTGGACGGGCAGCACATCGCAGTGCGCTACGGACATTTTTATGCTTACCGCCTGATTCAGAGCTTGGGCCTCGATCAGGAGGAGGGCGTGGTGCGTGTCTCGATGGCCCACTACAACACCCTAGCCGAAGTCGACCGCTTGATCGCTGGTCTGGAAGCGTTTGGCCTGTGAAGTGAGAGAGGAGAAATTCATCCACACAGATCAACTTTCTCAAGCTGCAAGAGTCAAACTGGAGACAACCGAATGAGCTTGATCATCAGCGGCGGTACGGTCGTCACGGCAGATGGCCGTTTTCAAGCTGACGTGCGGGTGGACGGCGGCAAGATCACGGCGCTGGGGCTAGATTTGGCGCAATCCGGCGACGAGATCACCGACGCCAGCGGCAAACACGTCTTGCCGGGCGGCATCGACGTTCACACCCACCTGTCAATGCCTTCGATGGGCACTGTGACCTGTGATGATTACTACACCGGCCAGGTCGCGGCGGCGATGGGTGGCACCACCACGCACCTCGACTTCTGCATTCAGTCCAAAGGAAGCAGCCTGAGAGCGGCGCTGGACACCTGGCACGGCAGGGCAAAGGGGCAAGCCGTCATCGACTACGGCTTTCACGTCGCCGTGACCGATCCGCTGCCGGAGGTGCTGGACGAGATTGCTGGTCTGCCGGATCAGGGCGTCACGTCCATCAAGCTGTTTCTGGCGTACAAGGACACCCTGCAAGTCGATGACACGGCGATGTTCCGCTGCTTGGAGCGTGCCCGCGACGCCGGCGTGCTGACGCTGGTGCATGCCGAGAACGGCGACGCCATCGAGATTCTCATGGCCGAGGCCATCGCCCGTGGCGAGACGGCTCCCAAGTATCACGCCCTAACCCGTCCTCCAGAGCTGGAGGCCGAGGCTACCGGACGGGCGATTGCGCTGGCTGAGGTGTTGGGCGCACCGCTCTACATCGTCCACCTGAGCTGCCGCCCGGCGTTGGCGAGGGTGCGTGAGGCCCAAGCGCGGGGGGCACGCGTCACAGCCGAGACCTGCACCCAGTATTTCTTTTTTACCAAAGACGACTTAGACCGTCCCGGCTTCGAGGGAGCCAAGTGGGTGTGCAGTCCACCGCTCCGTGAGAAGGAAGATCAGGCCGCACTGTGGGCGGCGGTGGGTGACGGCACGCTCAGTGTCATCAGCACCGATCACTGTCCGTTCCGTTTCGATACCCAAAAGACTCTAGGCAAGGACAATTTCACCCTGATTCCCAACGGCGTGCCCGGTATCGAGGAGCGCTTAGTGGTGCTGCACCAAGCGGGCGTGCGCGGCGGTCATTTCAGTTTGGAGCGCTTCGTGGCCCTGACCGCTACCAATCCTGCCCGCAGCTTCGGCCTCGGCGGCGTGAAGGGGGCTATTGCGCCGGGCTATGACGCCGATTTGGCGCTGTGGGATCTGGAGCGCCCGCACACGATTACAGCCAAGACCAACCACGGTGCCGTCGATTACAGCTTGTACGAGGGGATGGAAGTCCGGGGTATGCCGGTGACAGTGTTTGTCCGGGGACAGACAGTGATCAATCAAGGACGACTGATAACCGAGCGAGGGAGTGGACAGTTCCTGCACCGGCAACGCATCTGAGTTCAGGTTGCATGGTGGTGCTTTTGGCAGTGGCTGGGTCTGACAGTGCAATGCCGCAGCGAAGGGGCGGAAGTTCTCAGTCCAGTCCGGTAGCCCGCTGAGTGCTCTAGACCAGAAGCTACAGTGGAGTTGGCTTTCCGTGCTCAGGCATAGGCGGATGAGTAGCCGAGATACACTTACTCTTCACATTTACACACAAACTGGATTTGCGCCGAATTTGCGTAGCTGAGGTTAAGCGGCTGTAGCTTGGGGTTCGAAGTTGGTGGGTGTCAAGTGTCCCAAGGACGAGTGGTGGCGCTGGCGATTATAAAAGACCTCAATAAACTCGAAAATGGCTTACTTACTAACCACACAGGTTTCGAAAATTGTCTCCTTGAACAGCTCCCTGAAACGGGAGCTGAAAACGCTCTCCACAACGGCGTTGTTTCAGGATATGACCCCTGAATCTCGATCCAAAAAAGTTGCGAATTCAGTGGCAAGCTGAAGGAACAATAGACCTCCTGCGAAAGTCAGTTTTGGCGTAGCCGCGTGAGATTGCAGAGGGCTGTAATCAAATGAACGCGGAGTGAGAAGCGTCGTCTGCGATGTCTGTATGTCTTTTTCAACACCCTGAAAATTTTCAAACGTCGGATGACATGTTCCACGGATTGACGGGTTGAGGCCAGAATACGGTTGTTCTGACGCTCTTCTGGCGTCGAAGACAAAGTCTTTGACGCCTTATGCGGTGTGGTGGAATAACTGTGGTCTTGCCAGATGCCCAGATACATAGCATCCCCGATCACAGTGGTCTCGCTGTGAATACGGGTCTTCGAGTCCCGAAAAAGGGTTAGATCGTGCATAGAACCAAAGATCGTAGCGCCGCAGATTGATCTGTCAAGGGTTTGGTGGAGGCTCAGTTCGGGATGGGGGCTTGCTCCTCAAAGGCCGCCGGGGACCGGTAGCCCAACGCGGAGTGACGACGCTGGCGGTTGTAGAACACCTCAATCCACTCGAAGACCTCCGTTCGTGTCTGGGCACGGCCCACTGCGCCTTTCCAAGTCCCAGTTCCGTCTTCAACGTCGCGAAGAAGCTCTCCTGAACGGCGCTATCCCAGCATTCTCCTTTCTCGCTCATGCTCTGCACCGCGTGCAGTCTGTCCAGCGCCTCCTTGTACACCTCACTCGTGTATTGGCTCCCCCTATCTGAATGGTGGAGCAGCCCTCCTGGTGGCTGTCGACGCTCTACGGTCATTCCCAACGCCGCTGTAACCAGCGGCGTGTGGAGTCGCTCATTCAGCGCCCAGCCGACGATTTTCCGTGAGTACAGGTTCATGACCGTGGCCAGGTACAGCCAACCCTCCCGGGTGGGTAAATACGTGATGTCCGTCGCCCATTTCTGATTCGGATCATCGGCGTCAAAATTCCTGGCAAGAAGATTTTCTGCGACTGGATGGGATGATTTTGCTTTGGTCGTCGTCCGGAACTTTTGCTTCCCTCGCGCGACAAGCTGAGCTTGTCGTATCAGGCGTCCGATGCGCTGACGGCTCACCTGCTCTCCCTGCTCACAGAGGTCTGCTTTGATGCGCAACGCACCGTACGTCCCGCAGCTGTCCTCGAAGCTTTTCCTGATTCTGGCCGTCAAACTTCGGTCTTTTGCGATTCTCTCGCTGTCTGGCCTTCCCCGCAAAGCGTAATACCCACTGATGCTGACATCGAGAACTCGGCACACGCGTTCCACTGGGAATTCATCGTGATGCCGGGCGATGAAGCGAAAAATCAGGGTTGCTTGGCGAAAAAGCGGGCAAGCGTCCTCAAGGGCGTCTGTTCTGCCCAAGATAGACCAGTGCTTTTTTCAGGATATCCCGTTCCTGTCGTGCAATTTCCAACTCCCGTTCGAGTTCCTTAAGATGCTGGATCAAGTGCTGTTCGCTTCAGATGGCACCTCTCTCCCTGTGAAAGACTGGCGCTATGCAAGAACGCATTTCTCTGGAAGCCCTGGCGGCCCTGCCCACGGTGGCGGCGCTCAACATCTCTCACAGCGGCCAGCAGGTGGCCTTCTACGCCGATTGGACAGGCCGTTTCGAGCTGTGTACGCTCGATCTCGCCACCCGTGAGCGCCGTCAGGTCACCGACGGTCAGGCCCCCAAGGCGGTTCGGGCGGGCTTCGTGTGGTCGGCGGACGATGCCAGCCTGATGTTCAGCCGGGATCACAACGGCGACGAGCGGCAGGCGCTGTTTGATCTGAATCTGGCGTCCGGTGAAGTGAAGGCCCTCCAGCACGCGCCGCAGAGCATGGATTACGCAGTAGCCGCCCACCCGGATGGCCAGAGACTGCTGGTCAACAGCACGCGCGGCGGGCAGATGAACGTGCATGTTTACGACTTGACGAAGGAGGGTGAATCGGCTTGGACAGCGCTGACCACGCTCCCGAACGCCACTCAGGCCGCCGCTTGGAGTCCCGATGGCACGCGCCTGACGCTGAGCACCAATGAGAGCGAAGATCTCCGCAACACCGACGGCTACGTCATGAATGCCGACGGCTCTGGTTTGCGGCGCGTCCTGCGGATGCGCGAGGGCAGTCAGGACAGCGTGGGCGAGTGGCACCCAGACGGCCTGCGCGTGGCCGCCGGCAGTGACGCGGACGGAACCCACCGGGTGGGCCTGCTGACCGTGGAGACAGGTGAAGTGCAGTGGCTGACTTCTGAAGGCACCGAGGAAGAGATGGGGCGCTTCTCGCCGGATGGTCGCTGGCTCAGCGCCGTCCGCAACGTGGACAGCACCCTGACGCCGGTGCTCTACGACACGGCGACGGGCGAGGCGCGTGAACTGAAGTTGCCGCCCGGCCTGGCGCTGGGAACGCAATTTACCCAGGACGGCAGGATGCTGTTTCAGTTCGTCACCTCCACGACCCGGCTGGAAGTGCTGCTGTACAACCTTGCCGACGACACCTCCGAGGTGCTTCTGCCTGCCGAATACGGCGAGGTTGATCCCGCCGACTTCGTGCCGGGCGAGTATGTCAAGTATCCGGCAGCGGACGGACTGATGGTGCCTGCCATTCTCTACAGGCCGCGTAATCTGGAGACAGGCAAAGCCTACCCCGCCCTGATCCACGCGCACGGCGGGCCCACCGCGCAGTTCTTCCGGGGATTTGACGCGCAGGCGCAGTTTCTGGCAGACCGGGGCTACCTGGTGCTGTGTCCCAATGTGCGCGGCAGTACGGGCTACGGCGTGACCTGGCGCGACGCCAACCTGCTGGACTGGGGCGGGCGCGATCTGGCCGACGTCGCCGCCGGGGCCGCGTACCTCAAGTCCCTGCCGGAAGTGGACGGCACGCGACTGGGCATCTTCGGCGGGAGTTACGGCGGCTACCTCAGCTATATGGCGGTGGTGAAGTACCCAGACCTCTTCAAGGTGGGCGTGCCCATCGTGGGCATCACCGATCTGTTCCAACTGTACGCGGACAACAGCCGGGTGATGCCGCAACTGGGCTACTACTTCCGCACCATCATGGGCGACCCGGTGGAGAACGCTGAGCTGTGGCGTGACCGCAGCGCCATCACCCACGCCGCTGACCTGAAGGCGCACCTGCTGATGATGCACGGCACCAACGACCCACGCTGCCCTATCAATCAGGCCAGGGGGTTTCGTGACGTGCTGCTGGCGAACGGACGCGAGGAGGGGCAGGATTTCGAGTATGTCGAGTTCGGTGACGAGGGCCACGGCGCGGGCGACATTGCCGGAAAGACCCGCAGCTACCGCTTGATGTCTGACTACCTTGCCCGCCGGTTGTGAAAGACTGACTGAGCAAAGAACGAGCAGTTGCGGGAGCGCGTGACCCAGCCCCAGTGCACGCCTAAACCGCCCACGGACATTCGCTGCCATTACTGACTGATTCAGAGCTTCCAGCCGCCGCCAGACCCTCAGTATTTTGGGTCTGGCGGCGGTTCGGGTGCGGTGCGGAACGGTTCATGGGGTCATGGTGACCTGTTCCGGGGACGCTCATCTCGCCCAGCTGGATTTGGCCGCTCGGCATGGAATCTGAACGCTCTTTCAGACACCCGATAGGTTGCTGTGAGGGGGAGCGAGTAAAATACCCTTCGAGGTGCGTTTGATGTGACCAAGATGCGCTCAGTGAAAAATCTAGCCAACTCTCCACCGCCAACTCCATCTGAAACGGCGTTATCTGTGCAGGTTCCCAGCTCTGAATCCTCTCCCCTTTCCCTGAACCAGATTCGGACGCTGTTGGATACGGCCTGGGGATGTCGGCGCAGCGATCCGCAGGAATGTGTTCGCGCCTCGCGTCTATTGTTGGAACAGCCACTGGACACCGCTGACTTGGTTCGTGCCACCCTTTATCTCGGGTATGGACTGATGAATCAGGGGAATTTCAATGCGGCGGAGCCGGAACTGCGGCGGGCGCTGCACCTCTACGTGGAACTGGCGGATCACCAGGGCCAGCGCGACAGTCTAAACGTATTGGGCATCGTGAAGGCCCGTCGGGGCCGTCCAGTCGAAGCTCTGAAACTCTTCTTGCAGGTCAGGCACCTGAGCGTGACCTTGGAAAATGTCGAAGGCGAGGCCAACGCGCTCCTCAATATCGGGGCAACCTACAGCACTATGAGCGATCATCCCAATGCACTGCACTACCACTTCATGGCTCTGGCCCTCAGCCGGCAACACGCTCTGCTTTCCGTGGAACGGCGCGCCCTTAATAATCTCAGTGTGTCCTATAACGAGATGGGGGGGTATGACGACGCGCTGGAAGCCGCCGTCGCTTGCCTGAAGGTGGTGCAGGCTGAAGACGATCCCATGCTGGACGCTATGGCGCTCCGGAATGCTGGGTGTGCTCATTTTGGACTTAAGCAGTTCCCAGAAGCTCAAACCATGTATCTGAAAACCTACGTGCTGGTGGAGCAAGTCGGAGACCAAGCCGAGATTTCCAGTCTCGGTCTTCTCTTGGGGCGGGTGGCGCAGCAGCAAGGGCACCGGGAAAAAGCGCGGCACCTCTTTGAGCGGAGCCTGAAACTTTGCCAGAAGATTGGAGATGAGCAGGGCCAGACCAAGAGCCTGCTGCGCTTGGGCGAACTGCTGGGCGAGTCCGGCGAGGTGGAGGACGCTCTGGGCGTCTTCCACCTCGCACGAGCTTTGGCCGAGCAAGGTCAGCTCCGCGATAAGCTGTGCGAAATTGATCTGGCTCTCTCTAGGCTCTACCGGCAGGCAGGGCGCTACCAAGAGGCGCTAACTCACATCGAACAGCATCTCCAGCTCAATGGAGAACTGTTTAATGCCGCTTCCGATCAGCGGCTCCAGAGTTTGAGAGTACAGTTCGATCTGGAGCAGGCTGAGCAGGAACGCCAGGCAGTTCAGCACCTGAACGCCAAATTGGAAGAAACCAACCGTGACCTGCGGACGGCCCAAGCCCAGACCGCCAAATTACTCAAGCGGCTTGAGCAGCACGCCAATGAAGACGCGCTGACTGAGCTGCCCAACCGCCGGGCCTTCGATTTAGCCCTGAGCGGATTGTTACCGGATCAGCAGCTCGGCATTGTGGTGTGCGACATCGATCATTTCAAGGCGGTGAATGACCGCTTCTCCCACTTGATTGGTGACGAGGTGCTGCGTCAGGTGGGTGCGTTGCTCAAGAGCCAGTTGCGCCGGCGCGATCTGCTCGCCCGGTACGGCGGTGAAGAGTTCGTGCTGCTGATGACAGATGCCAATTCCTCAATAGCTCTGAGTGTCTGTGAGCGCTTGAGGCGAACGATTGAGGAGTACGACTGGCCCACAGTATGTCCTGAACTCAGCCTGACCATCAGTCTAGGAGCTGCTGTCGCCCGGCTGGAACCGACTACCCTTTCTGCACAGGACGTGATCCAGGCCGCTGATGACGCTCTCTACGCGGCCAAGAACGCGGGTCGTAACCGGGTGGAAGTCAGGCAGATCGCACCGTCAGCCCGCTGAAAGTGCGTCACTGAACGTCTGTTCGGAGCTGTGTCGGTCAGTTTCAGCGCAGGTCAGGAGCTGGATGGGGCTGTCCATTCACGTCACCGCTCAGGGCAACGGAGCGAGGCCCACCCGCTGCCGGTATGCCGTAACGGGCCAAGCCCGCCCACCACCCTGACGCACCCACCCGATGTCGCCTGCCGCCTTGCGCTGGAACTCAAACGGCTCACCGACTGCACTGAAGCCGGCTTCCGGTTCGGGCATCAGCGTATCGGCGTCCACCACGGTCAGTTCTGTGGCACTCATGGCAGAGTCGCCCTGCGGCGTCAACGACACCAAGCGGCCTCCCAGATTGACCAAATCGAATACGCCCCAGTCGGTGGCAAACCGGCCAGTGTACGTGTCCAGATCAAAGCCCGGCGCGTCGGCAATCTTTTTCTGGGGCGCGTTCACCGCCAGATCGATCAGCTTGATGAGATTCGTTGCCCACTCGGTTGCAGGGCCGCCCAGACAGTTCGTGAGGACAGACACGGCCAAGCCCGATTCCGGGTCGAGCCACGACTGCGTAATGTGCCCAGGAAAGCCGCCCGAATGGCCCACGACCGTGCGGCCCCCGATCTTCTCGACGAAGAGGCCCAGCCCGTACCAGCGCTCAGCAGGGCGCTTGATCTCGGATTCTTTGCGCTGCATCAAACGTTTGGACGCGTCCGTGAGCAGTTCGCCGCGTCCCAGCGCGTGCGCGGCAAAATAGGCCGTGACATCCTCCGCCGTGCCGTAAAAACCCGTGGCCGCCGCCATCGCCCGCGTGTCTGTGGACGGCAGTGCACGCCGGGCGTCGTTGCCTGCCAACCGTCCGCTGTGCCCGGCGGCCAGCTCGGGTTCGCGTTCTCGCGGCAGTTCCGGCCCCAAGTTGGTCAGCGCGAGCGGCCCAGTGATGTGTGCGGCCACGTAGTCCTCATACGTCTGGCCGCTGGCCGCCTCGATAATCAGGCCCAGCAGGGAGTAGCCCATGTTCGAGTACTTGAAGAACTGATTCTGCGCGAACACGGCGTCTGCCCGGCACAGGGCCACCAGAGCGTCGCGGTCAGGAAAATCGTGGAGCTGCTGCCAGTAGTCGCTGTCGGCCCCATCGCGGTTGATGCCAGACTGATGTCCGAGAAGTGCCCGCACTGTCAGTTCCGCTGCCGGCGACCCTGCCAGTTCTGGCAGCCAGCGGCCCGCCAGATCGTCCAAGCGCAGCGTTCCGGTTTCGGCCAGCTGGAAAATAGCCGTGGCCGTGAAGGTTTTGGAGTGTGAGGCGATCCGGAAGAGGTGCTGCGGAGTGAGACTCTGTCCGGTGGCCTCGTTCGCCACGCCCAGCGCAAACGACGCCGCCAGCTCACCCCCCACCCGCACCGCCACCTGTACGCCCGGCACCCGCGCCAGATCGCGCTGGTACTCCAACCAGGACTGGAGGTAGGGAGCCAGGTTGCGGACGGTGTCGAGTAGAGGCATGACGAGAGGGTAGCACTTGAGGCTGAAGCACGAGTCTCACTTGAGTCCGGCCTGCTCAGGCGTTCAGGGGCTGTTCAGGGGTCGTTCAGGGGCGCTTACGCATACTCCATTCAAAGGAGAGCGCACCCACTAGACCACCGATCCACCACCTCCGACTTCGCGCACACAAGGAGACCCACCATGCGTAACCTGATCACGTTGACCGCCCTAACCGCCCTCAGCCTTTTGAGCGCCAGCCACGCCCAAAGTGTTCGGAGCGCCATTCCTTCCCGTATCAGCACGGCCACCGTGCAACAAGCCCCTGTCCAGATGGTGCTTCCAAGCGCAGTCCACGCCACCCTCACCGAACTGGAGCCGGTCATCAACGAACCGTCCAACCAGATCGTCAATCCACAGACGCTGGGCACCAATTGCCGCTGGTTCAAGGTCGGGGTGCCTCCGTTTGCCGTCGGTGGCTGGTACGTGACCAACACGTTCAGCACCATCAATGGAGAGCCCTGGGTTCTTCACTGCCATCCCGGCTACGTGGTGCAACCCGTCAAGATGCTCGATCTTATCCCGTCGCAGAAATGATCTGAACAGCTTCCCCATTTGCTGGCGCAGCCACATCCGCCTGCTCTAAGTTGAGCGCAGGTGGGTGGGCAGCGCGTGTCACCCGAGCACGCGCACCCGGTTGCCGCCCGCCCGCTTGGCCTGATACATGCCCTCATCCGCCCGGCGCAGATCCTCGGTTAGGGTGCTCGTGGCCTGAATGACCCCGATGCTGAGCGTGACCGGCTCTCCCAGCGTAGACGGCTGCCGGAACTGACGTTCGCACTCGGCCCGCAGACGCTCCATATCCTCCGCCAGCGTCTGGCATCTGCTGTCGGCGCGGATGATGACAAACTCGTCCCCGCCCAGCCGGGCCAGCAGGTCTCCGGGCCGGGTGAACTGGCGCAGCAGCTGCACGACGTTCTGCAAGACCCGGTCGCCAGCCGCGTGTCCGTGGCGGTCATTGACGGCCTTGAAATGATCCAGATCAATGAAAGCCATCACCACCGGCAGCCCCTCCTGGCGGCGCAGGTCAATCCACTGCTCGAAGGCCCGGCGGTTGCCTACTCCGGTCAGATCATCGGTCAAGCTGAGTGCGCTGGCCTCGCGCCTGAGTATTTCGAGCGTGGCGGCCTGCGTCCGTAGCGCGGCGGCGACGTGTTGGGCTTGCTCAAGGCGGCCCAGCACTTCCAAAGCTTTGAGCTGGGTGGTGCGCTCCTCGTCGTGGCGGCGGCGAACGGCCTCCAGCACCTCGCGCATGGCCAGATACGCTTTGTGCGGCTGCCCGCTGCGGTAGAGGGCCTGCGCCCGAACATCCAGAAAATCGTCGAGCATGTCCTGGCGGGTGGCGACCCAAGCCTGCAAAGTGTCCAGCAAGGTCAGGGCTGTATGGGCAGCGCCGTGCTGAGCTTCCAGCTTGGCGCGGAAGAACTGGAGTGTGAGCAAGCTGTCCAACGGCAACTGCGGCTGAGACACCTCAGCCTCCACAAAAAGCTGCCGGGCCTCCCCGATTTGCCCCGCCTCGGCCAGCCGCAAGGCCCGTTGGGCAACGGTTCCCACCCAGTACGGCCAAGCCTGCGTTGGCTGCAACAAGTCCAGAGCGTGTGAGAGCAGGGCGTCACTTCTGACGGTGTCTCCCAGCTCGTGGTAAGCCACGCTGAGATTGAAGGCCGCCAGTCCCAGCCCTGCGCGGTGGGCGGTTCCCGCGCCCTGAAACACGTCGTAGGCCATCTGGTAGCGCTGCCGCGCACCGTCCGGATCATCCCAGATCAGCAACACCCCGATGTCGTTGTGGGCCAGTCCCTGCATCTCGGCGTCACCCAGCGCCCTCCCCCACTGAAGCTGCTGCTCGAAACAGGCCAGCGCTTGGCGTCCTTGCCCCAGCTCCATCAGCACGTCGCCCTGAATGCCCACGGCTCTGGCGTGCCAGATGGTGGGCGTCTCCGGGGGCCACTGCGCTGCGGCCGGCGCCAGCGCCTCCAGCGCTCCGTTGTGGTTTCCGGCACGCCAGGCCAAGTACGCCTGAAGCACGTGGGCCCCGGATCCAAGCGGATGGGCCTCGGCCAGGCTCCGGGCTACGTCAGGCGAACTCATGCGTAAGCTCCAAGCGCGTTCGAGGTCGTCGGGTGTCACCCCCCTATTAAACCCGGGGCGCATGAACTGGGCTCCCTTTATTAAGAGAATCACGCGAACCGGGGGCGGATTTCCTTTGCCACAGTCTCAAAGCACGCGGGCTGATAACGCAGGATGCAGTCTTACAGCAGCATCAAATCTTGGGCAGTGGCGCGTCTAGTGGTGCTGACCGACAGAAAAAGCGCTGCACTGACCTTCAAAGCCCAGCACATCAATTTGGGCTGCTGCTGAGTAAGAAGTTAGAAAGTGGCATTTTTTATACTCCTCTTATGTCCTCCGCTGAGGCCCCTCTCTCATTTTCACCCCACAGTACCGAACCACCGAGGCGATCCGGGTCTGCTGACCAGGCAAGGCTCTTCAGGTACACGCTGCAAAGAATGGCCCTGTGGGAAAAGACGAGGCAGCCTGCCTACGCGCTGGTGACGGCTTTCAGCGGCCGAGTCTGCCGGCCCAGTCCCGACAGGCCAGCAAACTGGCGGTGCCTGAGATGACGGCGGCCCAACAAGAAGCCTTTGAGAAAGTGTCTCAGAGTGTTATGGCGCTGGTCACGAACCTCGTCCTGATTCTCGATGCTAAAGGCGAGATCATCTACGCCAGCGAGAGCGTCCATCAATGCCTCGGCTACGAGGTCGCGGCGCTGCTCGGCCAGCCAGCGGCCGATTTCCTCACGTTTGAGCAAGCCGCTGAAGTGAAAAGCAATCTCAACGCCCCACCTGCTCCGGAATGGCGTCAGTATCAGGTTCGCCATCAAAACGGCTCCTGGAAAAGCCTGGCCTTCACCTGGACCAACCTGCTTGGCGACCCGCTGGTGGCCGGCGTTCTGGTGGTGGCGCGGGACATCACCGATGAAGTGCAGATTCGCCGGGAACTGGCTGAGCAGCGAAAATTCTACCAGACGATTCTCGAAGATCTCCCGTATCAGGTGGCCGTCCTCGATGAGCAGGGACGCTATGTCTATACCAACCCGGCGGCCACCGGAAATCCCGAGGTGCGCCGGGGCATCATCGGGCTGACCGACGAGGAGTATTGCCACTGGCGCGGACACGACCCGCAAATAGCGGTCAACCGTCAGCGCCATTTTGACGAGGCCAGCCGCAGTCGCCGCTGGGTCAACTGGGAAGAGGTCATGCGCGACCCGGACGGGCATCTCCGGTATCACCAGCGGCACTATCACCCGGTCTTCGGATCGGACGGACAGCTCGACCGGATGATCGGGTACGGCCGCGACGATACTGAGCGTCAACGTCGGCTGATGATGAATGCCAGGCAGACCCAGGCGCTGCACCTGTGCGCCCAGGGAGCACCGCTGCAAGAAGTTCTGGATCAGATCCTGAGTGCCCTCGAAGCGTCCTTCCCGCACTCCCAGGCGGCGTTGTGCCTCGGCGATGAAGCGCTGCCCGGCCCAGCCGCGCCCGGAATGACGGCAGACATCCTGGTCGGAACCGCCCGCGTCGGCACGCTCGAACTTCACCAGCCGGAGACGGGCGACCTCGCTGAGGCCCAGCCGGTGCTCGACCACCTGGCCGGTCTGGCCAGCATGGTCATCGAGCGCGACTTGCATCTCAAGCAGCTTGAACGGTTGGCTTACGCTGATGGCCTGACCAATCTGATGAACCGGCCTGCCTTCGTCCGGGCGCTGAATCAAGCCCTGGCCAGCGGACAGCGCCCGTCGGTGGTGATCTTGGATCTCAAGCAGTTCAGAAACGTCAACAGCCGCTACGGTCACGCGGCGGGGGACGCGCTGCTGATCGCCGT